>NZ_CP046605.1:1849218-2157421 GCF_023520795.1 Corynebacterium accolens | reverse complement strand
GTCAATATCCGTCACCGTTCCACCCGGCTGCAGGTTATATAGCGTCACGGCAAGGGAGAGGATGAACTCATTTTCTAGGCGCATCGGCAATTCCAGGATGGCGGTCTTGGGCAGCGGCTGCGGCCTTGAGGCGAGCCAGCCCACCTTGAGGGAGGCGTAAAACAGCTCCCAGAACCAGCGGAGCATGTAGCGGAAGAATTTGCCCCACGCGACCTCGACGCCGGCAATGGGCATCGCCGGCAGCGGCAGGGCAAAGACGATGACCAGGGCGACGAGGAGGCCGCCGACCACATTGCCCACCGTGATTTCGCCCATGAGCATGCACCACATGACCGTGATCCAGACGGTAAACCACGGCCGGAAACGGTAGCGCACACCGGCAAAGCGGCTCTTAGTCATCGCGGGCCTCCTTCTTTACTGGCGTAGGGCTTTCCGATGCCCCCGATTTCCCCGGCGCATCCTTGCTCGGCGTCTCCGAACTCGGTGTCTCCGAACTCGGCGTTTCAGCGCTCGGGGTCTCCGGCGCGGCGGATTTCGGATCGTGGGCCGGGCCGGGATCCGGCAGCAGGTGGCTGCGCTCTTTGTAGGAGTCCGCGCCGCCTTCGTAGCGCTCCTTCTGGTCAAGGTGCCGGGTAGGGTTATCGGCGTTTTCGCCCAATACGGCGTACTGATAAATGGAGGTATCCTGCGCGGATTCGGCCGCGCGGGAGGTAATGCCGGAAATCGGGCCGGCGAGGAAGGTAATCGAGGTGGAGGCGATGACCAGTAGTGCGGTGGCACCCAGCATGCCGAACGGCACCCGGCCGACGTCCTGGCGGGAGGAGAACTCGACCTCATCGGTGATATCGGAAAGCGGGGCGGGGCGAGCCAGGGCGACGTTACCCTCGGGGGCATCGGCGCGGTCGCGCTGGAAGCCCTTGGCCCAGACCAGCATCATGACATAAAGAGTCAGCAGCGAGGTCACCAGTGCGCCACCGATAAGCACCCATGCCAGCCAGGAGCCTTCATTGGCGCCTGCCTGAATGAGGATGATCTTGCCCAAGAAACCAGAGAACGGCGGTACGCCGCCCAGGTTGATGGCCGGGATGAAATACAGCACGGCGATAAGCGGGGCGGAATACATCAGCGAGCCCAGGCGCCGGAGCGAGGAGGTACCGGCCTGGCGCTCGATGAGGCCGACGACCAAGAAAAGCGCGGTCTGCACCAGAATGTGGTGGATGGCGTAGAAAATGGCGCCGGATAGCCCCTGGGCGGTGCCCAAGGAGACGCCAAAGATCATATAACCGATGTGGCTGACCAGGGTAAAGGACAGCAGACGCTTAATATCGGTCTGCGCGATGGCGCCCAGGATGCCCACCAGCATGGTGGCCAGCGCCACCCACATCAGCACGGTATCGAGCCCACCATTGGTAAAGATGGACGTGCGCGCGCGGATGATCGCGTACACACCGACCTTGGTCAGCAGGCCGGCGAAGACGGCCGTCACCAGCGAGGGCGCGGTGGGGTAGGAGTCCGGCAGCCAGGCGGCTAGCGGCACCACCGCGGCCTTAATGCCAAAGGCCACGAGCAAGGTGGCGAAGATGGCGGTGCGGGTGCCCTCCGGGATGTCCTGCATGCGCTGGCCAATCTGCGCCATGTTCATGGTGCCGACGGAGGCATAGACATATGCCAGCGCCAGCAGGAAGATCATGGATGAGGCCATCGAGACCATCACATAACCCACGCCGGCGCGCACGCGGCCTGCCGATGCCCCCAAGGTCAACAGCACATACGAGGCCACAAGGAAGACCTCGAAGCCGACGTACAGGTTAAACAAGTCGCCGGCCAAAAAGGAGATATTTACGCCCATGGTCAGCAACATGTAGGTGGGCAAGAAGACCGCGACCGGTTCGTCCTTGGTGCCATCGCGCACACCCTGGGAAATGGCGTACCAGATAACGGAGAACAGCACCACAGACGAGGTAAAGAGGATCATCGTGGAGAGCCGGTCCGCTACCAACGTGATGCCCACCGGCGCATCCCAGCCGCCAATTTGCAGCGTCTGTATGCCATGGAAATCCACTATTATGATCAGGCTCGCGTTCACCGCAGCCGTAATCAGCAGGGAGAAAAAGGCGATCTGGCGCTGCACATTAGGCATGCGGGCAAAAAGCAGCGAGAGCGCCGCGGCCACGGCCGGGATGATAACCGGCAGCGGGATGAGGGCGCCGACATACGGGTACATCGCCTCGGCCGCCTGGTGGAATGGCTCAGTCATCTTCGGCTCCCTTCACTGGCTCCTCGAAGGACTCGGGGCCGAAATTATCGCCTTCCTTGGTGGCCCGCCCGGTGGCGGGGTCATTGGAGGCATCATGATCCGCGCTCGCCGCGGCATTGCCGGGCTTGGAGGCCTTGGCGGCAATCGCGGTGTCTTCGGCGTCATCTTCAATGACGTCGGCGGTGCGGTAGCGGTACTGGCGGTAGGCCAAGGTGAGGATGAAGGCCGTTAGCGCCATGGAGATGACGATGGCGGTAAGGATCATCGCTTGGGTAAGTGGATCCGCAATATCGCTGCCATAAGGCTGGGCCTCGCGGCCATCGATGGGCGGCGAGCCCGCCGGGCCACCGGCCTGCAGCATGAAGAGGTTGGCGCCATTGCCCAGCAAGAGCAGCCCGAGCAGCATCTTGGTCATGGCGCGATCGAGCAAGAGGTAGATGCCCGCAGAAACCATCACTCCGGCGGCGAGCAGGAGGAAGAGGTTGGCTTGCATTTATTTCTCCTTTCCTGCGTTGTCCCCGGAATCTGTGCCGGAGGGGCTCGTTGCGGCTGGTACCTTTTCTTGTTTCTTCTCTTGTTTTTGCGCCCTTTGGGCCTTCTGCTTGGTGCTGCGCTCCCGGTTCTTCCGCGCAAGCGAACGGGCGCGGTCGCGGGCGCGCTGCTTACGCATCTCTTCTTCCTCATCCAGCTTGGCGCCGAGCGAGCTGAGCACGTAGAGCGTGAGCCCCACGACGATGAGGTAGACGCCCAGGTCAAAGACCAGCGCCGAAGGCAGCGAGACCGCGCCGATAAGCGGGATTTCGGGCGAGGTATATCCGCTGGTAAGCGGCGGGTAGCCAAAGAACATCGGCACCACCACCGCCAGGGCGGAGAAGGTGAGGCCAGCGCCCATGGTGCGCCCGGCATCGATGGGCAGGGCCTCATCGAGCTCCGCGCGGCCACCGGCCAGGTAGCGCAGGATGAGTGCGAGTGCGGCCACAAGGCCACCGGCGAAGCCGCCGCCTGGCGCATTGTGCCCGGCGAAGAAGAAGTAGAAGGACAGCGCCATCATGGAGGGGAAGAGCACGCGGGTGGAGACATCGATCATCAGCGAGCGGTTGAGCGCCTGCTCCGATTCCGCGCCCGCGGCCAGCCAGCGCCGGCCCGTGACCTGCAGGGTAGGCCGGCGGCTGTCCCTAGAGAAGGATTGCGTGCGGTAAATCAGGGAGGCCACACCGAGCGCGGCGATGATGATCACCGTGATCTCACCAAAGGTATCCCAGGCGCGCAGGTCCACCAGCAAGACGTTGACGGCATTGGCGCCGTGGCCAATCTCCTTTGCCAGCTCCGGCATGTACTGCGAGATGGGCTCGGCCGAGCGCGCGTTGATGGCGAACATCGCCACGATGGTGACGGTCAAGCCGGTGCCGACGGAGAGCCAGGCGCGCAGGCGGCCCATCTTCGGGTCCTGCTTCCACTCGGTAGACGCCGGGATGCGGCGCAGCACCAGCATGAATAGCACCATGATGATGGTTTCCGTGAGCAGCTGGGTCAGCGCCAAGTCCGGGGCACCATGGATGGCAAAGACGAAAGACAAGGAATAGCCGGTAATGCCGACGATGATGACGGCGGACAAGCGGTTATCAGTCACCGTGGCGGCAATGGCGGCCACCATCATGATGATGGCGGCGACAATCTGCCAGGGATTTTCTGCAACCACCATGCGGATATCCGTGAGATCACCGGTAATCAGCATGGTCAGCGGCAGCACCATGAGGGTGGCGAAGATGACGGTCAGGTTGAGCTGCAACGAACCGCGCTGGGTCACGGCCGTGGTGCGCAGGGAGAGCTTGCGCAGGGTGGAGATGACCTTGTCGTAGACGGCGTCGGCATCGCCAAGCGCGGGGTACGCAAACTGCCATTGCTCCAGCACCTGGCGGCGCCAGTGGACGATGATGCCGGCCACGATGATGATGGCGGATACGCCCAAGGTCACCGACCACCCGTGCCAGAGGGCCAGGCCGTGGTGCTCGCCTGCCCCGAAGGTGGAATCGAGGTGCTGATCGATGGCCGCCGAGAGCGCCTGCGGCGCGAGGCCAAGCGCGATAGTCAGCGCGGTGAGCACGGCCGGGGCGAGCCACAGGCCCACGTTGACCTTGTGCATCGTGGCCACGGCCGCAGAGACGCCGTCCTTATCGTGCGGGAGGTTCTTGGAGGCAAACGCGCCCCACAAAAAGCGCAGGGCATAGGCCATGGTGAGGATGGAACCTGCCACATAGGCCACCAGGATCATATTGCGCGGCATGCCAATGAGCAGTCCTTCGTGCATGGTGGATTCCAGCACGGCCTCCTTGGACACAAAACCAAAGAGCGGGGGAACGCCCGCCATGGACAGGGCGGAGATTAGGGCGAGGCTGTAAAGGAAGGGCTGCCTGCGGCCGAGGCCGGATAGCTTCGTAATATCGCGCGTGCCTGAGCAGTGGTCGATGGCGCCGACCACCATGAACAGTGCAGCCTTGAAGAGCGAGTGAGCAAAGGTCAGCGCCAGGCCCGCCTGCATGGCCTCCCGGGAGCCAACCGCCACGATGGAGGTAATAAAGCCCAGCTGGGAGACCGTGCCATAGGCCAAAATGAGCTTGAGGTCCTTTTGTTTCAGCGCCATCCAGCCGCCGAGCAGCATGGTAAAGACGCCTAAGGAAATGACCACGAGGTGCCAGGTGGCGACCTCGTACATATCCGGTGCCAGGCGCGCGACCAGGTAGATTCCGGCCTTGACCATGGCCGCGGAGTGCAGGTACGCCGAGACCGGCGTCGGCGCGGCCATGGCACCCGGTAGCCAGAAGTGCGCCGGCACGATGGCGGACTTGGTCAGCGCGCCGACCAGGATGAGCACGATGGCGACGGTGACGTATGGCGTTTGGGGGAAATGATCGTAGGCGTGGATTTCGCTAAATGTCCACGCCCCGGTCTGCCGGCCGAGCAGGCAGATGCCCATCAGCATGGACAGGCCACCCAAGACCGTGACCATAAGGGCCTGCTGTGCAGCGCGGCGCGAGGAGGCGCGCTCGGCATAGTAGCTGACCAATAGGTACGACAAGAGGGAGGTGATCTCCCAGAAGACGTACATGAGCAGCAGGCTATCGGAGGTGACCAACCCAAACATGGCGGTGGCAAAGCCCACCATTTGGCCGGCGAACATGGCAAGGCGGCGCCGCGTGGAATCGAAATAACCCCAGCAATACAGCAAGACCAACGCGCCCATGCCCAGGATAATAAGGCTAAAGAGCCCGCCTAGGGCATCCATGCGCAGATCCACGGCGAGGTGCGCGGCCGGCATCCACTCGATGGTGTAATTCAGCGTGCCGCCATCGCGGAAGGTACCCCGGGCAAAGTGCGCGAGGGTCCACACGAAACCGACACCGGGAACTATTGCCAATAAACCAAAGGCTGGGCGGCCCACATTCATGATGAGCAGCGGTGCAACCACGGTGGCAACGATGAGGGCACCCAGAAGTATTAGCACGTTGGAATCTGCGCTCCTTAGGTTGTGTCAAGTTCTCAGACCCTCGGTGCCGCGGTGCGTGGGCATATGCGCCGGGAGCATATACACACCAAGACAGTTCGCACTCGGCCGAGTACGAACTGTCCCACTTGTGCAAGTAGCGTGGCCGGAAACGGGGTCAACTCGTCAAAAGTTTACCGGTTTTTCCACAACTTCGAAAGATTACTTTTCGTGCACAGTATTATATGCCGCCATTGCGCGCTTTTTTAAGCGTAGCGCTGCAAGAAAAGAGCCTCCGCGGCGGCGACGTGTTCGATCTCGGTGGGATCGACGGACTCATTGGCGGAGTGGATGGTGCACTTGGGCTCCTCCACGCCGTAGAGGGCGATTTCCGCGTTGGGGTGTGCCTCTTGCAGCTCGGTGGTCAGCGGGATGGAACCGCCCATGCCTTGGGCTGCGGTGTCCTTGCCGTAGGCCTCGGAGAGGCACTGGCCCAACAGTGCCACGGCGGGCTTTTCCGGGTCGGTAGAGAAACCGGCATTGGCCTCCACGACCTCAGCCTTGACGTGCGCGCCCCACGGGGCGTGGTTCTTCACGTGCTCGCAGACGGCCTCGCCGATGGCGCGGGCATCGGTGCCTGCTGGAACGCGCAGGTTCAGCTTGGCGGCCGCGGTAGCGGGCACGGCGTTGACGGCCTCAGCCACCGGGGTAGAGGTAAAGCCGGTTACGGAAAGGGCCGGGCGGGACCACACCATATCCGCCACCGGGGTAGCACCCTCCGGGTCCTTGGATCCCATGATCTCGGTGCCCTCGAGCAGCTGCGCATCGCCGCGGAAGGCCTCGGCCGGGTATTCCTGGCCTTGCCAGTGGGCGCTGGTATCCACGCCATCGATGGTGGTGCGGCCGTATTCATCCGTCAGCGAATCCAGCGTGCGCATGAGCGCCTTCACCGCATCCGGGGCCGCGCCGCCGAATTGGCCGGAGTGTACGGGCGCGGCCAGGGTATTGACCTCGACCTCAATCTGCGCGCCGCCGCGCAGGGAGGTGGTCAAGGTGGGTTGGCCCACGGCGGCATTGCCGGCATCCGCGATCAGGATGGCATCGGCAGCGAAAAGCTCCGGGCGGTCCTTGATGAGCTGGGACAGGCCCTCGCCGCCGCGCTCCTCGGAGCCCTCGATGAGGTACTTCAGGTTCACCTTCGTGCCGCCATTGGCTTCCAGTGCTCGCAGGGCTGCCAGGTGCATGGCCACATTGCCCTTGCAGTCCGCCGCGCCGCGGCCGTACCAGCGGGTGGTGCCCTCGGCATCGGCGCGCTCGGTCAAGGTGAACGGATCGGATTCCCAGGCCGCGCGGTCTCCGGCGGGCACGACATCGTAGTGCGAGTACAACAGGACGGTTTTAGCGCCTTCCTCGCCCTTGCGCTCGCCCAAAATGGCGGTGGAACCATCCGCGGTGGTGATGGTTTCTACCGTTGCCCCGGCCTCTTCCAGCGCGGCCTTTACCCACTGGCTTGCGCCCTGAGCCTGGTCTTCCAAACCTGGCTCATTGTGGACGGAGTTGAATGCCACGAGCTCGCTGAGCTGGCGGAAGATGGTGTCGCGGTCACTGCGTACGCTGTCAATGATATTTGTCATGCACCCCACGGTACCCTGCCGTGCGCGGGCCATAAAGTAAGCCATAAATTAAATGGAATAGGTACGCGGGGCTGCGGTGGCCTAGAATTTTCCCCATCTTCCCGCCAGGTACCTTCCGGTGGCCGACGCGAAGATGGTTGAGATTAAAAACAGTGAAGCAATACTAGAAAGGACCTGGCATGGCGTCTACGCAAGCTCCCGCCGCCGGTTCGCAGGCCAGCCTGCCCGAGTTGACCCTGCGCGGGGTCATCATCGGCGGCCTGATTACCCTCATTTTTACCGCCGCTAACGTCTACCTGGGCCTGAAGGTGGGCCTGACGTTTGCCACCTCTATTCCCGCCGCCGTGATTTCCATGGCGGTGTTGCGCCGGTTTGCCGGGCACAACATCAAAGAAAACAACATTGTGCAGACCATTGCCTCGGCCGCAGGCACGTTGTCCGCCATCATCTTCGTCCTGCCCGGCCTGGTCATGGTGGGCTATTGGCAGGGCTTCGGATTTTTCAAAACCGCAGGCGTCTGCATCATCGGCGGCGTGCTGGGCGTGATGTATTCCATCCCGCTGCGCCGCGCGCTGGTGACCGGCTCCGATCTTCCTTATCCGGAAGGCGTTGCCGCCGCGGAGGTCCTCCGGGTTGGTGATGAAAGCGGCGACGGCGCCAGTCACGGGGAGAATGCCAAGGGCTTGCGCGTTATCGTCGTCGGCGGCTTGGTCTCCGCCGCGATGGCACTATTGACCTCGATGAAGGCCGCGGCCGCTGAGGTTTCTACCTATTTCAAGCTCGGCTCCGGTGCCACCACGCTGGGCGCGAGCCTGTCCACCGCTCTCATTGGCGTCGGCCACCTGGTGGGCCTGCCGGTGGGTATTGCGATGCTGGTCGGCGTGGTCATCTCCTACTTCGTCCTGCTGCCCATCCGCACTTCCGGCGATGTGGGCTCTGCTGCCGCGCTAGCCGATGTCGTCGATCCCACCTTCGCCGATGACATCCGGTTCATCGGCGTGGGCACCATGGCCATCGCCGCTATCTGGACGCTTATCAAGATCGCAGGCCCCATCACGGTGGGCATTCGCCAGTCCTTGGCCTCATCGCGCACCCGCAAATCCGGCGGCACGGTCGATGTCACCGAGCGCGATATCCCGTTCCCGTACGTTGTGACCACGATTGTGGTGCTGATGGTGCCCATCGCGCTATTGCTCTGGGACTTCGTGCAAGGTACCGATATTCATGATCACATGGTGGTGCTCATTACCGTCTCTGTGGTCTTTACCCTGCTGGTTGGCCTAATCATTGCCTCCGTGTGCGGTTATATGGCTGGTTTGATCGGTGCCTCCAACTCGCCGATTTCCTCCATTGGCGTGATCGCGGTGCTTACTGCATCGTTAGTCATCGCGGCCGTGACCCGCGGCAGCAGCGCGGAGCCGCTCTCCCTGGTGGCCTATACGCTCTTTACCGCGGCCATCGTCTTTGGCATCGCCACCATTTCCAATGACAACCTGCAGGATTTAAAGACCGGCCAGCTGGTTGGCGCTACCCCGTGGAAACAGCAGGTGGCGCTGATCATCGGCGTGGTCTTCGGCTCCCTGGTGATCCCGCCCATCCTGCAGCTCATGCTCACCGGATTCGGTTTCCAGGGTATGGAAGGTGCCGGCGAGGATGCCCTTGCTGCCCCACAAGCCGCCCTGATGTCCTCGGTGGCCTCCGGCATTTTTGAAAACTCGCTGAACTGGAGCCTTATCTTTACCGGCATGGGGATTGGCGCCGTCCTTATTGTCGTGGATGAGTGCTTGCACAAGTTCACCTCCAAGGGGTCGCTGTCCCCACTGGCTGTTGGCATGGGCATGTATCTTCCGGCCGCGCTCACCGTCGTCATTCCCATCGGCGCCATCCTGGGTACCTTCTATAACAAGTGGGCCGCACGCCAATCCCGCCCGGATTTTGCCAAGCGCATGGGTACGCTTCTGGCCACCGGTCTCATCGTGGGCGAGTCCCTCTTCGGCGTGGTCAACGCCGCCATTATCGCCGCTTCCGGCGGGGATAGCCCGCTGGAGGTCTTTTCCGGCGGTACCTCCGCGACGGTGCTCGGCATCGTGCTATTTATCGCGGCGCTCAGCTTCATCTACCGCTGGACCGCGCGCAAGGTGCAAGCCCCTGAGCAGACCGAGACCCCTGACAAGGCCCGAGCGGACAATCGCTAGTCCCGTTTACGCGTGGCCCTCATCGGGCCACTCCTTATATATACGGATATGTACGCATGCATCTGGTGCCTCTGCGGGAGGTGCCAGATCGCTAGAGGCAAGCGCGTTGCACCTTGCAGTCGGGGTAGGAGAGTGCCAGAATAGTCGTTAGCACTCGCACAGAATGAGTGCTAGATAAATCTCCATCGTTGTGGTTGAGGTTGGTCCACACTCACCAGCCATGCCGTCGCGGGCGTCCGCAGCGAGAAAGACGTGAGTGTCGTCCTCAATAAATCCAAGGAGCACAAACACTATGGCAAAGATTATCGCTTTTGATGAAGAGGCCCGCCGCGGCCTTGAGCGCGGCCTGAATACTCTGGCTGACGCAGTCAAGGTCACCCTCGGACCTAAGGGCCGCAACGTCGTCCTGGAAAAGTCCTGGGGCGCACCGACCATTACTAATGACGGCGTTTCCATCGCTCGCGAAATCGAACTCGAGGATGCCTACGAGAAGATCGGCGCCGAGCTGGTCAAGGAAGTTGCCAAGAAGACTGATGACGTCGCCGGCGACGGCACCACCACCGCAACCGTTCTGGCACAGGCACTCGTCCGCGAAGGCCTGCGCAACGTAGCCGCTGGTTCCAACCCCATGGGCATCAAGCGCGGCATCGAGACCGCAACCAAGAAGGTTGTGGACTCCCTGCTGTCTTCCGCAAAGGAAGTAGAAACCCAAGAGCAGATCGCCACCACCGCTGGTATTTCCGCTGCAGACCCGGCAATCGGTGAGAAGATCGCTGAAGCTATGTACACCGTGGGCAACGGTTCCGTAAACAAGGATTCCGTTATCACCGTGGAAGAGTCCAATACCTTTGGCGTGGACCTCGAGGTTACTGAGGGCATGCGCTTTGATAAGGGCTACATCTCCGGCTACTTCGCCACCGATATGGAGCGCCAGGAGGCAGTCCTTGAGGACCCATACATCCTGCTGGTGTCCTCCAAGATCTCCAACATCAAGGACCTTGTCCCACTGCTGGAGAAGGTCATGCAGTCCGGCAAGCCACTGCTGATCATCGCCGAGGACGTTGAGGGCGAAGCCCTGTCCACCCTCGTGGTTAACAAAATCCGCGGCACCTTCAAGTCCGTTGCCGTGAAGGCTCCGGGCTTCGGTGATCGCCGCAAGGCCACCCTGCAGGATATGGCCATCCTGACCGGCGGCCAGGTCATCTCCGAAGAAGTTGGCCTCTCCCTCGAGACCGCCGAGCTGGAGTACTTGGGCCAAGCCCGCAAGGTTGTTGTCACCAAGGACGAGACCACCATCGTCCAGGGCGCCGGAACCCAGGAGCAGATCGACGGCCGCATCAAGCAGATCCGCGCTGAGATCGAGAACTCCGATTCCGACTACGACCGCGAGAAGCTGCAGGAGCGCTTGGCTAAGCTTTCCGGCGGCGTTGCCGTCCTCAAGGTTGGTGCCGCTACCGAGGTTGAGCTCAAGGAGCGCAAGCACCGCATCGAGGATGCCGTCCGCAACGCCAAGGCGGCTGTAGAAGAAGGCATCGTCGCCGGCGGTGGCGTTGCCCTACTGCAGGCCGCTTCCGTTCTAGATTCCATCGAGGCTGAAGGCGATGAAGCAACCGGCGTGAAGATCGTCCGCGAGGCACTGTCTGCACCGCTCAAGCAGATCGCTCACAACGCTGGCCTCGAGCCTGGCGTGGTGGCCGACAAGGTCTCCGGCCTGCCTGCCGGCGAGGGCCTCAACGCCGCCACCGGTGAGTACGTCAACCTCATGGAATCCGGCATCAATGACCCGGTTAAGGTCACCCGCTCCGCACTGCAGAACGCTGCATCCATTGCAGCACTGTTCCTGACCACCGAGGCCGTTGTGGCTGATAAGCCAGAGCCTGCCGGCTCCAACAACGCTATGCCTGACGCTGACGCTATGGGCGGCATGGGCTTCTAGGCTAAGAGCCTAGAAAGCCTGCCGTATAGCCCTTATATACGCCTCTCAGGCGATATAAGAGGTATACGTGTCAAGGCCTTAGCGGAGGCACGGTAAGTGTCAATGCGCCCCTTCAATGTGCATATACCGCACAATGGTGGGGCGCTTCGGCGTGTCTAAGGCATTCTGTGCGCTTGTCGTGTTACTGCAACGATGAAATTTCGTTGAATCGCGGCATAAACGACGAAAATGCTAGTCATTGGCGTCTTTCTTGAGTCATGACAGCTTCTTCATGGAGCGCCGAAAACTAGGTGACTGAGGCTAAATAAGTGTCCCCTTACCTGATAACATCAGCCACATACGTCACAATACCCCCCGATGTGGGTACTGGAGCGGGCGATAGGCGCAAGAAAATTTTGGCTGCGTCTACAGACATTAGAGAGTTATGTATATCGGTATTTGCACCCTCGGGTGTTACAGTGTTCACCCGAAATTAACTAAATCGCGGTGCGGGAATACTAAAACCGCAGCTCACAGCCTTGTCTGGACGTCATAAATTCCATCGCGTATCTATATAAAAAACAGGACCATTTCAGTGCAAGTCGAAAAAGGCGAAAATTTTCCGCGAAGTGGACTTGCTTTCAATCGAAGTTGTGCCAAAATATCTCTTGTGACGCCCACTGAGGGTGTCTGCAAACTGCAAACCCCTCCGGGGCAGAAAGCTTCGGACATACTTTAGGAGTTCAATTATGGATCTCTCCACCATCCAGATGCACCTGGACAACTTCGTTACCACTTGGACCCAGTGGCACAACATTGTCGAGGCTGTTCACTCCCTCGTCACCACTGGTAAGGAGAGCTTCGGTGCGGTAAGCTCCAACTTCCCGCTCTTCGCTGGTTCCAGCCACCAGAACGTATACGAATTCTAATTTAATTCTTTTTAAGGAGACACAATGCAAGAGCAACTTTCTTCCTTTGCTTCTAACCTCTACACCTTCGGTGAGGCTATCTACAAGGCGTTCGAACCGTTCTTGAACATCGCTGACGCTGCTTCCAAGCTGCTCGGCATGTTCCAGTAAGAACAGCCTTCTAAAGTGAGCTTATAAAGCTCCTGAAGTAGAATGACCTGTCCCGTTTGGGGCAGGTCATTTTTCGTTTTCTGTTTTATATACCTGTATGCAGGGGCGGCGTTGCCTTTTGGCGCGCTAGAAGCCATCGAACGGGTTACACTAAGTGCATGGCTGATATTAAAGACGACGAACTCCCTGAGATTGACCTTGCAAAGACGGACGGCTTTGTCGTCGATGGAGCGGATGAAGACGATCCGTCGCTGATCATGCCGGATGGTTCTCCCGTGGAGACGTGGCGTGAGAATTATCCTTATGACGAGCGCATGACGCGTGATGAATACGACACTATTAAGCGCTCGCTGCAGATTGAGCTTTTGAAGTGGCAGAACTGGACCAAGGAAACCGGCCAGCGCCATATCATCCTATTTGAGGGCCGCGATGCTGCTGGCAAGGGCGGTACCATCAAGCGCTTTAATGAGCACCTGAACCCGCGTGGTGCGCGCACCGTGGCTTTGGAGAAGCCTTCACCGCGCGAATCCACGTCGTGGTACTTCCAGCGCTATATCGAGCATTTCCCTGCTGCGGGAGAGATCGTCTTTTTTGACCGCTCCTGGTACAACCGCTCCGGTGTGGAACGGGTTATGGGCTTTTGCACCGAGTCCCAGCATGCGGAGTTCCTGCGCGAGGTACCCATGTTGGAAAACATGCTCTTGGGATCGGGTATCTCGTTAACCAAACTGTGGTTCTCGGTTACTAGGAAGGAACAGCGCACGCGCTTTGCCATCCGCCAGATTGATCCGGTGCGCCAGTGGAAGCTCTCGCCGATGGACCTGGCTTCCCTGGATAAGTGGGATGACTACACGCGCGCGAAGGAAGAGCAGTTCCGCTATACGGATACGGAAGAATCGCCGTGGATTACCATCAAGTCCAATGACAAGAAGCGCGCTCGTGTCAATGCGATGCGCTATGTGCTCTCGAAATTCGAGTACACCAACAAGGACCATGAATTGGTGGGGGAGCCGGACACGAACATTGTTAAGCGTGGGCGCGACCAGATTGGTGATTAGTAGCTTTAAGTCTTAGCGCCTTTTGTAGTGGGAAGATCGTGATAATCGGTCTTCCCGCTTTGCTGTGTCTATGGCCTTCACGGCTGAACCGTAGCTGTGGCGAGGGCGTGACTCATGCGGATATTTATTAGGGAATCAGCAGCCATAAATAAAAACTTCTTGAGTTACGTTCCCGGGGAAACTACTATTAGGGTGACCTAAGAGTCATCTTGCCCGTATGCGTGGCATAACCCACATCTAAGGAGTATGTACATGATAAGGAAGAAACTGTGTGTCTTGGCTACCGCGACCGCTGTATCCATGGCACCGATTGCAGTATCGGGAACGCTCACTGCCACCGCATTTGCCGGTGGCGGCGAAGCAGCCGCGGAGGCAGCGGCCGATAAGACCGACGTGCTTGGCCGTTCGACGGTGTCTGATAAGCAGATTGCCGATGAAGACGGCTACTTTGATAGCCACGATGGCGAAGGCGTGAAGATCTACTACCGCAAGCAGCTGGTAGAAAACCCGCGTGGCAATGTCGTATTGGCCCATGGCGTCTCTGAACACTCTGGGCGCTATGACTACGTGGCCAAGCGCCTGCTGGATGCCGGATACAACGTCTACCGCCTGGACCACCGTGGACACGGTAAATCTGCATCCGGCAGCACGCCGCTGGGGCACATTGATAACTTCCAGTACATCCTCAATGACTTCGACCGCGTCGTCGATATGGCCAAGGGCGAGCACCCCGATGTAAAGACCTTCCTGTTGGGTCACTCCATGGGCTCGCTGACCGTGCAGGCGTACGGTATCCGTGAACCTGGCAAGGTCGATGGCATCATCACCAATGGTGGCGGTGCACCATTGAACCTTTCCGGTAAGAAGGCAACCGGCCAGACCGTCACCCCAGAAGAAATTTCTGAGGTGCAAAAGCAGCTCGACCCCACCCTGTTCGAGCGCCTGCCGCTGGCGGATATCACCAGCTTTAACGCCAACTACGCGCAGAACCTAATCCCGCACCGCACCCACATTGGTGCGCAGTCGCCGGAGCTTTCTAAGAAGGTCATGTTGTCTAACCCGTTCACGGAGGGCATTTCCACCAGCCAGGCCGTGAAGGACGAGTACGCTACCAGCCCGCTTATCGCGCAGAAGACCAGCGCCGGTACCGCGCTGCAGCTGGGTGCTATTGCAACCTATGATGCCGTCAATGCGGACTTGTTCACCGCGCCGACGCTTATCATGCACGGCACCAAGGACGGCATTGTTCCGCCGTACTTCTCCCAGGACTGGTACAACTCCATTTCCTCTGAAGATGTGGAATACATCAACTGGGAGGGCCAGAAGCACGAGGTATTTAACGAGCCCGCCGCTGATCAGGCCCTCGATACCGTTGTGGATTGGCTGGACCGCCACGTGTAGAAGATAGCGTGTCTCGGGTTTAATAGGCCCGGCACACAATGACCTGCTTTCCCTGTCGTTGGGTTGGTACTTAGGCTTTAGCGACCTAGGGAAGGTGGGTCATTTATGATTTGTTTGAATTATTTAGACTTGCGTAGAAGGTGTCCAACTCGGTGAGAATTGCTGTTGTGGGCAGGTTTTCCGTGAGGTAAGAGGCTAAATCACGGTCCAACATCGCTGCTACATCTTGGCAGGCCTCGTGGCATTCTCTAGGCCGTAATCGAGTATCTGTGCCCGTGACAGGGATGCCGCGAAGGACTACAGACTCGTGATGCGCAACCCTATTTCTAATTTTCTTTATCTCGAGGATTTTGGAATGAACCCACTTACGGGTCAGACCGTGAGTGGAAAATTCAGGATCTTTCTTCCGAGCTACTGAATTCGCACCTGGAAAGACAGAAATTAAGGCTTGGCGGGACCAAATTCTGTCATGATCAGCATTGTTGAAAGGGGCTGGTAAGCCCGTGGAGCCTCCTGTATCGAGGATATTTGTCCAAGTTCTAAACATGGAAGCAGCAATGACCCGTCCTCCCAGCCTTTTGCTTCGTTCGGTATTCTTGGTGAAGTCTGTTGGCAGGCTATTCCATGCTTCTGTGATATTGTCTCGAACCCGTTTATCGAACCCCATCTCGAGCTTGCAATACCAATCATCTCCGTATTCGGAGCTGAGATATCCAGAAACTGAGTTACGTAATGCTACTTCGATGAAGGCTATCTCATGAAAAAGGGAAGCACTAAGGTGGCGATCGAGTTCGTAGAGCTCAAAAGCCTTATCTGTGGATCCACCAGTTTTTGTAAGGTAGGGCTCCAACCTGTTTTCTGATAACCACTCTTTTTTAATCCGTTTACTACTCATGGCTACCAACTTAAAGGCTCTTTAAAAATATTTTTGATTGAGGCGGCACGTCCGATTATACTCGGTATAGTATTCCCCTCCTCGTGGTGGTCAACCGTTCAGCGGCTTGGCTGAGGAGGGGTCTTTTGCTTACATAACTCCGGATCCAGGCGTGGGCTATCCCCACGGCTCAATGGGGTTGCCCTGCCAGGTGGCGTTGGCGGGGACGCGGTCGCCGCGCATGACCAGGGAACCGGGGCCGACGGTGCTGGATTTACCAATGAGCGAGGCGGGTAGCGCCACCGAGTGGGAGGCGAGCGTGGAGCCGGCCTCGATGGTGACGGTATCCAGGCTCATCACGCGGTCCTGGAAGAGGTGGGTCTGCACCACGGTGCCGGGCCCCACGGAGGCACCGGCGCCGACGTGGCAGAGATCGGTTTCGGGGAACCAGTAGGAATCGATCCAGGCGCCCTTGCCAATGTCCACGCCCAGCCCCCGCAGGCCCAGGTTGATCTCTCCTGTGCCGTAGGTGTGCTGGAAGAACCACGGGGCGGCGACGACCTCTACGAAGGTGTCTTGTAGCTCGTTGAGCCAGACGAAGGCGCTCCACAGCGGGTGGTCGGCCGCGCTGTGGGTGCCCACGCAGATCCACTTCACGGCGATGGTCACCGCTATGGCGATAGCGCCCATGGCCATGAGCACGAGGCCGGAAAGGGCCCAGGTGGTGGGGAAGCCGACATCGGCAAGCAGGTAATACAGCGTCCCCAGGGTGGCGGCCAACAGCATGGCAGAAAACATCGGTGCCAGCAGGCGCATGGTTTCCACAACACCGCGGGCGGCCTTGAGCTTGAAGCCGGGGTTATAGGTTAGCGCTTCAGCGGACTCGCCGGGGGCGTCGATTTGGGCGGTGACGCGGCGCATGCGCTCTGGCGGCGAGCCCCACCAGTTGGCTCCCGATTTGGTCTTCTTCGGCGTGGAAGAAAGCACGGCGACCAAGGAATTCTTGGATAGCTTGCGGCCGGGTGCGGTGATGCCTGAATTGCCCACGAAGGAGCGCTTGCCCACCTTGGTCTCCCCGGTGTGGATCCACCCGCCGCCGAGCTCGTAACCACCGATCATGGTGTCATCGGCAAGGAAGGCGCCGTCTTTGACATCGGTAAGCGCGGGGATCATCACGGCAGTGGAAATCTCCACGTTGGCGCCTATGCGCGCGCCCAAAGCGCGCAACCACCGCGGGGTCAGCTGCGAAGCATATAGCGGGAAGAGCTGCGTGCGGGCCTCATCCATGAGGCGCTCGATGGCCCAGAGGCGCCAACCGGCAGCAGAGCGCACCGGGTTCACGCCGGGCGAGATGCCGATGGACAATATGCGCACGCCCAGCCAGGTCTGCAGCATGTAGGTGGCAAAGGCCACGAGTGCCGCGAGGGGAGCGAAGAGCACCGCGCCGATGAAGCGGTTGCCGGCCGTGGAATGCAACAGCGCCAAATCCACGATGGCGCCGACAAGCACCGCGATGAGTGGCTGCGCGGCCAGGAAGAGCGAGGTTGCACCGTAAATGGCTACCCACCAGGGGCGGCGCTTTGGTGGCTTGGAGGGGAAGCGGTGCTTGGAGCGGCCCACCTTTTTGGCGGGCGAGCCGGACCAACGCTGGCCGTCCTTGATTTTCTTGCGGCCGGTAACGGTGGAACCCGCCTCCACGTGGGCGTACTTGCCCACCACGGTGCCGGGCAGCAGGGTGGAGCGCGCTCCCACGCGGGCGCCTTCCTTGATATCGATGGCACCAACGTGGAGTACGTCGCCGTCGAGCCAGTAGCCGGTGAGATCGACCTCGGGTTCCACGGCGGCGTGCTTGCCCAAGGTGAGCAGGCCCGTTACCGGCGGTAGCGAGTGTAGATCCACCCCGCGCTTCATCTTCACGCCCAAGGCGCGGGCGTAGTTATTGACCCAGGTGGCACCGGCAATCGAGCGCGAACCGGAGGCATCGGCCCACCGCTCCGCGGCCCAGATGCGCAGGTGGGTCGAACCACCGCGCGGGTAATCGCCGGGCGTGATGCCTGCGGTAATCAGGCGCGCGCCAAAGCCGCCGATGGGGATGCGGCCCAGCGGCGTGGCAAAGATGAGCACTAGCGCAATGACCAGCCACCACGGGAAGGACTGCGCCCAAGTAACGCCCAGGGCAGAGGCCACGGTCGAGCCCAGCATGAGCCAGGCTAGCCAGGTGGTCGCCGCCAGCGTCATGGCGGGGATCTGCAACAGCGTTTGGGCCACGCGGGTCTTCGCGCCCACGGGCGTGACCTCACGCAGCGGTTTTTGTTGCTCCGCTTCGGGGCGCGGTTCGGCGCCGGCGATGAGCTCTGCCAGCGAACCCAGGCGCGGGTGGTCATAGAGATCGCGCACGGCCACGGTGGGGTAGCGATCGCGGATGTGGCCCACCAGCGTCGCCGCGGCCAGGGAGGTACCGCCAAGGTCGAAGAAATCGGCGTTCTCATCCTCCACGGAGACGCCGAGGGTCTCGACCCAGAGCTCGGCGAGCCACTTCTCGGTCTCTGTCAGCGTGGTCGATTCCACGCCGACGCCGGGTAGCGGCCACGGCAGGGCCTTCTTATCCACCTTGCCGGAGGTGCGCACCGGCAGCTCATCCATCACGCAGATGCGCGGGACCAGCGCCGCGGGCATGGTTTCCGCCAGGCGTTCGTGGGCCACGCCGTGGTTAAAACCGCGCGCCTCATCTTCCAGCGAGACATACCCCACCAGCACGGATTCGCCGCCGGGGGTCTTTTGCACGGCCACAGCGGAGTTATAGACGTTATCCAACGCGGCGACGTTCGCGTCCACCTCACCCAGCTCAATGCGGCGCCCGCCAATCTTTACCTGGTCATCCACGCGGCCCACAAAATACAGGCCGTCTTCTTCCAAGCGCACGTGGTCGCCGGTGCGGTAGGCGCGCTGCCAGCCCATGGATTCCAGCGGCGCGTATTTCTCCGCATCCTTCTGCGGGTCTAGGTAGCTGGCCAGGCCCACGCCACCGATGACCAATTCGCCGGTTTCGCCTAGGGCAACGGGCTGGCCCTGCTTATCGATGACCACCAAATCCCACCCATTCAGCGGCAGCCCGATCGATACCGCGTGCCCCGGGATCATCCGTTGCGCGCAGGCGACGACGGTGGCCTCCGTGGGGCCGTAGGTATTCCACATCTCGCGCTCCTCGGTGGCCAGGCGGTCCACCAATTCCTGGGAGCAGGCCTCGCCACCGACGATGAGCAGGCGGATATTATCCAGCGCCTCCGCAGGCCACAGGCCCGCCAGGGTAGGGACCGTGGAGACGACGGTGATATCGCGGCGAATCAGCCACGGGCCGAGGTCCATGCCGGACCGCACCAAGGAACGCGGGGCTGGGACCAGGCAGCCGCCGTGGCCCCAGGCCAGCCACATCTCCTCGCAGGATGCATCGAAGGCAACGGAAAGCCCAGCCAGCACGCGGTCTTCCGGGCCAAGCGGGCCGTGGGGATGATCGATGAGGAAGAGGCTGGCCTCCGCATCCACGAAGGCGGCCGCAGAGCGGTGGCTTACGGCCACGCCCTTTGGCTTGCCCGTGGATCCGGAGGTAAAGATGATCCACGCGGTGTCCTCGGGACGAGGGGCCTCGAAGGCGTGGTCCTTATCGCCGTGGGCCTCACGGCGCGGTGATTTACGCAGGAAGCGGAAGCCCTCATCGCTAAAGAGGCCGTCGATGTCGGCCTCGCCAAAGACCATCTCCGCGCGCTCATCCGGATCGTCCGCGTCCACCGGCACGTAGGCCGCGCCGGCGGCCAGGGTGGACAAGATGGCGAGGTAAAGATCCCGCTTGCCGGAAGTCATCCGGATGCCGATGCGATCGCCCCGGCGCACGCCATTGACGTGCAGCTCCGCGGCCCACAGTTGGACCTCGTGGACGAGTTCGGCGTAGGTGATGATTTCGCCATCGTCAAGCGCGGCGGCTTCCGGGTGGATCTCCGCGGTGGTGGTAATGATGTCCCACAGCGTGCGCGGGCGCGGGGCCAGATCGCGCAGGAGGTACTGCTGCGGGACGCTAGGTCTACTACATTCTTCGGGCTCGTCCATCCTTATGCCTCGTCCTCGTCCGCGGCGATGATGGCTTTGGCCAGCTTTCGCAGGTGCTTGAGCTGCTTATTGGTGGATACGTCGAGCGCGTCATCCTCGGCGGAGGCGACGAGCTCCGCCAGGTCCTTGTGGGTCTTGGTGCCCTTCTTGGTGCACGCCACGATTTGGCGGCGGCGGTCCTTGGGATCGCGCTCGCGCTTGGCCCAGCCGCGGTCCTCGAGGGCATCAATAAGCCTCACCATATCGGAGGCGTCGATGGCCAAGGTCTCAGACAGGAAGGACTGGGAGGCGGCATCCGCCTCCACGAGGCAGGTAAGCACCCAGAATTCGCGGATTGTGGTCTGCTTGGTCTGCAGGGCTGCCTCGACGCCATCGCGGGTGCGGCGGCGCAGGCGCTCTAGCTGGAAGGATGGGGATTCGAGCAGGGAGGTGGGTATGCCGGAATTATTAGTGGAAGACATACCATCATCATAATCTCAAAAGATGGGTAAAGGCCAATTAATCGCGGATAACGGGCAGGCCATCAGCCTCCCACTGGCTGGTGCCGCCCTCGACATTAATAACATCCCAGCCCAGGGCGTGTTCCAGGTACTGGCAGACCTGCGCGCTGCGCCCGCCCGAGTGGCAGATGACATAAATATCGTGGTCCGGGTCGATTTCCTGGATACGACCCGTTATCTCACTCATGGGAATATGGGTGGCACCCTGCGCGTGCACGGTGGCCCATTCGTCGTTTTCGCGCACATCGATAAGCTGCGCGCCTGCGGGAACTTCGGTTGGCTGTACGTTTTGCATACCCCGCAGTCTACGTGCCGCGCGCTAGCCGCCGTAGGTGGCCGCGGACAGGTACTGCAAGATCGCCTTCACGCGGCGGTTATCCTCGCTGGGATCCAGGCGCAGCTTGGTAAAGATATTGGACACGTGCTTGGCCACCGCGGCATTCGAGAGCACCAGCTCGGCGGCGATATCCTTATTGGACTTCCCGCGCGACATCAGCTCCAGGACCTCGCGCTCGCGCGGGCTCAGCTCGCCCAACCCGCTGCGCCCGGAGCGCATCAGCGCCTGCGCCACCGTCGGATCGATGACCGTGCCGCCCTGGGCCACCACCTCCAGGCTGGCCAGGAAATCGCGCACCTCAGAGACGCGATCCTTAAGCAGGTACCCGGTGCCCGCATCCGGCGAATCAAACAGTGCCACCGCATACGCCGGCGCCACGTACTGCGATAGCACCATCACCGGCAGGCCCGGATAGGCGCGGCGCAGCGCCACCGCCGCCTTCAGCCCATCATCGCCCATCTCCGGAGGCATGCGCACATCCGTTATCACCACATCCGGCAACTGGGCACTCAGCTTGCCGATGACCCCCTCCAGCTCCACCGCCGTCCCCGCCCTGCCCACAACCTCGTGGCCGCGGCGCTCCAAGAGCCCGGCAAGGCCCTCGCGCAGGATCGCGGAGTCATCCGCAATCACAATCCTCAATCCACTCATGCTGATACTCCTGTCTGCCCGCGCTCCAAAAGGAGCGGAATCGTGCACCTTACCCGCGTTGGGCCTCCCTCCGGCGAGGACAGCGACATCTTCCCGCCAAAGGCTGCGAGCCGCTCGGCCATGCCGGCCAGCCCGCGCCCCGGCTCCACCTGCGCTCCGCCCGGGCCCTCATCCACAACCGAGATGCGCAGCGCCGCATCCGAGGTGATGAGCACCGAAACCGGCGCGCCCGGCGCGTGCTTGGCGGCATTGGTCAGCGCCTCGGTGCCAAAGAAATAACCGCAGGCCAGCACGCTGGCGGAAAGCCGCGGCAACGGGTGTGGGGCGTAGACGCTGACGTGGGGGCCGTGGGCGGAGGCGGCATCGGCAAGCGCGGCCACCAAACCGTGATCCTGGAGGACCTGCGGGTGAATGCCGTGCACCGTCGCGCGCAGCGAACGCAGGCCGCGATCCACGTCCTGCTTCGCGGCGGTGAGCAGCTCGGCCTCGGTGCCGGTGGCATCCAGCAGGGCCTCACCGAGCTTCATGCTGGCCGCCACCAAATATTGCTGCGCGCCATCGTGCAGATCCCGCTCGATGCGGGCGCGCTCTACCTCGTAGGCATCCGCGATCGCGCGGCGCGAGGCCGTCAGCTCCGCGATGACCCGCGCCTGCTGCTCCTCATTGCTGGTGGCCTGCTTCTTGCTGAAAATCACGCCCCCAAGCCTAATCGCGCGCGCCCCAGGCAGGGGTAAAGCTAGCACTACCCGGAAAGTATCCTTAGCGCTGTAGGAATAGCGCGCCCGGCACGGTGAAATGAACAGCATGACACAAACACTTTCCCTCCACGACATCACGAAGGACTTCGGCGGCGGCCCCGTGCTGGCCGGCATCACCCTGGACATCACCCCGGGCGAGCTCGTCGCCATCATGGGGCCCTCCGGCTCCGGCAAATCCACGCTGCTGCACTGCATGTCCGGCGTGCTCACGCCCACCGACGGCAGCGTCCGCTTCGGCGACGCGGACATCTCCACGCTTTCCGATGCCGCCCGCTCCCGCACCCGCCTCCGCCACTTCGGCTTCGTTTTCCAAGACGGCCAGCTGCTCCCGGAGCTGACCAACCTGGACAACGTCGCGCTGCCTGCGATGCTCAACGGCATGGGCCGGCGCGCGGCCCGCACGAAGGCGCTGTCACTGCTCGACCAGCTGGGGCTCGGCGACCTCGCGGACCGCCGCCCCGCCCAAGTCTCCGGCGGCCAGGCCCAGCGCGTGACCATCGCCCGCGCCCTCGTGGCCAACCCCAGCGTCATCTTTGCCGATGAACCTACCGGCGCCCTCGACCAAGCCACTGGCCACGAGGTCATGCAGATGCTGACCACCACCGTGCGCCAATCCGGCGCCAGCCTGGTCATGGTCACCCACGACCCCAAGGTGGCGGACTGGATGCAGCGCCGCGTGGAAATCCGCGACGGCATCATTCACGATGACCGCCGCCTGGGGGTGCAGCCATGAACACCGCGACCCTAGTCCTCAGCCTCCAACGCGAATCCGTCCGTGCCCGCTCCGGTGCGGGCATTGTCAGCGTGCTGGCCATCGTGAGCCTGACGCTGGGTTCTGCCATCGCCTTTCTCGTCGCCGGCGGCACCTGGATGTTCTGGCAGCGCGTTCATCACCCAGAAGACGCCGTGCCCGCCCTGCGCGCCGCCGCCGGCGAAAACCCGGAAAACTACTTCATGCCCTGGTTCGTCCTCGCGCTCATGGCCTGCGCCTTCATCGTTCCCGCACTCTTCAACCTGACCGCGCAGGCCGCCGTCCTCGGCGCCTCCGGCCGGGAACAGCGCCTGTCCACCCTCCGCCTTTTGGGCCTAAGCTCCCACCAGGTCGAGCGCATGGCCGCCGTGGAGACCGGCATCCAAGCCCTCATCGGCATCGTGCTGGGCTGGCTCATCAGCGTGCTCATCGCCCCCGTCTTCACACACGTGAAATTCCAGGACCGCCCCGTCGCCTTCGAGGAAATCATCCTGCCCTGGTGGGGATACCTCGCGGTGGCCGCAGTCCTTTTCCTCCTCGCCCTCGCCGCGGCCCTTGCTGGCATGTGGCGCGTGCGCGTCAGCCCCCTCGGCGTGGCTAAACGCCAGA
The DNA here is from genome assembly GCF_023520795.1 of Corynebacterium accolens. Classification (NCBI taxonomy): domain Bacteria; kingdom Bacillati; phylum Actinomycetota; class Actinomycetes; order Mycobacteriales; family Corynebacteriaceae; genus Corynebacterium; species Corynebacterium accolens. The sequence continues at coordinate 2,133,820 of NZ_CP046605.1, read as the reverse complement.
TGCCCGCCGCTTTCCGATGGTGGCGCCTCATCGCCTTCCTCCTCATCGTCATCGTCGGCGGTGTCCTGCTCAAAGGCCAATCCGGTACCCCCGAAATCTCCATGGTCGTCCCGCTCTTCGCGGTGATCATGAGCATCAACCTGGTCGCGCCCTACCTCCTGCAACTCGGCGCGCGCCTTTTGGCTTTGCTCCCCGGCACCGCGCACCTCGTAGCCTGCCAGCGCGTGGGCGCCAACGCCCGCCGCGCCTGGCGGCAAAGCGCGGCCATCGGCTTCTTCGGCTTCCTCGCCGGCTTCCTGATGGGCTCGCCCAATGGCACCGATGCCCTCGCCACCGCTCTGAAAGAAGAACAAGAAACGGGCATCGTGTTCCGAGACGTCTCCACCGGGGTCGTCCTGACCTTGCTCTTCGGCTTCGCGCTGACCAGCATGTCCATCTTCCTCGGCCAAGTATCGTCCGCCTTCGAGGACAAGGAACTCATCCGCTCCCTCGACCTGATGGGCGTGCCGCGCCGCTTCCAATTCCGCACGAACACCCTCGCCGTGATGGGACCCATCGTCGCGCTCAGTATCTTCGGTTTCCTCTTCGGTGCCGGCATCGCCGGCACAATGTTCTTGAGCATCGTCTGGGACGAAGGCGTCGACCTCGCCGAACGGCTCCTCATTTCCTTCAGCTTCCTCGCCGTGGGCTGGGCGGTGACCTTCCTCGCCATCGCGCTCGTCGAGCCCCTGCGCGGTCACGTTCTCCGCAGTGGCCGCCGCAAGGAATAGCCGGTTTCCTCGGGCGCGCCGGGCTGTGGTTCTGGGGTTTTGGCCTTGGCCCTGGCCCAGACTCTGGCCCGGTTGGGCCTATGCCCGGCCTTGCGCTGGTCAGCTGTTGAGCCAGCCTTGCTTCAGCGCCGCGCGCTTTCATGCCGCCACAAGCGGTGCCACTGCCAGGGAGGACGCGCAAAGGGTCGCTTATTCTTTGCCGTGGCCATTACCTGCTGCACCACGAAATCTGGGTAGTGGTCAATCGTCGTCGCGGTGAAGTGGAGGGGCTTCCAGCCGCGATGGACGGCATCGTTAAGCTTGTGCCTGTCCAACTCAAACTGGCGGCGATTTTCGCCCCGGTGGTAGGCGTAGCCATCGACCTCGATGGCGATTTTGTGCTCCTTAATCATCAGATCCCAGTGGTAGGGGCCTATTTTTATATTGTTCTGGACCGCGAAATGCGGCGCGAGGGCGCGCGTTAACTGGCGCTCCGGCACGCTATCCGTGCCGATGATCGCCCTGTCCAACGCACGCTTTACCGGCCGCGGAAACCGCTGGTAGTCCAGCTTATTCAGCTCCAGCCGGCTGACCCCATCTTTGCCGGAATAAAAGTCCTCGAGGAAGGCGACCGCATCATCCTCCGGCATCGCCTCGACCGCCTGCAGTGGATTGCATACGGTGACGCCGTCCCAGGTCAACGCGCCCTTCGGCCTGGCGCGGCGGGAGGTGAAATACTTACTCGACGGCAGCGATGAGCTGCGCAGGAATTCCAGCGGAAAGCGCAGCGGCTTCTCCACGTGCTTGAGCGCGGCCGAGTAACCGTCGAGCGCGCAATCCGGCCACTCCTCGCTCATGATGCGCGCGAGCTGGTTTGGCGTCGGCTCCTCTGACAGGCAGAAGCCGTTCGCGATCCGGACGGCGCCGTGGCGTACCGCTTGCTGAGCGGCACTTTTCCCCCGAAAAATCTCCATTTGTATCCCTCGATCCCCCGAAGCGAAGGTTGTGTGGCGCGGTTGGGCGCTTGTTTGATGCGATCTTGATGCGTTTTAACAAATAGCGGCCTCAAACCCCGCGGTTTCCGCGGCCTATTTGCAAAAACGCATCAGCTGGGCCTCAAAACAGACTTCACGGCCCTAAAACGCCGAGCTCGGCCCCGCAAAAGCGCGGGCCGAGACCTAAGAGCCCCCGAAGCCCCCGCAAACCCCGCGACCTACTTCAGGCGAGCCTTGGCCTCTTCCAAAATCTTCTCAGCCTCGGCCTTGTCGCCCCAGCCGGAGCCGGAAACTTCCTTGTTGGGCTCGAGGTCCTTGTAGTGCACGAAGAAGTGCTCGATTTCGTCCTTGATGTGCTGTTCCACATCGTCGATGTCCTGGTAGCGCTCCCAGCGCGGGTCATCGATGACGGCGAGCAGCTTGTCGTCGCCGCCGGCCTCGTCGGTCATCTTGAACACGCCGACGATGCGGGCTTCAACGATGACGCCGGGGAAAACGGGCTCGGGGAGGATGACGAGGGCGTCGAGGGGGTCGCCGTCTTCGCCAAGCGTGTGGTCGATGAAGCCGTAGTCGGCGGGGTAGGCCATTGGGGTGAACAGGTAGCGGTCCAGGTAGACCTTGCCGGACTCGTGGTCCACCTCGTACTTATTGCGGGAGCCCTTTGGGATTTCAATGGTTACTTCAACGCTCACAGCGATGTCCTCCATGTGGGATTGGGTGTTAATTACCGTCAATAGTCTAGCGCGTCGTCCATCCGCGCTAGGGTTGGTGGCGATGAAAGCTAAGAAGGTTTGGTGGTCAGTAACCGCGCTGGTGGTCACGGCGGCGGTCGGGGGCACGGCTGCGCTGGGGGTTACCATCCAGCGCGAGTACGGCGATCTTTCGCATGGCGAGGCCGAAACGGTCCAGGCCCCGGAAAATCCCCTGCAGCCGGCTAAGGCGCAGGACGTGGATTTTGCGGCGCTCAGCGCAAAGCTCGATGAGCTGGGCAAGAACGAGGATTTGGCCACCTTTGGCGGGCAGGTCATCGATAGTGAGACCGGCACGGTGGTGTGGGAGCGCGCTGCGGATAAGGCGCTGACCCCGGCTTCCTCGACGAAGGTGCTGACCACCGCCGCGGCAACGCTGGCCCTGGATGAGTCCAAGCGGATTACCACCAAGGTCTACCGCGGCAAGGACCCGAACAACGTGGTGATCAAGGCGGCTGGCGATGTCTGGATGACCAACGAGCAGCTCGATGACCTGGCGAATCAGATTAAAAAGACCGGCACCCAGGTGGCGGGCGTGTACATCGATACCTCCGCGTGGGCGGGCGAGCCCCAGGCGCCGGGCTGGGATCCGGAGAACGTGGATGAGGGCTTCGTCGCGCCCATGGAGCCGGCCATGCTCTACGGCGGGCGGATCGGCGCTACGGAGGGCGATGTCCCGCGCAGCCACACCCCGGCCCTCGACGTCGCGGGCGAGCTGGCCAAGCGCCTGGGCACGGATAAATTCGCCCCCGGCACGGTGACGGAAGGCGCGGAGGAGCTGGCCAGCGTCGAGTCGGCGCCCCTCAGCGAGCGCGCGCTGGAGATGGTGCGGCATTCCGATAACGTCATGGCGGAGGCCATTGCCCGCGAGCTTGCCGATGCCCGCGGCAAACAGCCCAGCTTCCAGGCCGACACCCAAGCCACGCTGGACGTGCTCCGTGAGCACGGGTTCGATGTCAGCGGCGTGGATATCAAGGACAACTCGGGTCTTTCTGTAGATAATCGGTTGAGCGCGAGCGTGCTGGCGGAGATTGTCAACGGCGCGGTCGAAGAACCGCAGCTGCGCCCCTTGGCGGCGTATTTGCCGGTGGCCGGTGGTGACGGCACGCTGCACGAGCGCTACGGGGAGTCCGCGGCGCGCGGGTTTGTCCGGGCGAAGACCGGCACGTTGACCGGCGTCTCCGCACTGGCGGGCACCGCGCAGGGCCAGTCCGGGCGCGTGTATTCCTTTGCGTTCTTGGTCAATGATGGCGAGATTATGGCAGCGCGCGCGGCCCAAGATGACCTCGCCGCGGCGCTGCACGAGTTCTAAATGAGTCCACAGCCTGGAGTAACGCCGTTTTGGCCGCGGGTTTCGCCGCATTTTTTGGCCTGCCGGCGCGCGGTCCGCGCGGCACGGATGGATCGCACCGTGGGAGTGGGGCTATCCGGCGGTGCGGATTCCTTGGCGCTGTGCGCGGCGATGATCGCGGAGGGCCACGACGTGATCGCGCTATGCGTCGACCACGGATTGCAGGATGGTTCGCGTGAGCAGGCTGAGAAGGCCGCTTGGCAAGCAGAGAGCTTGGGCGCGCGGGCACGGGTGCTCGTGGTACGGGTGCCGGAGGAAGCGGGGAATTCGCTGGAAGCGGTGGCTAGGCAAGCGCGCTACCAAGCGATGTCCGCAGCCGCGCGCGAAGACGGAGCTTCGCGCAGAGGAGGAGGGCCGCTGGAGATTGCCGTGGCGCACACGGCCGATGACCAGGCGGAAACGCTCCTTCTTGGCGCCCTGCGCGGCCGGGTGGCCGGCATGCCGGAGCGAGCAGTGGTCGAAGGCGCGCGGGTGGTGCGGCCATTTCTGCAGGTACGCCGTGCCGATACGGAAGGTGCGTGCGCGGAGCTGGGGCTGGACGTGTGGCAGGACCCGCAGAACGCGGATACGGATTTTCGGCGGGTAGCGCTGCGCCGGGAGATCATCCCAGAGTTGTCGCGGGTCATCGGCGGCGATGCGGTGCCGGCGCTGGCGCAGGCGGCGATGGATACCGCGCGCGATGAAGAATACCTCGCCACGGCGGCCACCGCGGACTGTGCGGAATTGGCCGCGCTGCCGGAGCCGCGACGCCGGCGCGCTATTGCGGCCTGGCTCATCGAGCGGGGAGTGAAGGTGACGAGGGAGGGGATCGGGGGCATCGGCAAGCTGTGTACCAACTGGCACGGACAAGGGCCGGTGGCTGTGAGTTCGGCGCGGCAGGCGGGGCAGAGGTTGGAAGTAGCACGTATAGGTGGCAAACTGGCACTATTGTCTGGTCATTAAAGGAGCGCACACGTGCACGACAAGAAAGACTTCGCCGTCCCCGCAAACCGCTACGGAGACGATGTAGAAGCAATCCTCATCACGGAAGAGGAAATTAAAGACCGCGTCCAGCAGCTGGCGGATGCGGTATCTGAGAAATATGCCGACGCCGAGCAGGACCTGCTTTTGGTCTGCGTATTAAAGGGTGCGGCCTTTTTCCTGACGGACTTCGCGCGCAAGCTATCCATCCCCTCGGAGCTGGAGTTTATGGCCGTCTCCTCGTACGGCGCCTCCACGTCTTCTTCTGGGGTGGTGCGCATCTTGAAGGACTTGGACCGGGATATCGCCGGGCGCGATGTGGTCATTGTGGAAGACATCATCGACTCGGGCCTGACGCTATCCTGGCTCATTCGCAACCTGCGGGGGCGCAACCCGAAGTCGCTCAACGTGGTGACCTTGTTGCGCAAGCCGGAAGTGGTCAAGGCGCAGATCGATCTGCTCGATGTGGGCTTTGATATCCCCAATGAATTCGTCATTGGCTATGGCCTTGACTACGCGGAACGCTACCGCGACCTGCCCTTTGTGGGCACCCTTCACCCTGATGTCTATACCACCAACTAAAATCGCGCAGTAATGAAAAACAATAAACTCCTTCGCTACGGCGGCATTGCGGCGCTGATCCTCGTAGCGCTGTACGCCTTTACGTTCTTTAGCAACGAGACCCGCGGATACGTGGACGCGGATACCTCCGTGGCCTTAAAACAGCTGCAGGATAAAAACGTTGACGAGGTAGAAATTGATGACCGCGAGCAGCGCCTGCGCATCAAGCTCAAGGACGAAATCACGGTAGAAGAGCGCGAGGGCGTACAAGAGATCGTGTCTCAGTACCCCGCGCGCGCCTCCGAGCAGGTCTTTGATGCGGTCAAGGATTCGGGTGCGGAGAAGTACGAGACCAACGTCACCCAGGAATCCTTCTTGGGCTCCATGCTCAGCTTCCTGCTGCCGATGATCATCCTCTTCGGCCTGCTGTTCTGGCTCATGTCCCGCATGCAGCAGGGTGCCGGCGGCATGTTCGGCATCGGCGGCTCCAAGGCCAAGGAGCTGACCAAGGATATGCCGACCAATACCTTCGAGGATGTTGCCGGCGCCGATGAGGCCGTGGATGAGCTGCAGGAAATCAAGGACTTCCTGGAGGATCCGACGCGCTACCACGACCTGGGCGCGAAGATTCCGCGCGGTGTGCTGCTCTATGGCCCTCCGGGTACCGGTAAGACCCTGTTGGCTCGCGCCGTTGCGGGCGAGGCCGGCGTGCCGTTTTATTCCATCTCCGGTTCGGACTTCGTGGAGATGTTCGTCGGTGTGGGTGCCTCCCGCGTGCGCGACCTGTTCAAGCAGGCCAAGGAGCACAGCCCGTGCATCATCTTCGTGGACGAGATCGACGCCGTGGGCCGCCAGCGCGGTTCCGGTACCGGCGGCGGGCACGATGAGCGCGAGCAGACCCTGAACCAGTTGCTGGTGGAGATGGACGGCTTCGGCGACCGTGAGGGCGTTATCCTCATCGCGGCCACCAACCGCCCCGATATCTTGGACCCAGCGCTGCTGCGCCCAGGTCGTTTCGACCGCCAGATTCCGGTCACCAACCCGGACCTGGCCGGCCGCGAGCAGATCCTGCGCGTGCACGCCAAGGACAAGCCTTTGGCAGAAGAGGTCGATGTGGCGCAGCTGGCCAAGCGCACCGCCGGCATGTCCGGTGCAGACCTTGCCAATGTGCTTAACGAGGCCGCCCTGCTCACCGCCCGCATCGGCGGCAACGTCATTACCTACGACGCGCTGGAAGAAGCCACCGACCGCGTGGTGGGCGGGCCACGGCGCCAGGGCAAGATCATCTCCGAGCACGAGAAGAAGGTCACCGCTTACCACGAGGGCGGCCACACCCTGTCCGCGTGGGCGCTCAAGGATATCGAGCGCGTGTACAAGGTCACCATCCTGGCCCGCGGCCGCACCGGTGGCCACGCCATGACCTCGCAGGAAGACGACAAGGGCATGTACACCCGCGATGAGCTGTTTTCCCGCTTGGTCTTTGCCATGGGCGGCCGCGCCGCCGAGGAATTGGTCTTCGGTGCGCCCACCACGGGCGCGTCCTCCGATATCGAGAACGCCACCAAGATCGCCCGCGCGATGCTGACGGAATACGGCTTTTCGCCCGACCTGGGCACCGTCAAGTACGGCCAGGAGCAGGGCGATCCATTCAGCCAGATGGGCGGGGGCGGCGGCTCCATCGATTACTCGGATGACGTTGCCGCCAAGATCGACGAGCAGATGCGCTACCTCCTCGAGCGCGCGCACGAACAGGCCTACGACATCTTGCGCACCAACCGCGAGTTCCTGGACAAGCTGGCCGAGGCCCTCCTTGAGAAGGAGACCCTGCGCCGGCCGGACCTGGAGAGCATCTTTGACGGCATCGTGCCGCGCGATGCTTATGATGTCTTCCCCGGCGAAGACGATCGTTTCCCGCGCCAGATTGGTTATGCGCCGGTCAAGACGCCGGTCGAGCTGGCCAAGGAGCGCGGCGAGGAGCTTCCTAAACGCATGACGCTTCTCGATGCCTCCCGGGCCGCCCGCGAGCGCCGCCTCGCCGGCGAAGAGCTCAAGGGCGAAGTTGGCTTTAACTTTGGCCAGCACGCCGGCGATTACGTGAACCCCGAAACCGTGCGCGAGCTGCACGGCGGCGGCAGCGATTCCGAGAACCGCAGCGGCCACGGCACCGGTAGCGATGGCCGCGGCGCGGACCGCGAGAATCGGAGCGACCACGCCGACCGGAACGACCGCGAGAACCACGGCGACCACGACCGCGCGGACCACAGCAACCACGGCAACAACGACCGCGGGGACCGCGACGGTGGGGAAGGGCGAGCGGATTCGGCATCGGAAAGCAGGGGCAAGCACCACAAGCCAGAGGGAGAAACCAGCCAATGGTTCACCCCAGGCTGGAATGAGTCTTCCCGCCGCGATAACCCCTACGCGCGCGATGCGGAAAAGCCGCGGGATGATAAAGAGTAAGAAGTACGTGCATGTCTGAAAATCACATTGATTCCCAGCAGGTGCCCGCCCGAGCGCCGTATGACCATGAGCGGGCGGAGGCGGCCGTTCGCGAGCTGCTCCTTGCCGTGGGCGAGGACCCTGACCGCGAAGGCCTGCGCGAAACCCCGGCACGTGTGGCCCGCGCCTACCGCGAGGTATTCGCCGGCCTGCACGAGGATCCGACGGAGGTGCTGCACAAGACCTTCGCGGAGGACCACCAGGAACTGGTCTTGGTGCGCGATATTCCTATCTATTCCACCTGCGAGCACCACCTCGTGCCGTTTTATGGGGTGGCGCATATTGGCTATATCCCCGGCAAGGACGGGCACGTGACCGGGCTGAGCAAGCTGGCGCGCCTGGCGGATATGTACGCCAAGCGCCCGCAGGTTCAAGAGCGCCTGACCCAGCAGATTGCCGATGCCCTCGTTAATGTCCTCGAGGCCCAATCCGTCATCGTGGTCATCGAGTGCGAGCACCTGTGCATGGCCATGCGGGGCATCCGCAAGCCGGGCGCGACCACAACGACCTCCGCGGTGCGCGGCGGGTTCAAAAATAACGCTGCCTCGCGCGCGGAAGTGCTCAGCTTCATTCGTACGTAGCGCGTACGCAGTCGAGTTTGTCGAGCGAAAAGGAGAACGCAGTGCACCCGGCTTCCTCAGTTGGAGAATTGACCATCGCGAAGCGCACGCTCGTCATGGGCATCGTGAATGTTACGAAGGATTCCTTTTCCGATGGCGGGCGGTGGCTCGACTTCGACGCTGCCACCACTCATGCCCGTGAACTGGTGGAACAGGGCGCGGATATGATCGATGTGGGCGGCGAATCCACCCGCCCGGGTGCGGTGCGCGTGGAGGCGCAGGAAGAGGCCGACCGCGTGGTCCCGGTCATCCAGGCGCTGCACGAGCAGGGCATTCGTACCTCGGTGGATACGATGCGCGCCTCGGTCGCCACCGCGGCTGCCGAGGCCGGGGTGGACATGATTAATGATGTCTCCGGCGGCCTTGCCGATCCTGAAATGTATGCCGCTATGGCCGATGCCGGCGTGCCCGTCTGCCTCATGCACTGGCGTACGCTGCAGGAAGGCGCGTTTGGCTCCGCGGCGGGCACGGCGGATCACGGCGGCGATGTGGTCCGCGACGTGCACGAGACCCTCACCCGCCTGAGCAATAATGCCCTGGATGCGGGCGTGAAAAAGGACAATATTGTGCTGGACCCGGGCCTCGGCTTTGCCAAGAGCCCGCAGGATAACTGGGCGCTGCTTAAGGCCCTGCCCGAGTTCCTGGACGGCGAGTTCCCCATCCTGGTGGGGGCCTCGCGCAAGCGCTTCCTCGCCGCCATCCGGGAAGACCGCGGGGTAGAGACAAGCCCGCTGCTTGCTGATCCCGCCACCGCCGCCGTGACCGCCATCTCCGCCCAGATGGGCGCGTGGGGCGTGCGCGTGCACGAGGTGGGCGTATCCCGCGATGCCGTCGACGTGGCCGCCGCGTGGAACGCCGGCAAGTCCTATGTAGGCGGCGCCAATGCCACCGGTAGCTACCGCAATGCCGCCACCGGCGCTGGCACAGTGACCTCCACCGCGATGGGTACGGAAAGGAATTAACCATGGCAGATCGCATCGAATTAACCGGCCTGGAATGCTTTGGCTACCACGGCGTCTTTGAGGAGGAAAAGCGCACCGGCCAGCCCTTTATCGTCGATATCACCTGCTGGTCCGAGTTTGCCGAGGCCGCAGCTCACGATGATCTGACCAAGACCATCAATTACGCCGAGCTTGCCGATGTCGCCGCCAATATCGTCGAAGGCCCCTCCCGCGACCTCATCGAGACCGTCGCCAGCGAGGTGGCCGATACCATCATGGCTTCCTTCGCAGACCTGCACGCGGTGGAAGTGACCGTGCACAAACCCAAGGCGCCCATCCCGCGCACTTTTGCCGATGTCGCCGTCGTCGCCCGCCGCTCCCGCAAACACGCGCGCCTTGGCACGAACCCCGGGAGTAAGTAATGCGCGCGGTACTATCCATCGGCTCCAATATGGATGACCGCGTGGAGCTTTTGCGGACGGTATTTACGGAGTTCCGCGAGGACATCGTGGCGGCCTCGCCCGTTTATTCAACCCCGCCATGGGGAGTAACGGACCAGGATGAATTCTTGAATGCGGTGCTTATCGTGGATGTCCAGGAAAGCCCGTTGGAGCTCTTGCGCCGCGGTCAGAAGCTGGAAGAAGCGGCAGAGCGCGTGCGCGTGCGCCACTGGGGTCCGCGCACCCTGGACGTGGACATCGTCGATATTGAAGGATATAGCTCCGCCGATGCGGAACTTACCGTCCCACACCCCTATGCCCACGAGCGCGCATTCGTGCTTATCCCCTGGTTAGCCGCCGATGCGGCTGCTAAATTGAAGGGACAGGATGTCTCCGCGCTGGTTGCCGCGTTGGACCCGCAGGAAACCGCCGATATCCACCGCTTGGGTCTGATGGAGGAGCTATGAAACGAACCTCGCTCGGTGCGCTTATCGGCGTTGGGGTATTCATGGCCGCCGCGGCCGCCATCCTCACCACGCGCTTTTATGGCTCGATGATGGCCATCCCGGTTACGGTCTCTGCCACGCTATGGCTCATGGTGGTGGTGTGCCTGGGGCTTACCTGGAAGGTGGATAAGGCCACCGATGAGGATCATGGCATCGGGTTGGATAATTCGCAGCTTAATCCCATGACCATCGCGCAGTTCATGCTGGTGGGCAAGGCCTCGGCGTGGACGGGTGCGATTGTCGGCGGGCTCTATGCCGGCGTGGCTGTGTATGTCATCCCGAATGCGGGCACCCTTGTCGCGGCTTCCGATGATCTGGCGGGCGTGCTGGCTTCTGCTATCGGCGGCGTCGCCATGTCCGCGGCTGGCCTGCGATTGGAGCGACACTGCGAGACCCCGCCGCCACCAGACGGGCTTCAAGCGGTACATTAGGGAGCATGACTCAGCCGCGCTCTTCTTCCAAAAACTCGTTGTCCTCGCCGGATTTGGGACAAATTGGGATTATCGCCCTCGTCATCTTGGCCGTCATCGCCAGCATCGTCATGCTCATTTCCGGCTCGGCAGCGGCGCTCAAGATTGCGCTGATTGCCGCCCTGTGGGCCGCGGTGGTGGGCTTTTTCTTGGTGATGCGCTACCGCCGCCAGGCCGAGGAATCCGTGACCAAGCTGGAGCTGCAGGAGCGCGCCCACCGCGCGGAGCTCAAGCAGGCCCGCGCGGCCGAAGGCAAGGAGCTGCCGGATCAGCAGATCCTCGATGAGATTCGCACCGAGCTGGCCTCTATCCGCAAGCAAATCGAGGATTTGTCCGGCCACGAGTTCACCTACGAGCCCGCCGCCCTGCACGCTGAGGCGCGCCGCATCATGGAGCTGGAGGCACAGACCGCCGCGGCGTCCCACCACCGGGAAGAAGAGATCGATTTCGAGCAGGCCTCTACCGGTGCGCCGTCGGCCGATGCCATCGCCGGCCGCCTGGGCAATCAGCCAACTGGTGCGCACGCGGACTCCAACCCGCTCAATGACATCATCAGTGAAAACACCCGCGCCCAGCGCAGCACCGGCCGGACCGCCGAGCCGCTTGCCGATACCCCCAAGCCCGTCGCGTCCAGCGAGGCCGCGGGTGCGAAGGAACCGAAGGACGTTTCCTTCGATACTGGCAGCTTCCAGGCCGTGCGCTGGGATTCAGGCGGAGACTCCGATATCAAGCGCCACGGCTCCCAGCACGCGGGTACCGATAGCGCGGCACACTCTGGTTCCCGCGGCAGCCACCGCAAGCCGGAAGATGACACCGCAGCTGAGCCCGCTTCCGATGCGGTGACCCAGAATATCCCGCAGCAGGCAACCGGCAAGGACGCGCGCGAGGAATACAAGGGCTCGGGCCACCACGTGGCGGCCGAGCAGAAGCAAACGGCATCGCGCCGCCAGCAGCAGACCCGTGGCCGCCGCCGCAGCGACGAGCAGCGCGATGGTTCCGTGTCCGTTTCGGAGCTTTTGGCACAGATGAAGAAGGATAAATAAATGCGTCCACCGCGCATGCGTGTTGCCCTTTTCGGACGCAGCCTCGCCGGGATCTCCCTGGCCAATGCCATGGAGCGTGCCGGCCACACCGTGGAGATGCTCAATGATCCGGCCGAACTTGGCTCCTTCCAGGCGCTGATTCTGGCCGTGGGTGAGGCACGGCTGGACGCTGCCGTCGAGCTAGTCCAGGACCACGTGCACAAGGGGCTCATCGCTTTCCACACCTGCCTATCGCGGGGCGTGCAAGGCCTCGATCCGCTGGAGACACACGGTTGCATCGTGGCGGCCATAGCACCCATGGCGGGCGGGCGCTGGGCCGTATCCACGCTGGATGAGCTGGGCGAAAACATCGCTGACTTCGTAGTGACCGAATTCCGGGGGCAGGCAGTGCCGCTTTCCGATGCCGAACGTCCCGCCTTTGCCGCCCGCTCCTACTACATAGAAATGCTCAGCCGCTTGCACCTAGCAGCGGCCGTAGAAGCCAATTTCTTTGCCGAGTTTGATGAGATCCCACCGTCTGAATTCGACATCGATACAGAGGACATCATCGCGGCCTATCGCGGCGCCACGGATCCCGGAATGCGCCGCCACTATTTAGAAACCGCTCGGCGATTGGGTGAAGTAGAAGATCGCACCGAATTAGAAATGTGGGCCCTGCAGGAGGAATCGCGATGAGCTTGAAGATGGGACAAGCCACCATCATCAGCGAGGTCGACCGCATCCGCATGGTGGGAAGCGCCCTGCGCAAGACCGGTCGTCCCGTAGCCTTCGTGCCGCTGACCACCGGCGTGCATGCCGGGCACATCGCCCTGGTGCGCGCGGCCCGCCGCATCCGCGGCGCGGTGACCGTCGTGGCCCTCCAAGAACCCCGCGCCGAAGATGTAGAACTCCTGCGCGCCGAGGGCGTGGACGTCATCTGGGATTACACTCCCGAAAAACTTTGGCCCCATGGCCGCCGGATTAATATCGCGGCTCGCAGCGTCGCGGTTGAACGCGACGTCCCAGGGTTCCCAGCAGATCAAGACGCTCCCGCGACTACACCTGAGCCCACAAGCTTAGAACCAGACTTATCCGGCGAGCTCACCCTCTACCTCACGCTGATGATGGCGCTGTCGCCCACCGATGTCCTCATCGGGGAGAAGGACTACGAGCTGCTCTTGGCCATTCACCACGCGGTGCAGGACTTGCACCTTGGGGTTCGCGTGCAGGGCGTTCCCGCCGTGCGCATGCCCGATGGCGTGGTGATGAGCCTGCGCAATACGCGCGTGCCCGAGGACAAGCGCGAGGATGTAGCCGCCCTCTCCGCCGCGCTTACCGCTGGTGCACACGCCGCAGAGGCAGGCGCGGATAAGGTCCGCGAGGTTGCCGCAGGTGTCCTAGAAGCCGCCGGTGTTGAACCGGAATACCTAGAAGTGCGCGGCCGCGACCTGGGCGAGCCGCCTGCCGAGGGCGATGCCCGCTTGCTAGTCGCTGCCACCATTGGCGGAGTTCGATTAATTGACAACGTTGGCCTGCCGTTAGGGATTGGGTTCACTAATATTGAAGAGCACGAGGCTAAGGCCGAGCTCGAGCGCGAAAAGCAGCGCGAACAAAACCCATCCCCGGAGGACTAATGACCGAAATTCACATCCGCGACCTTGACCCGCGCGATGAAACCAAGGCGATTGAGTTTGCCATCGAAGGCATGCACCTGCACTGGTTTGTGAAGAATCCGCGTTTTGAGCGTGCCTATGGCCGCTACTTTTGGGATTTAGAGCGCGCCCAGGCCACCGACATCTTGGCCGCCTACGGCGACGACGGGCGTTTCCTCGGCGTGATTCTGGCATCGATTAAAGGCGATCCAGCGCTGCCGTACCCGTGGTGGCGCAAGGCCTATGTCAAGGCCGTGGATCTCTTCAATAGCCTGCGCCCTGGCGGCCACCGCGAGGACTACGATGCCGCGAACGAGGATATGTTGGTCAGCTACCTGGCCGAGAACACCGTGGACGGTGAAATCGGCTTCCTCGTCGCCGACCCAAACTCGGGTGTGAAGGGCGTGGGCACCGCGCTCCTCGAGGCCTTTGAGGAGCGCCACCCCGGCAAGGATATTTACCTCTACACCGACGATGGCTGCACCTATCAGTTCTACGATTCCCGCGGTTTTGAGCGGGTGGGGGAGAAGGAAATCTCCATCGATAAGGACCGCGACCTTACCTGCATGCTGTACGTCCGCCACGTAGCGTGAGGCTACCGCGTCACGCCACGCAAACGAACACACTTCGGCGCGATTTTTCGTGGCGCGGGTCTCCCCGCGCCACCGCGTTAGTTCGCTAGCGCGCCCATCGGATCCCACGCCGGCAGGGTGGTGATCTCGGTGGACTTCAGCGCCTCTTGGTACTGCTCAGGCAGGCGGGACGGGTGGACGGCGATTTCGAAGACGTACTCGTCAAACCAGTCATCGGCCATGGTCCAAAAGCCCTTATTGCCCTTCTCGGTGCCCCAGGAATTTTCCACGCGCCAGCGGGTGACCTCGCCGGACTCGGCAATATCTGCGCCGGTAAAGACCATCGCGTGCGTCATCAGGGACTCGTGGAGGCGGAGGCGATCTGGCTTCTCAATGCCCATTTCCACCCCATACAGCCCCTCATAATCGTGCAGGCGCTTGGCCCAGACGCCGCTATCGGCATCGGATTGCTGGCTGGTATCGCACCCGAACCAGACGGGCCGGCCATCCTCGATGGCAGAGCGGGTGGCATCGCGCAATACCTCGACCGGGGCGTTGAGGTAGGTGACCTTTTCACCGGCGACGTTGCCTAGGTAGTCCACGGTGTAGAGCTCGCCGTAATTATTGCGCGGGTCATTGACCACGCAGACGTACTCGCCCAGGTCCTTCGGGAGGTATTCGCGGGCGAAGTCCTGCGGGGTAAAAGTGCCCTCGCGGTGGAAGTTATCGTCCTTATCGCGGTACTGCCACTGGAAATCTGTGGGCGGGAGGCCGAGGTTGGCGGTGAGGATGCGGTAGACATCGGCAAGCGCGTGCTCCTGTGCCCCAGACTTACCCGCGCGAATCTGGTGGGCGGCGCGGCGCAGGACGGTCTGCAGGTTGCGGTTGAGCATGGCGCTGGCCTCGGAGGACGCGGTCTCCGGCATGGCGTACTTGGGCACCACACCGTACTTTTCCACCAGCGAGACGAACATGGACCACTGGCCGCCATCGCCAATGGGGTCATCCATGAGCTTGGTCAAGGTGCGGTCCGTCATATCGCGGTCCTTGAGCTCATCTACCGCGGTGAGGAACCAATTGGCCTTTTCCAGCTTGTCGTAGAAGTACAGGTAGGTCTGCGAAAGCTCGAAATCCTTGATGTTGGTGCGATCCATGATGCCACCGCGCAGGGAATTCAGGCCCGCAAAAATCCAGCAGCGGCCAGAAGCCTTCTGGTTGGCCGCGCCCCACTTATCGAGCTTGTGGCTGGTCGCCGTGGTGAGTTCGCGCACGAGATCGCGGTCGACGCTCAGCTTATCGATGCCCTCCTGCGCCACCGCATTCCGCGCCGCCCTGATGGCCGGCTCGCTGGTAAGCGTGGCGTTGGTGGTGTGAACTTCCTGTGGATTGATCTCATTCATTTCTCGATGCTCCTTAGTTCATCCGGTCCCAGAAGGGAAGCTCAATGGGCTCGGTCTCTAGCGCTTGCTGCTGCTCAGTGGTGAGGAATTCCTTGCGCACGGCGATGTGGAAGACGTTTTCGCCGAACCATTCGTCCGACATCGTGGCAAAGCCCTTGCCTGGTACTTCGTCGGCGTCGTCCTTGCGCGGCGGCTTGGTGCCCCAGGAGTTCTCCACGCGCCATGCACGGGGTGCACCATCGATGCCGGTCAGCACCATCGCGTGGGTGGGCGCAGATTCGCCGGAGGTAAACCGTTCCTCCTTGCTCATGGTGGAATCGATGCCGTAGAGGCCATCGGTATCAACGAGGCCCTCGTCCCACACGGCGTTCTGGAAGGAGAACTGGCGGTCGACATCGCAGCTAAACCACACAGGTTCGCCGGCCTCGATGCTGGCGCGCGCGGCGGAGCGCAGCTCGTCCACATCGACGTTGAGGTAGCCGGCAGCCTGTCCACCAGCGACGTTGTTCACGCCGGCGCTGGTGTAGAGGCGGTGCTTATCGTTGGTGGTACGGGGGTCATCGGCAAGCACGACGTACTCGTCCAACTTTGGCAGGTACTTATCCGCAAACTCGCGCGGGGTGGAGTGCACGCGGAAGAATTGATCGTCCTTGGTGCGGTAGCTCCACGTAAACTCCTCGGGCGGGGTGCCCAGGTGAATGGCGAGCACGCGTTGGATATCGGTGCGGGCTTGCTTGATAATGCCCCCGCGATCCCCCTCACCTTCCACCGCACGGTGCGCGGCGCGGCGGATGATGGTGGCGATATCGCGATTCATCTGGTCGGTGTGGCCAGACGAGTGCACCTCCGGCATGACCTCGGCCGGGACTGCGCCGTACTTGTCCACGAGGTTGGTGAAAAATGACCACCAACCGCCGTCGTCGCCTGTGAGCTCGAGGGAAGTAGCCACCTCGCGGTCATCCCAGTCGGTGCCGTCTTCGGTGAGATCCAGCAGCTGGTTGAGCGCGAAGTTGGCGCGCTCTAGTTTGTCGAAGTACTGCAGGTAGGTAAAGGAAAACTCAAAGTCATCGATATTGAGCTCCTTGGCCGCGCGGTGGCGGAACACGTTGAGCGCGGCAAACATCCAGCAGCGCCCGGAGCGCATCTGGTCGGTGACCCCGAGGCTATCGAGTTTTACCTCGGTGGTGGGGTAGAGGGCGGTAATGCGGTCGCGGTCGAGCGCCGCCTTGGCCACCCCTACGCTGGTAATGGCATTGCGCGCGACGCGCAGCTGGGAGTCCGCTGCGGCCTCCTCGCGCAATTGGGACAGGAAGTCATTGGTGAGCAAAGTCATATTCTCTGTTTTAGCAGATTGCGATCTCACTCGGGGCCGCTGGGTACTGGATGGTCGTTAGAGATCGCTACAAACCGCTATAGATGCTCCGCCAGCCGCGCCACGGCTTCGGGGCTTCCCACCTCTTCTGGGAGCCAGGGGATCTCGTGGACTGGGGTATCAGGAAGCTTGTCGTGCAAGAGCGCTAGGGCCTCGTCCTCGACGGCGCGCCGGGAGGCCAAGAACTCGCCTTGGTCCGCCGGGGTGCGGCGGTTGACCAGCATGGAACCCACCCGCACGCCATTGCCGGTGAGATCCGCGTGGAACTCGGAGGACTCTAAGACGGGCAGGCGCTCGGCGGTGAGCACGATGTGGAATACGGTGCGCTTAGAAGTCAGCGCAGCGCGCAGCTGCTCGAAGCGTTCGCGGCGCTGGAAGAGCGTGGCGCGGATTTCCTGATTGCGCCGGTCCACCGGGTCATTATCGGCGCCGGATTCCGCGGACATTCCGCGCACCAGCGAGCCGAATTTATCGGACTTCTCGCGCCGAGCAAGCAGCCCATCGGTATAGGCCGCCATGATTTCCGGCAGGGCCATCAGCCGGGAGGTGTGACCGGACGGGGCAGTATCGAAGATGAGGTAGTCATACTCGTTAGCATTTGCGACCAAGGTGGCCATGCGCTCTAAGAGCGCTGCCTCCTGCGTGCCGGGGGATTGCCGGGCCAAATCTAGGTGCTTTTTTACCTCGCCGTGCAGGTGCTCCGGCATGAAGCGGCGCATCGAGGCACCCACGGTCGCGAGGTGTTCCTCGGTGGCCCGTGCCGGATCGAGCTCGATGGCGGAGAGGGAGGGGGTGAGGTGAGAGGGGGCATCGGAAAGCGTGGCATCAAAGATATGCCCCAGATTGTGCGCCGGATCCGTGGAGACCAACAACACGTTGTGGTCCTGGGAAAGCGACAGGGCTGTGGCGGTGGCGAGGGTGGTCTTGCCCACGCCGCCCTTGCCGCCAAAGAACATGACGGGCGCGGTTTCTAGCAGCATTGAATATTCTCCAGGGGTGATTTATCCATGCCCATGCGCGTGTGCCAGGCGTGGAAATCTTCGTAGACCAGCGGCAATAGCTCCAGCGTGTAGTAGCTGGCGGGGTTGGGGATGCCGAGCGCCTCCGAGGCCACCAGCATCATAAATAGGTCATCTTCTTGCTGCTTGGCCTTGGCAAACACGGCGCGGTACGGGGCTTGGTAGAACTCGTTGAGCCCCGCGCCGAAGGCCTTAAGCTTGTCGAGCATGCTGGGGAAGGGGAGCGTCGGTATCATCATCGGTCCACTCCAGCGGTGGTTGCTTGCGCGCGTTGGAGATAGCGCCGATCGACTCCACGATGACCCAGATGGAGGCGATGACGATGATGACGTCCATGCCGAAGAGCAGCCAGTTCTGATCTGCAAACAGGGATTTCAGCTGTAGCAGCGCTGCCCACAGCGACATGATGGTGACGAAGATGAGCGGGATGATAACCGGCAGGGTGGGCCGGCGCAGGTGGGTGAGGATGACCACGACGATGGCCAAGGACAGGCTGGCCATGAGCTGGTTGGTGGTGCCGAAGAGCGGCCAGATGGTCATGCCGCCGGAGCCGTCCGCACCGGCCGAGAAGGTCAGGCCGAAGGCCAGGCCTACCGCGATGATGGTGGAAACCAGCGCCGTGATGCGGATGCCCATGATCTGGCCGATTTCTTGGACCACGATGCGCTGCAGGCGCACGCCGGAGTCCATGGTGGTGGCGGCGAAGAGTACGGCCATGGTCGCCAGGATGGTGGCAGACAGCGAGGTGGGAATGCCCAGGCCCTCGTTCATCAGCGCGCCGCCGCCCTGCACGAAGGCGTTGACACCGCCGGCGTTCCACTCGGCGTAGATTTCCTCCCAATTCGCCAGGGTCTTAAAGCCAGCGGTCGTGGCGATGATGGTGCCGAGCGCCAGCAGACCCTCGCCCACCGCGCCGAAGTAACCCACGAAGCGAACGTCGGTTTCCTCATCAATCTGCTTCGACGAGGTACCCGAGGCCACGATGCCGTGGAAACCAGAGATGGCACCGCAGGCGATGGTGACAAAAAGCAGCGGGAAAATGCCTGGGGTCCCGTCAGGAACGTTCTCGCGCACGGCAGGGGCGGCGAGCTCCGGACGGGTGATAAGGAAGGAGCCGTACAAGATGATAAGACCGACGAAAAGCTGCAGGCCATTGATGTAATCGCGCGGCTGGAGCAGCACCCACACCGGCAGCAGCGAAGCGATGAAGGCGTAGATAAATAGCAAGATGATCCACACGCCGTTGGCCGGGATACCCAAGACCGTCTCTGGCAGCACGACCGGGAAGCGGTCACCCAGGACCATTAGCGAATACAGTGCCACCACGCCCACGAGGGAGACCAGCGGCAGGTTCCAGTTCAGGCGGTAGATGGCCTGGCCAATCAGCAGCGCGACGGCGATGGCACCCCACGTAGGAATGACCGCCGAAGGCGTGGAGATAAGCAGGTTCGAAATCACCACGGCGAACGCGGCATTGACCATGAGCAGCAGCAAGAAGATCACAATGAGGAAGAGGTTGCGCCCGCGCTTGCCGATGTAGCGCCCCGACAACGTACCAATCGACTGGCCCTTGTGCCTTTGCGAGGCCCACAGCGCACCCAGGTCATGCATGCCGGCGATGAAGACGGTGCCGAACGTGACCCACAGGAATGCCGGGAGCCATCCCCAAATGACGGCTACTGCCGGGCCGATAATCGGTGCCGCACCCGCCACTGAGGTGAAGTGGTGGCCCCACAGCACGTATTTATTGGTGGGAACATAATCCACGCCGTCTTTGAGGCGGTGCGCCGGGGTGGTGTAGTTCTCTGATAGTCGGGAGATGCTCTTGCCCAGGAATTTGGAATAGAGCAGGTAGCCGGCCAGCATCATCGCCACGCCGATGATGACAAGGATGAGAGAGTTCATGGCTGTGTCTCCTTGCGCGTCGAAGGTGGGGTGTTGTGTATCACAGGTCTGAACAGTATGTCACGGTTCACACAAAATCTTGCGGTGCGGGTGAATTAAGGGGGTGGTGTTCCACTATGTGGACGCGGTGGGGTGGATCGCAGGGGCTTATGCGCGATCGGCGCGGCCTGGCGGACATGGCTAGGCCAAATCGCAGGTAGCGGCGGGGATTAAAAGACCCTGCTGACGCGGCATGGAGCCAGTCGTGCCGAAGTACCGTGGTAAACGGCGAAGGCTCAATCGACTGGACTTATGGAGGAGTGGTTATCTCGCTTCCTCCAGTTGGGAGCCCTTTGGTGGCGGCACTTGTAAATCTTGACGAAGTATCTCAAAAATTTCCGAACAGCGGCTTTTTGGCGAGGTAGCGAATGATTCGATCTTCGGTCTGGCTAGTCTACTGGAGCTCGAATTCTACAACGTCAACTTCGTCTGTATCCGCTAATCCGGGGTAGTGAGTATCTAGAGCTTCGTGAAGCTCGGATAGAGAATTGAACCCGTCATTTTTAGCTTGCTTTTCCGACAGCAGCCCGCGCTGGGTGGATACAACGGCTGTGACCTGTGCGGGTAGCGTGACGACTTCTCCGGTTTCCTTCTCAAAGACTATTTGGGCTTTTCCTTCATTGAAGGGATCATCTACTCGGATTGTTTGTTGCTTTTCTCCGCTCCGAATGGAATCCTCGTAGCCTTCCCACATGTAGATGCGCTGCTCTTTTTCCAAGTCTTGCAAGTTAAACGCGAATGGAAGAAGTTCTTCCACAGTGGGCGCAACGAGGCCGTTGCTTCCGCGCACAATACACTGGATAGATGGATCGACATCAAAGAGTACCTGGCGGCATTTACCACAAGGTGAAATAACTTGACCGGTAGGTCCATATATGGCGACTACTGCTTGGATGGGATCCCCTGGATAACTAGCGGCATGGTTTGCTAAAGCAGAGACTTCACCGCAGGGGCCGCCAAGGAAATGGTGTGCGTTTAAACCGAGAACGTGTTTTCCTGATTTGGTCAGGAGGGCTGCGGCTACGGTGTGGTCACCTCCGTCTTGGAAACGCTGCGCATGGGCGGTTGCTTTGGCTGTTAATTCCCGAAGTTCGTTAGTAATCACGCTCTAATGGTAGTAACTACTAGCAGCTTCGATCTGAAGTGTCCCAGATCTTCCCATCTACTCAAACGGAACAAAACCTGGGACACTTCACCCGCAGCTACAGAATACCGGCGTTGAGTAAGTATCTCAGGGCCGGATTCTTTTTATAGGTGGGGAAGCGCAGGCTTAAACGAGGGTTAAACGATATTTTGTAGGAATCGTTAATGTTCTCAGTCGATACAACGTCATGGTGTGTGCTTGCGGTCTGTGCGCCCTTTCGTTGCTTTGGTAGACATAGCTGGGCCAAATCGCGGGTAGCGGCTGGGATCGACTACCCTAGGCTAACGTGAGCGAGCAGAAGAATACTGAAGTAAACGATGTCCCTGA
This sequence comes from Corynebacterium accolens, assembly GCF_023520795.1. Classification (NCBI taxonomy): domain Bacteria; kingdom Bacillati; phylum Actinomycetota; class Actinomycetes; order Mycobacteriales; family Corynebacteriaceae; genus Corynebacterium; species Corynebacterium accolens. Next base: position 2,112,527 of record NZ_CP046605.1, on the reverse strand, counting down.
GCAGCTGCGCATCCGCCGCGAAAAGCGCGACCGCCTGCTCGAATCCGGCGTGGAGGCCTACCCGGTATCCGTCGAGCGCACCATCGCGCTAAAGGATCTGCGCCATGATTTCCGCGTAGTGGCCGAGGGCGAAGAGCCGGGCAATGAAGAGGGCGTGACCTACCTGGCCGCTGGTGAGGAAACCGAGGTCACCCACGCTATTGCCGGCCGCCTTATCTTCATGCGCAATACCGGCAAGCTGTGCTTTGCCACCTTGCAGGACGGCGATGGCACCCAGATGCAGGCCATGCTGTCGCAGGCCAAGGTGGGCAAGGAGCGCCTCGATGCCTGGAAGTCCGACGTGGACTTGGGCGACTTCATCTCCGTTAGCGGCCACGTGGTTGCTTCCCGCCGCGGCGAGCTGTCCATCATGGCTGAGGAATGGACCATGGCGGCCAAGTCCCTGCGCCCGCTGCCGGTGTCCTTCGCGGATATGGCTGAAGATACCCGCGTGCGCCAGCGCTATAACGACCTCATTATCCGCGAAGAGGCCCGCAAGAACGCCATGGTGCGCGTGAAGGTCATGCGCGCGCTGCGCAATTACCTGGAAAGCCAGGACTTTGTAGAGATCGAAACCCCGATGCTGCAGGCCCTGCACGGTGGTGCGGCCGCTCGCCCGTTTATCACCCACTCCAATGCTCTCGATATTGACCTCTACCTGCGCATTGCCCCGGAGCTGTACTTGAAGCGCGCCGTCGTTGGTGGCATCGACCGCGTCTTTGAAATCAACCGCAACTTCCGCAATGAGGGCGTGGACCGCTCCCACTCGCCGGAGTTCGCCATGCTGGAGACCTACGCCGCCTGGGGCGATTACAATGATTGCGCCCGCATGACCCGCGAGTCCATCCAGTCCGTGGCTCGCGAGGTCTTTGGTTCCACCACCGTCACGCTTGCCGACGGCACCGATTTCGACTTCGGCGGCGATCAATGGCCCGAAATCGAGATGTATCCTTCCCTGAATGAGGCCTTGCAGCGCAAGTTCCCCGGCCAGCCGGAGGTCACCATCGATACCGACGTGGAGACCCTGAAGGGAATTGCCAAGGTCATCGGCCTCGACGTGCCGAAGGGGGAAGGCTGGGGCCACGGCAAGCTGGTGGAGGAAATCTGGGAGGTCCTGTGCGAGGACCAACTGGAAGGCCCGATCTTTGTGAAGAACTTCCCGGTGGAGACCTCCCCGCTGACCCGCCAGCACCGTTCCGAGCCCGGCGTGACCGAAAAGTGGGACCTCTACGTGCGCGGCTTCGAGCTGGCCACCGGCTACTCGGAGCTTGTCGATCCCGTCGTCCAGCGCGCGCGCTTCGAGGATCAGGCCCGCCTTGCCGCCGGCGGCGATGAGGAAGCCATGGTCTTGGACGAGGACTTCCTCGCCGCGATGGAACAGGGCATGCCGCCGACGGCCGGTACCGGCATGGGCATGGACCGCCTGCTCATGGCCCTGACCGGCTTGGGCATCCGCGAGACCGTGCTCTTCCCGCTGGTAAAGCCAGAACAGAAGTAGCCATACCCGGCGCCCACTCGGTGCCCGCCCACGCGGGCACACGTTAGCGCCCCGACACCGGCTGCAGCCTCCCTTTGGCTGCAGCCTTTTTCTTTGTCTACCTCTACCTACTCCTGCCTATTTTGCGTATTTCTACGTACTTCTATCGACTTCACAAAAGTGCAACCTCCTCGGTGATATCTGAGCGAAAAATGCTACATTTCAGGGCCGAGTTTGCTCAGTTATCACCGAGGACCTATTGCATAGGAGGATGCGCATCCGAGGTTGCACAAAAGAGGTTGCGCATCGAAAGCTGCACAATCGAGGCCGAACGGGAGACGTTGCGCATCGGAGGCCGCGCTGCGAGAGGTGAGCGGCAAGCAGAGAACGATCCGGCGAGCGGCTCAGGCACCATCTGTAGGAAGCGGGCCCGCGGAGCGGTCATCGCGCAGGCGTTTGATGATGTTTTCTGCAGAAATCAGGCACATCGGCACGCCGACTCCTGGCACGGTGGTCGCACCAGCGTAGTAAAGGCCGGTCACCTTGCGCGAGGCATTGCGCCCGCGGAAGAATGCGGATTGAAAAAGCGTATGCGCTGGCCCCAAAGCCCCGCCTGACCAGGAGTGATAGCGCTCGGCAAAATCGGCGGGGCCAAGGGTGCGGGTGATGGTAATTCGCTCGTGCAGGTCTGGAATCCCGGCGGTGGCCGATAGCTGGTCGATGGCTGCTTGAGCGATCGCCTTAACGCGTGGGGACGCCTCGGGATGGTAGGCATCGCCGTGGCCAAGGTCTTCTGCAGCCGGCACGGGAATGAGGAAGAAGAGGTTTTCGTGGTCCTCGGGTGCCACATCGGCGTCGGTGGCTGAGGTTTTGGATATATAGATAGACCGCGAGGCCCCGAGCGGGCGCATAGGTTCTGGTCCAGAAAACACGGCCCGGAAATCCGGGTCCCAGTCCTGGCTGAACAAAAAGGTGTGGTGAGCTAGCTGCGGGAGTTTTCCCTGCACACCGGCGAGCACCACCACGGTGCCGAGCCCTGGATTGCGGCGGGCCCAGTAGCGCTGCGGATAGGTGCGCAGCTTCGGCGGTAAGAGGTGGGTTTCGGTATGGTGCAGGTCCGCAGCCGAGACCACAATATCGGCATCGATGTGCCCGTTTGTTGTGCGGACACCGGTGGCGCGGACGTCGGTGGCGCGGGCGGAGGAACCGCCGGCGGTGGTTATGGCGGTGACCTCTTCGCCCAAGCGGAACGTGGTGCCAAAATTTTGGGCTTGGCGGTAGATGGCCTCGACTACGGCAGCGAATCCACCGCGCGGGTAGCGCACGCCTTCCACCAAATCGGTATGGCTGAGCAGTGAATATAGCGCGGGGGTTGCGGCAGGTTCAGAGGAGAGAAAAACCGCTGGGTAGCTCAGAATCTGGCGCAGGCGCGTATCCGAAAATTTCTCATTGACATAGCGCTGCAGGCTGCTGGTTAAAAGCGCCGCGATTCGCGCTAGCCGATGCCGAATATCACTATGCACCAGGTTCAACGGCGCCGAAAAAGTGGTGTACAAAAAGTGATCGAGCGCTACCTGGTAGGCGTCGCTGGCATCTGCCAAATAGGTGCGCACCTGCTTGCCGGCGCCTGGTTCTATCGACTCGAAGAGTTGGGCCACGTTATCGGTTCCGGAGTGAATATCCACGGGGGTAGGTCGCGAGGCGCTGCCAGGAGTGGATGCGGTGGGGCTGCCGGTATAGACGCGGTAATCCGGCGAGAGTCCCACCAGATCCAGTTCCTTTTCTGTCGAGGTACCGCAGAGGGAAAAGAAGTGGTCGAAGGCATCCGGCATGAGGTACCAGGACGGTCCGGTATCCCAGCGGAACCCGGCCTCCGTATAGCTGCCCGCGCGCCCGCCGACCTCGTCTAGGGAATCTACGACGGTGACCTCGTAGCCCTCTTTGCCCAGTAGGGCAGCGGTAGCCAGGCCGGCGATGCCGGCCCCGATGACAACGGCGCGCATCATATTCTCCTTAGTCTGCAGTCTTCTTCGGGGTCCTTTACCTGCTCGCTCATCTCCGCGCGGTGCACTACCGCCCCGCGCGCCCCGCGCATCGTACGGCGCGGGCGGCCAGCCACGCCTTGGTGCGATTCGGCACGGATATGCGGGTGGTTTTTAACTCCGCGGCGGGGGTAGCAGCGAGCCGGTTGGTGAGCTCGGCAAAGATATCGGCGGCCGCGCGCACGCCAACGCGGGCGGAAAGCGGCAAGAGGTTAATGGCTTCTTCGGCGGCGGCGAGCTCGCGGCGGATTTCGGCGATGAGGGCGGATTTGGCGGCCTCGGAAAGCACGCCACCAGCAGCCTGCGGGAAATAGGCCCGGCCGAGGACCGAGGAGTCCTCGCCCAGGTCCCGCAGGAAGTTAATCTTTTGAAACGCGGAGCCCAAGTGGCGCGCACCGCGGTCCATCGCGGCGCGGTCGGCGGCAGAGACGGTCTCTTCCGCTAGGAAGACTTGCACGCACAATAGGCCGATGACCTCGGCGGAGCCGTAGATATACTCGGCGAGTTCCGCGGCGGAATACTCCCGCTGGTTAAGGTCGGCGCGCATGGAATCGAAAAAGGCCACGAGGTGCTCGCGCTGGAAGCCGCAGCGCCTAGCGGTAATGGCATAGGAGTGCACGACGGGATCGGTGTGCAGCCTTTTCTCCGGCGCCGCCAAGATAGCGGCCTCGTAGGCATCGAGCGTGGCGGCGGCATCGATGCTGGCCTGGTCAGCGGTGCCATCGACAAGCTCGTCCGCGATGCGCACCACGGCATAAAGGTGGCGGATGTCTTCGCGCACCCGCCCGCGCAAAAGGCGCGTGGCCAGGGAAAAACTGGTGGAATACTGCCCCATAACCTGCGCGGCCGCGCGCGAGGCCGCCTGGTCATAGCGAGTCAACATACTTGCAAAAGTAGCACGCGCCTGAATCACCCTAGCGGTTGGTGGCCCGCGGCTGGCCCTCGGCAAAGCCGGCGGCCGATTGCACGCCCACGGTGGCGCGCTCGTGGAAGCTAGCCAGCGAATCGGCCCCGGCGTAGGTGCAGGACGAGCGCACGCCGGAGATGATGCGGTCCACCAAATACTCCACGCCGCCGTGTTCCGGATCGAGGTAGATGCGCGAGGTGGAAATGCCTTCCTCAAACATCTCCCGGCGGGCGCGCTCGAAGGCCTCGGTGGCGGAATTGCGCCCGCGCACCGCCCGGCGCGAGGCCATGCCGAACGATTCCTTGTAAAACGATCCATCGGCGTCCTTGTGCAGGTCACCGGGCGATTCAAAGGTGCCGGCGAACCAGGAGCCAATCATCACATTGGACGCGCCCGCGGCCAGCGCCAGGGCCACGTCCCGGGGATCGCGCACGCCGCCATCGGCCCACACGTGCGCGCCGACTTCGCGGGCCGCGGCGGCGCACTCCAGCACGGCGGAAAATTGCGGCCGTCCCACGCCGGTTTGCATGCGGGTGGTGCACATCGCGCCGGGGCCCACTCCGACCTTAATAATATCCGCGCCCGCCGCGGCCAGCTCGCGCACGCCGGCGGCCGTGACCACATTGCCAGCGGCAATCGGCAGGCCCAAATCCAGGGCCTTAACCTTGCGCAGCGCCTCCAGCATGCTGTCTTGATGGCCGTGGGCGGTATCGATGACGAGGACGTCAGCGCCGGCATCGGCAAGCGCCCGCGCCCTGCCCTCAACGTCGCCATTAATGCCCACCGCGGCACCGATGTGCAGGCGCCCCTGCTTGTCGATGCCCGGCTTATACATCGTCGCCCGCAGCGCACCCTTGCGCGTCAAAATGCCCGCCAGCGTGCCATCCGGATTGACCACTGGGGCGAGCTTGCGCGAGGTTGTGCGCAGGCGGGTAAAGGCCTCCTGTGGGTCGATGCCTACCGGCAGGGTCACCAAATCCGTGGTCATGAGCTCGCCCACGGCGGTGAAATTATCCTGCCCGCGCAGATCCTTTGGCGTAATGATGCCCACGGGCAGCGCACCGTCGACCACGATGGCCGCGCCGTGGGCGCGCTTGTGCAAAAGGTTGCTGGCATAGCCCACCGTGTGGTGCGGCTTGATGGTGATAGGGGTGTCATAGACCAGGTCGGCGGCCTTCACCGAGGCGATCGTTTCCGCCGCGGCCTCCAGGCTGAGGTCTTGGGGCAGGATGGCCATGCCGCCGCGCCGGGCGATGGTCTCTGCCATGCGGCGGCCAGCCACCGCGGTCATATTCGCCACGATGAGCGGGATGGTATTGCCCGTGCCATCGGCTGCGGTGAGGTCGACCGCCTGCCGCGAGCCAACATCCGAGTGATTCGGCACCATAAATACATCCGAGTAGGTCAGCTCGTAGGGTAGGCGGGAATCATTGAGGAAATGCACTGTGGGATTGCCTAACGTGAATCGAGGGTGCAGGAAAAGACATCTAAATCATACGCCCCAAGTTTTGCAGGTTAAGCCAACTCAGTATCCTGATTTGGTGTCTCAGAATCCCGCCCCGAAAATCTCCGCAGAGGTCATAGCGAACCTCACCATCTTGGTGCTCTCCGCGATGGTGATGATCCTGAATGAAACCGCGCTTTCGGTGGCGCTGCCCACCATCATGGCGGATTTCTCCATCCCGGCGACCTCCGCGCAGTGGCTGCTGACCGGCTTCTTGCTCACCATGGGTGTGGTCATTCCCACCACCGGGTTCCTGATGGATAAATTCACCACCCGGCAGATTTTTGGCGCCTCCACCGGCGTCTTCCTGACGGGCACGGTTCTGGCGGCCCTCGCCCCGGCCTTTGGGCTGCTGCTGGTCGGCCGCGTGCTGCAAGCCGCCGGCACCGCGCTGATGATTCCTACGCTTATGACCGTGGCCATGACGCTCGTTCCACCGCAGCGCCGCGGCACCGTCATGGGTATTATCACCGTGGTCATCTCCGTGGCGCCGGCCTTGGGCCCCACCGTCGGCGGGTTCATCTTGAGTATGGCGACTTGGCACGTCATCTTCTGGACCATGGTCCCGCTCATCGCCGCCATCAGCATCGCCGGCTACTTCCGCCTGGTCAACGTGGGTGAGCGCAGGGATACCCCGCTCGATATTCCGTCGGTATTCTTATCCGCCCTGGCCTTCGGCGGGCTCATTTATGGCTTATCGTCCATCGAAAAGATGGTGGAGGGCGGCTCGCTTGCCGATGCCCTCGTGCTCCTCCTCGGCGTCCTCACCCTCATTACCTTTACCGTGCGCCAACTCCGGCTGGCTAAGGTAAACCGCGCGCTTTTGGACCTGCGCCCGTTTAAGGTCCGTAATTTCACCCTCGCGGTCATCGCCATGCTGCTCATGTTCGCCCTGCTGCTGGGTACGGTGAATATCTTGCCCATTTATCTGCAGACCTCGCTGGCGGTATCCTCGCTGGTCACCGGCCTCGTGGTGATGCCCGGCGGCCTCCTGCAGGGCGGTATTTCCCCGATTGTGGGGCGGATTTATGACGCCCTTGGCCCCCGGCCCCTGTTGATTCCCGGCGCCATCATGTTTTCTACCGGCATCTGGTTGATGACCCTGCTGACAGAAAACAGCGAGGTGTGGATGGTCATCGGCATGCATATCCTGTTCGCCGTGGGTATTGCGCTCATGATGACCCCGCTGATGACGGTCTCGTTGTCCTCGCTTCCCGATGACCTCTATTCGCACGGCTCCGCCATCTTGAATACGCTGCAGCAGCTGGCCGGCGCGGCGGGTACCGCCTTCCTCGTGGCCTTTTTGACCAGCGGTACCAAGTCCGGTCAAGCCGAGGGCATGAGCGAGGCCGCCGCCACCGCCCAAGGTGCGCACTGGGCTTTCCTTTTCGCCGGCGTGCTCTCGCTTTTCGTGCTCGTGCTCGCGCCGCTGCTCAAGCGCGTGCCCGCCGCGGACTAGCGCCGCGCGGACTAGCGCCGCGCGGAGTAACCCCTGCCGGGAGAGCGCGGACCGGTCAGCCTCACCAGCTCTCCTCCGGCGCCTACTGTGCACACAGAGGTAGCTTGAGCCGCGCGGATTCGGCATCGTCGCCCCACACCATGAAGATGGACTGAGTGCCTTCCACGGCCATGACGTAGGTCATCGGATCCTTTGAGGCCTCGTAGCTTTGGATGGTGCACCTATCGTTAGATAGCTCTACTGGGTCAGTGTCTGGGAGAACGGCATCGCGTTCTTCCACGCTGGGATAGTAGGCGGCGGTGTAGCTGAAGCCATCTCCCGAGCAGGTGATCTTCGCTTCTTGCCCGTCCTCTGGGGTGCGGGAGGAACACTCCGCGCCGAGCGTGCCGTCTTGGCCGCTGCGCGAGCCAATCAGGCTCGGATAAGCCTCCACTAGGTTCTTTTCCTTGGCATCCCAGCTGGGGTAGGACAGGAAGAACCACAACGCTCCCGCGGCGGCCACCGCGATGACGGCCAGAACGGAAATGAGCGCGATGAGCCCGCCCTTGCCCTTCTTCTTTGGCGGGGCCGCATTTATCGGTGGCATCGGCTGCTGTTGGTATTGCTGCTGGTATTGCTGTTGATACTGCGGTCCCGCCTGGTTCTGCGGCGGGAACTGCTGCTGCGGTTGCGGCGGGAAGTGTTGCTGCGGCTGGGACTCGGGTTCTTCGGCCTGTACCGATGGGAATTGCGAGGTATCGAGATCGCGCTCGGGGCGCAGCGCCGCCACGACCTCTTTAGCGCTCGAATAATCCTCCTCCGGCGTGAAGGAAGGGCACGTGGCGGCAACGAGTTCTTGGAAGGCGCGGACCGCATCGGCACCCGTCGCGCTCTCGGCCTTTTCTGAAGTTTTCTCGGCGGTTTCCTCCGCCGATTTCTCCCCATCATTCTCGGCGGATTCCTCCGCCGTGCTTGCACCGCCTGGGCCAGCGGCGGCGAGGACGGCGACCTTTTTATCCTCATCCACAAACACGCGATCGGTCTTGAGCCCGTGGACGGCGAAATCCGCGCGGTTGCGGCTAATCAGGAAATCCACCGCGCCTGCCACGGGGGTGAGGATTTCTTGGGTGTGGGAGTTGGTGGGGGCATCGGCAAGCGTGGGCAGTGCAGTACTCGAGCAGGCCTTGCGGACTAAGAACTCCTGGCCATCCGCGGTGGTGCCAGACCCCACCAGGGCGGCGAGCGCGGGGTGGTGCAGGCCGTGCAGGGCGGTAGAGGCCTTGACGATGCCCTTTGCCTTCGCCGCGAAGATCTCCACCGTAAATTCCTCGTGCGTGGAGCCATCCTCCACGGCAAAAAGGGTGGAATTAGGGCCCTCATCCAGCACTGCCTTTTCATGCAGGTTGTGCTGGGAAGCAAAGAATTCGGGAAGGTGCGGCACGGTGAGCTTATTCCTTTGTATTTACGAGGAGACAGGGAGAATGAAGAAGATTCTAGGCTAAATAGGCCCTGTTCGCTACCGGCGTACACCCATGTGAGCTGCGAGTATGGGCGGTTTGGGGCGTTTATAGGCCAATGGGGGCCAAAAAGAGGAAATCCTTTGGGGCGTGCGGCGTTACAGTGGGTACCACATTAGAAGCGAAAGTTTAGGGGAGTCATGTTCGAGAGGTTTACAGACCGTGCTCGTCGCGTCATTGTCTTGGCGCAAGAAGAAGCACGCATGCTTAACCACAACTACATCGGAACCGAGCACATCCTGCTCGGCCTTATCCACGAGGGAGAAGGTGTAGCTGCCAAGGCTCTAGAATCCATGGGCATTTCCTTGGAGGACGTGCGCCGTGAGGTAGAAGAGATCATCGGCCAGGGCAGCCAGCCGCACACCGGCCACATTCCTTTTACCCCGCGCGCCAAGAAGGTCCTCGAGCTGTCCTTGCGCGAGGGCCTGCAGATGGGGCACAAGTACATCGGCACGGAGTTCCTCTTGCTCGGACTTATCCGTGAGGGCGACGGCGTTGCCGCACAGGTGCTGACGAAGCTCGGCGCGGATCTGCCGCGCGTGCGTCAGCAGGTTATCCAGCTGCTCTCCGGCTACGAGGGTGGCCAGCAAGAAGGCGGTGGCGACTCGAATCAGGCCCCAGGCCCCATCGGTGCGGGCGCAGGCTCCGGCGCCGGCGCTGGCGGACGCGGTGGTTCCGGCGGCTCGGGCGAGCGCTCCAACTCGCTCGTGCTGGACCAATTCGGCCGCAACCTCACCCAGGCGGCAAAGGATGGCAAGCTAGACCCCGTTGTTGGCCGCGAGTCTGAGGTTGAGCGCATCATGCAGGTGCTCTCGCGCCGCACCAAGAACAACCCGGTGCTCATTGGTGAGCCCGGCGTTGGTAAGACCGCCGTGGTTGAGGGCTTGGCGCTGGACATTGTCAACGGCAAGGTCCCAGAAACGCTTAAGGACAAGCAGCTGTACTCGCTTGACCTGGGTTCTTTGGTTGCCGGTTCCCGCTACCGCGGTGACTTTGAGGAACGCCTGAAGAAGGTTCTTAAAGAAATTAACCAGCGCGGCGACATCATCTTGTTCATCGATGAGATCCACACCCTCGTCGGTGCCGGTGCTGCCGAGGGCGCCATTGACGCCGCTTCGCTGCTAAAACCCAAGCTGGCCCGCGGCGAGCTGCAGACCATCGGTGCTACCACCCTGGATGAGTACCGCAAGCACATCGAAAAGGATGCCGCGCTGGAGCGTCGTTTCCAGCCGGTGCAGGTCGATGAACCTTCGCTGGATGATACCTTCCTCATCCTGAAGGGCCTGCGCGATAAGTACGAGGCGCACCACCGCGTGTCCTACACCGATGAGGCGCTGCACGCTGCCGCGCAGCTGGCGGACCGCTACATCAATGACCGCTTCTTGCCGGATAAGGCCGTCGACCTCCTCGATGAGGCCGGTGCCCGCATGCGCATCAAGCGCATGACCGCCCCGAAGGGCCTGCGCGAGGTCGATGACCGCATCGCGGAAGTCCGCCGGGAAAAGGAAGCGGCTATCGATGCCCAAGACTTTGAAAAGGCCGCCGGCCTGCGCGATGACGAGCGTAAGCTGGGCGAGGAGCGTTCCGAGAAGGAAAAGCAGTGGCGCTCCGGCGACCTGGAGGAAATCGCCGAGGTGGGCGAGGACCAAATTGCTGAGGTTCTGGCGCACTGGACCGGCATCCCCGTGCTGAAGCTGACGGAGAAGGAATCTTCCCGCCTGCTCAACATGGAAGAAGAGCTGCACAAGCGCATCATTGGTCAAGACGAGGCGGTCAAGTCCGTCTCCCGCGCCATCCGCCGCACCCGTGCAGGCCTCAAGGATCCACGCCGTCCTTCCGGTTCCTTCATCTTCGCCGGCCCGTCCGGTGTGGGTAAGACCGAGCTGTCGAAGTCGCTGGCTAACTTCCTCTTCGGTTCGGATGATGACCTCATCCAGATCGATATGGGTGAGTTCCACGACCGCTTTACCGCCTCCCGCCTCTTCGGTGCTCCTCCGGGATACGTTGGCTACGAAGAGGGCGGCCAGCTGACCGAAAAGGTTCGCCGCAAGCCGTTCTCCGTGGTGCTTTTCGATGAGATCGAAAAGGCCCACAAGGAGATCTACAACACCTTGCTGCAGGTGCTGGAAGACGGCCGGCTTACCGATGGCCAGGGTCGCGTCGTCGACTTCAAGAACACCGTCCTCATCTTCACCTCGAACCTGGGTACCCAGGACATCTCGAAGCCGGTGGGCTTGGGCTTTACCGGCGCCAGCGAGAACGATTCGGATGCCCAGTACGAGCGCATGAAGGCCAAGGTCAACGACGAGCTGAAGAAGCACTTCCGCCCCGAGTTCCTGAACCGTATCGATGACGTCGTGGTCTTCCACCAGCTCACCCGCGAGCAGATCGTGCAGATGGTTAACCTGCTCATTGACCGCGTGGGTACCCAGCTGGAAGAGCGCGATATGGGCATCGAGCTCACCGATAAGGCCCAGAACCTCCTGGCCCAGCGCGGCTTCGACCCGGTTCTTGGTGCTCGCCCGTTGCGCCGTACCATTCAGCGCGATATCGAGGACCAGCTCTCGGAGAAGATCCTCTTCGGCGAGATTGGCGCCGGCGAGATCATCTCGGTCGACGTCGAAGGCTGGGACGGCGAGTCCAAGGACGACTCCGGCGCCACCTTCACCTTCACCCCGCGCCCGAAGCCGTTGCCGGATGACATCGATGAGCCCTCGCTTGCCGATGCCTCCGTGCGCGACAACAACCCCTCCGAAGACGCCGCCGACGGTTCCGATTCGGACAACTCCGATTCCGACGGCGACAACGGCGACGGTGACGGCAACGGCAACGGCGGCCCAGAGGGTGACGATCCGAAGGATGGTGGCCCAAAGGACGGCGGTTCCGGTTCCGACAACGACGGCATCGACACCAACGGCGAGCCAGACGTCATTTCCCCGGACGTGCCTTCGGAAAAGCCGGGCCTCGGCAACTCCGACGACGATGGCAAGAACCCGCCACCAGCAGGTGCTGGCCAGCCGATGTAACTAATCGGCCAAGCCCCGACCCGGCTCGGGCTTGGCTCGTCCCGCCGCACCCCAGCCCGGCCCGCGCGTGCCGGCTCCGCGCCTACCGGCCGCGCGCGGCGCCACATAACCACCCACGGTTCCACCGCGAACCCTGGGTGGTTTTCGTATGCGCCCACCCATGGTCAATTTGCTAACCAGCCGGGGTGGGTGAATGCCTTTGTCCGGCGGTATGGCGGTACAGCGGCCCGATGGTTCTGCGGCGCAGCGTCGTACACGGGGGTATTGCTAGAATGACCCGTTATGGGACTTCAATATCGTTCGCGCAAGAAGACCGGCAAGAATAGCTGGATAAACATTTCCGGATCCGGTGCCTCCATGTCCACGAAGATTGGGCCGGTGACCTTTAATTCCCGCGGCGGCATGTGGGTCAACCTCCCGGGCGGGCTGAACTTCCGCGGACGCTGGCGGTAGCGAGTCGCTGCGCTTTAACGCTGACAGGCCCGCCGGGCGGTTAAACCGGCAGGTGGTTAGTCCGGCAGGTGGAAGAGACCGGCGGGGTTTTGCTCGGCGAGGCCATCGTCAAGCAGCGAAGCCAGCGCGCGGGAACGCTGCGCGGCATCGGGCCAGACCACGTCGATAGCGGACTTCGGCACCGGGTGATCGGCGGCGCGCAGCACGTCTAGAATCTTGCCGCGCACCTGCCTGTCGGTCCCGGCAAATTTCTGCACGCGCTTTTTGGCGCGCGTTTGTTCCGCAGCGGAAGGCTCGGGACACCCAGCGAGCTGCCAGGCACACGTCGCGCGCAAGGGGCAGCGCTTACAATCGGGATTTTTCGCAGTACACACCAGCGCGCCGAGCTCCATGAGCGCGGCAGAAAAACGCGGCCCGTTGCGCTCGGGCAACAGCGCGGCCACAGCGGCGAGCTCGCGCTTGGAAGGTGACGGGGCGAGAAAGTTGCCGTCCTCGGCGCGGGCATAGACGCGGCGCACGTTGGTATCGACCACCGGCACGTTCTGGCCAAAGTGAAAGCACGCCACGGCGCGGGCGGTGTAGTCGCCGATTCCAGGCAGCGCGAGCAGCTCATCCACGTCCGATGGAACCTCGTCCATTACCCCCGCGCACTCCCAGAGCCGCAGCGCGCGCCGCGGGTAGCCGAGCTTGCCCCAAGCGCGCAACACCTCGGCGCGGGAGGCCTGGGCGAAGTCCGCGGGGGTGGGCCAGCGCCGCATCCACTCTTCCCAGACGGGGGCGACGCGCGCGACGGGGGTCTGCTGGCTCATGACCTCGGAAAGCAACACTCCCCAGGCGGAGGTGCCGGGGCGCCGCCAGGGCAAATCGCGTTCATTGGCGTCAAACCAGGAAAGAAGTGCGTGCGTATCCATCTCGCAGGACAGTCTAGGGCATTAAAATATACTTCATGCCATTAAGTAACGTTGCCCACGAGCCGCAGGCCGTCTGGGAGGCCCTCCAGGCCGGAAACCAGCGCGTCATCGACGGCACCATCATGGATCTCAACAAGATTTATGAGCGCGACGGGCTCACCAAGGGCCAGGATCCCCGCGTGGTGGTCCTGGCTTGCTCGGATTCCCGCGCGCCCATCGAGCACATCTTCAATATCGGCTTTGGCGATGCCTTCGTCATCCGCACCGCCGGCCACATTCTGGATGCCTCCGTGCTGGCTTCCTTGGATTATGCGCTCGACCACCTGCACCCCAACCTGTTGGTGGTCCTGGGCCACCAGTCCTGCGGTGCGGTGGCGGCCGCGGTGGATTTTGTCCGCGGCGGCGAGCTGCCCATCGGCCTGCAGCGACCCATCATCGAGAAGGTCGCGACGTCCGCGTGGACTGCGGGGCCTGATGCCACGCTTGCCGATGTCGAGCGCAAGCACACCCTCCAAACCGTCACCCAGGTCGTGGCCAGCATCCCCAACGTGCGCAAGCAGCTTGACGATGGCTCCCTCGGCATCGTCGGTGCCCGCTACCTCCTCGAGGATTCGCGCGTGGAGCCGTTGCACTCCTACGGCGTCGAGTTGACACGCGGTCCCGGCTTAGCGGATCCAGGCGCGTCTACCACTTAAAATTGGGTGCGTGAACCAGAATAAGCCCCTTCCAGAAGAGATCTATAAGCGCCGCCGGGTTGCCGCGCTTATCATCGTGATCGTCCTGGCCGTGGTGCTGATCTGGGCGGCGGTGGCCGCCTTTGGCGGCGATAGCGACGATTCTGTTGCCGCGTCCTCAGAGTCTTCGGCGGCAACCACGTCCGCAGAAACCACCAGCGAATCCTCCACCACGTCCGCGGATTCGACGAGCGAATCCGAGTCCGAGTCCGAATCCGATTCTGCCTCGGAGCCGGAAGCTAAGGATGGGGCATCGGAAAGCAAGGAGCCCGAGGAATCCGTGCACGCCGCGAAGGATACCTGCTCGCTAGAGGACTTGGAGGTGCGCACCTCCATGCTCAACTACTCCGTGCCGGACGGCGAACTGCCGAAGTTCTTCATGACCGTCACCAACCCCACCGCCGCGGATTGCAAGATCGACTTGGACGAGAACTCGCTGCGCTTCGAGGTCTACAAGATGGCCGATAACCAGCGCGTATGGTCCGATACCGATTGCTACGCCTCCGTGCAGACCGGCGAGCAGACCTTCCCCGCGGGCAAGGACCTGAAATTCGAGGCCGAATGGTCCCGCCAGGCATCCGAGCCAGGTAAGTGCACCGACCGACCGACCGCCGAGCCAGGCGCTTACTTCGCCCACACGGTCATTGGCGATAATTCCTCTCCGCCGCAGGACTTCACCCTCCGCTAAGCGCGCGGCCTCCTTGCAGTCGGCCGCGCGGAACCAGCTCGGGCGGAAGCATCCCGCGCGGGAGTCCGCGCCGCCGGAGCGCCCTCCCCTCGGCAACAGCTTGGCAAGAACCAATCACCGGTTACGGTTGAACTACGGCTGGACTGCGGCGAGGGCCTCGCCAAGCGTTGCGACTTGCCGCACCTGCATGCCGTCCACGGGGTTGATTTCCCCGCGCGGGATAATCGCCCGCTTGTATCCCAGCCGCGCCGCTTCCTGCAGGCGCCGCTCAATATTCGGCACGGGCCGCAGCTCGCCGGCCAAGCCCACCTCGCCAATGACCACCGTCTTCGCCGGCAGCGGCTGCTCGTGCAGCGAGGACCAGGTAGCCAGCGCCACCGCGAGGTCGGTTGCGGTTTCGGTAATCCGCATGCCGCCCACCGTGGCCACATAAGCATCCTTATCGTTAGTGCGCTGGCCGGCGCGCGCCTGCAATACGGCGAGCACCATGGGCACGCGGTTGGCATCGAGTCCCGTGACCACGCGCCGCGGGTTCTTCGCCACGGGGTCCACGGTCAGCGCCTGGACCTCGGCGAGGATGGGCCGCACGCCGTCCATGGCAACGGTTACCGCGGAGCCATCCGGAGTCGTGCCGCGGTGGGAGAGGAAGAGCCCCGACGGGTCCGCGACCTCCCGAATACCCCCGGCGGTTTGCTCGAAACAACCCACCTCATCGGTCGCGCCGAAGCGGTTTTTCATCCCGCGCAGCATGCGGAGGCTGGACTGGCGGTCGCCTTCGAAGTTTAAGACGACATCGACAAGATGCTCCAAAACCCGCGGTCCCGCCACGTTTCCGTCCTTGGTCACGTGCCCCACCAGCAGCACGGGGATGCCGGTGGATTTCGCCAGGGAGGTCAGCGCCGCGGTCACGGCGCGCGATTGCGCGACGCCGCCGGGCACGCCTTCTACCCCCACTGCATGCATGGTCTGCACGGAGTCCACGATAATGAGGCCGGGTTTGACGGCATCGACATGCCCAAAGACGGCGTCCAGGTTGGATTCGGCCGCGAGGTACAGCGATTCTTGCAGCGCCCCGGTGCGCTCGGCGCGGGCGCGGACCTGGCCGGCGGATTCCTCGGCGGTGGCGTAGAGGACGGTGCGGCCGAGCTGGGCCCAGCGGGAGGCGACCTCGAGTAGCAGCGTGGATTTGCCCACGCCGGGCTCGCCGGCCATGAGTACCACCGAGCCTGGCACGATGCCGGAGCCCAGCACGCGGTCAAGCTCGCCGATGCCCGTGCGTACCGTCTTCGTCGCCTGCGCGCCCACCTGCGTGATGGGCTGCACTGGGCTCGCAGGCGCCACGCTCGCATGCCCGCCGCTTGCCGATGCCCCCGCCACCACTGGCGCCTTTTCCTCCATCGTCCCCCACGAACCGCAATCCGGGCAGCGCCCGAGCCACTTGGGGGAGACATAACCGCATTCGGAGCAGGTGTGGATGGGGCGAGATTTTTTGGCCATGGTGTAGAGCCTAGAACGTGGCGGCCAAAACGACGAACGCGCCCGTACTCCGCGGAAAGAGTAGGGCGCGCGTGCGGTGGGCTATTAGTGGTGCGAGTGACCGGTGTTCGCGTCGGTGGTATAGCCCTCTGGGGATTCCACGTCGCGGTCGTACTTACCGGACTCCATCTGGGAGGCGGCGACGGTGGCGTCGATCTCGATGGTGCCGTTGGAGAACTCGAAGGTCACCGGGCGGTGGCC
Organism: Corynebacterium accolens; assembly: GCF_023520795.1. Lineage (NCBI taxonomy): Bacteria > Bacillati > Actinomycetota > Actinomycetes > Mycobacteriales > Corynebacteriaceae > Corynebacterium > Corynebacterium accolens. The sequence continues at coordinate 2,096,054 of NZ_CP046605.1, read as the reverse complement.
GGCGTAGCCAAAGTCATCGTTATCCAGGTGGGTGGCCACGTACTGCACGGTCTCGGAATCGTGATCCGGGGTTGCGTCCAGGTTCTTCTGGGAGTCCGCCACGATGGAGTGATCGCGCTTGAGCGGCTGGGTCTGCTTCATCTCGACGGTCTGGCCGTCCACCTTCACGGACTTCAAGGTGATGACATCGGTTTCATAGCCCTGGTTGACGGCGTTGAACTTCAAAGCGGCGCCACCGTCTGGCTCGGCCAGGATGGTGACATCGCGGACGGCAATCTTATCGTCATCGGTGCTGGCAGAAGCGCCATCAACCGCAGCTACCTTCTCTGCCGTCTGGGCGACGTGGCCTGCCGAGCACGAAGCCAGCGCCAAAGCGGAGACGGCGGTAACGGAAATAATGGCACCGCGGCGGGCGGCGGACTTCAGGGACTGCACGTTGAGCATCCTCCATCAATTGCGATCTCAGGGCTTATCAAATCTTTAGCCTAGTCCCTTTCGATATAAAGTACACAGTTTCTCGCTAAGCTAGCGGGTAGTCCGTGGGGGTAATCGGGGGTATCCGGTGGTAGGCATGCCGCGCGTGATAAAATGGCGGCCTTAGTTATCGGCATATTCACGGGATTATAAGGAGTGGCAATGGAATATAAGGTCGGCGAGGTCGTCGTCTACCCGCACCACGGCGCGGCGGTCATCGAGGATATCGAAACCCGCGAAATGGGCGGCGAAGAGTTGGAATACCTCGTGCTGCACATTAACCAATCCGATCTCGTCGTCCGCGTGCCCAAGAAGAATGCGGATAACGTCGGCGTGCGCGATGTCGTGGGCAAGGAGGGCCTAGAAAAGGTCTTTTCCGTGCTGCGCGATGAGGACGTGGAAGAAGCCGGCAACTGGTCCCGCCGCTACAAAGCCAACCAGGAGCGCCTGGCCTCCGGCGATATCAACAAGGTCGCAGAAGTAGTGCGCGATCTGTGGCGCCGCGATCAGGACCGCGGCTTGTCCGCCGGAGAGAAGCGCATGCTGGGCAAGGCCCGCACCATCTTGGTGGGCGAGCTGGCGCTGGCGCAGCCGGTCGATGACAAAAAGGCCGATACCATGATGGAAGAAATCGACGCCACCATCGAGCGCCACCGCGCCGCAGGTCTAGTCGATGATCAGTCCATCACCACCGATATCGACAACGACATCGATCTCGATGACCTCTCCTTCGACGACGAAGACTAAACCCCGCGTTATCGCCTTAATCGCCGCGGCCGGGCAAGGCACCCGCCTCGGCGCGGAGGTGCCCAAGGCCTACGTCGAACTTCGCGGCCGCACCCTCCTGGAGCGATCCGTGCGCATCATGGCCAACTCCGGACTCGTGGACGAGGTCATCGCGGTGGTGAGCCCGGCTATGGAGGGGGAAGCTGGGGGCATCGTCAAGCGCGTGGGCGCAGATATCCCGGTGCGCCTGGTGCATGGGCGCGGCGAGCGCGCCGATTCCATTTGGGCCGGCCTGCAGGCAATTCCGGACGAGGATGCCGTGGTGCTCATCCATGATGCCGCCCGTGCGCTTACGCCCACCGCGATGGTCGAGCGGGTGGCGCGGCGCGTTCTTGCCGGTGCGCCCGCCGTCATTCCGGTGGTTCCCGTGACCGATACCATCAAGGAAGTTACCGGTAACGCCGTGGTTGGCACCCCCGATCGCGCCCGCCTGCGCGCCGTGCAGACCCCGCAGGGTTTCCGCCTCGCCGCGCTGCGCCAGGCCAACCTGGATTATTGGCGTGACCAGCCGGATTTCACCGCCACGGACGATGCCAGCCTGATGGAATGGCACGGCCAGCGCGTGGAGACCGTGCCGGGCGATATCCTCGCCTTCAAAATCACCACCCCCACGGACCTGACCCTGGCCCACGCCCTTGCAGAGGAGCAGCATGACTGAGCCCATCATCCCCCGCGTCGGCATCGCGACCGACGCCCACCAGATCGAAGCCGGCAAGCCTTGTTGGATTGCCGGGCTGCTTTTCGATGACGCCCCCGGCTGCGAAGGCCACTCCGACGGCGACGTCGTAGCCCACGCGCTTGTCGATGCCCTCCTTTCCGCCTCCCACCTCGGCGATCTCGGCTCCTTCGTGGGGGTGGGCCGGCCCGAATACGATGGGGTCTCCGGCGCCCAGCTCCTGCGCGAGTGCCGCGAGCTGCTGGAAGCGGAAGGTTTTATCATCGGCAATGCCGCCGCCCAGCTCATTGGCCAGACGCCGAAGATGGGCCCGCGCCGCGAGGAAGCCGAGGCCGTGCTTTCGGAAATCCTCGGCGCTGATGTGTCCATTTCTGCCACCACGACCGACCATTTGGGCTTTACCGGCCGCAAAGAGGGCCGCGCGGCGGTAGCAACGGCCGTTGTCTGGCGGCGCCAACACTAACCCCGCGCACGGGTGATTTAGACTGGGTGGCGTGAGTACTTTGCGCATTTTTGACACAGCCACCCGCAGCCAACGCGACTTCGAGCCGATTCGCCCCGGCCACGCCTCCATCTACTTGTGTGGCGCCACCCCGCAGGCGCAGCCGCACATCGGTCACCTGCGCTCCGGCGTGGCTTTCGATATCCTGCGCCGCTGGCTGCTCGCGCAAGGCTATGACGTCGCGCTCGTGCGCAATGTCACCGATATCGATGACAAGATCCTCACCAAGGCCGCCGAGAATAATCGCCCCTGGTGGGAGTGGGTGTCCACTTATGAGCGCGAGTTCACCAAGGCTTATAACCTGCTCGGCGTGCTCCCGCCGTCCGTGGAGCCGCGCGCGACGGGCTTTGTCACCCAGATGGTCGAGTACATGCAGCGGCTTATCGATGCCGGTTTTGCCTACCCCGTTCCCGCCCCCGATGGCGCGGCCGGATCCGTGTATTTTGACGTCGAGGCCTGGACCAAGGCGGAGGGATCCGACTACGGCGCGCTATCTGGCAACCGCGTCGAGGAGATGGAACAGGGCGAGTCAGACAACGCGGGCAAGCGCAGCCCTCTCGACTTCGCCCTGTGGAAGGCCGCGAAGCCGGGCGAGCCGAGCTGGCCCACCCCGTGGGGTCGCGGCCGCCCGGGCTGGCACCTGGAGTGCTCCGCCATGTCTACCTACTACCTGGGCTCTAATTTCGATATCCACTGCGGCGGCTTGGACCTGCAATTCCCGCACCACGAAAACGAGATCGCGCAATCGCACGCGGCCGGCGATAAGTTTGCCAATTACTGGATGCACAACCACTGGGTGACCATGGCTGGCGAGAAGATGTCGAAATCGCTCGGCAACGTGCTTTCCATCTCGAACATGCTGGAGCTCGTGCGCCCGGTGGAGCTGCGCTACTACCTGGGTTCTGCGCATTACCGCTCCGTGCTGGAATACTCCGAATCCGCCCTGACGGAGGCGGCGGCGGGCTACCGGCGTATTGAGGGCTTCGTCAAGCGCTTTGCAGGCGTCGAACGCGGCGACTGGACGCCGGACTTCGAGGACGCCATGAATGACGATATCGCCGTGCCCAAGGCGCTGGCCGCCATCCACACCACCGTGCGCGCGGGCAATAAGGACTTGGCGGCCGGGGACGAGGACGCCGCTCGCGCGAAGGCCGCCCAGGTGCGCGGGATGGCGCACGTACTTGGATTTGACCCGCTGGAGTGGGAAGATGGAGGCGAAGCTAGCGGGGCAGATGCGGCGCTCGATGCGCTGGTCCAGGCAGAACTGGAACGGCGCACGCAGGCCCGCGCGGAAAAAGACTTCGCTACTGCCGATGCCGTGCGTGACCGCCTCACTGCCGCCGGCATCACCATTACCGATACCCCAGACGGCCCCACGTGGTCGTTGACCCAGCGCTAGGCAGCTTTCTGCTGTTATTTCCGCTGGTTATTGAACGGTTTCCTCGAAAGGACTGAAACGATGGCACGAACCCATGGCCGCGGTGGCGCGGGCATCCGCAAGACGAATAAGAAGGGCGCTACCAAAGGCTCCGGCGGTCAACGACGCAAGGGCCTAGAAGGCAAGGGCCCCACCCCAAAGGCCGAGGACCGCGTCTACCACGCCAAGCACAAGGCGAAGCTGGAGCGCGAGCGCCGCAACTCTGGGCGTCACCAGAAAGAAACCGCAGAGATGGTGGTGGGCCGCAACCCGGTCATCGAGTGTCTGCACGCCAAGGTGCCGGCCACCACGCTTTACATCGCTGCCGGAACGCGCAATGATAAGCGGCTTTCTGAGGCCGTGTCCATGTGCAATACCCGCAATATCCCCATCATCGAGGTTCAGCGCCACGAGATGGACCGCATGACGGGAAATGGCATGCACCAGGGCATCGGCTTGCAGATCCCGCCGTACAAGTACGCCGCGGTGGAGGATTTGATTGCCAACGCCGCCGAGAACCCGCGCCCCGGCATGTTCGTCATCCTGGATAACATCACCGATCCGCGCAACCTGGGCGCCGTCATCCGTTCCGTGGCCGCTTTCGGCGGCGATGGCGTGATCATCCCGGAACGCCGTTCGGCTTCTGTCACCGCGGTGGCGTGGCGCACCTCGGCTGGCACCGCGGCCCGCTTGCCGGTCGCCCGCGCAACGAATATCACCCGCACCGTGAAGGAATTCCAGAAAAACGGCTACCAGGTCGTCGGCCTCGACGCCGGCGGCGATCACACGCTGGATACCTATGAAGGCGGCACGGACCCCGTGGTCATCGTCATCGGCTCCGAGGGCAAGGGAATTTCGCGCTTGGTCAGCGAGACCTGCGATGTCCTCATGTCCATTCCCATGACCGGGTGGGTCGAATCCCTCAACGCCTCCGTTGCCGCGGGCTCGGTGCTATCCGAGTTTGCACGCCAGCGCCGCGTCGCCGACAAATAACCCATTCCCGCCGCGCCAGCTCGCCGCGACGGATAAGCGTCACCCACGTTCGGTGCTGGCAAAGTCGAGCGCGCAGAATCGCCTCCACAGCCGCCGGTGCGGTTGTCGGCGCAACTAGCGTTAAGGCGCACTGGGTCCTTTGCGGGGCACAACGTTCTCAGTGCGAATCGTTGTGGCCTGCAACAATTAACCATTATCTGCCCAGGGTGGCAGCCATCGGATGGTTCCGTTGACCCGGGCTAAGTGCCCGCGCAGGGGCGGGGCGTTGGGATCATCGTCGTTCACGCCATTGTGGTACGGACAAGCGATGGTCAAGTTTCCCGGGTTAGTCTCGCCGCCATTTTTCCAGGCATTGAGGTGGTGAACCTGGCATTCATCGGCGGGATAACGGCACTCCGGCCATGGGCAGACCGGGTTTTCGGCCGCTGCCATCAGGCGTTGCTTTGCAGAAGCAAAGCGCGAGGTGCGGTAGAGGTTGACCGGACCTTCCACTGGATGGATGAGCGTGACGTATCCGTGCTCGGTAAACGCCCGTCGCACCAGCTCAGCGCCGGTCATCGTGGCGCCATTGGTCAGCTGGACCACGACATCGCCGTTAGAGTCAGAACCATGGGGAGAGTCAGCGCCAGCGGCGGCGTTGGAGGCGGAACCGGCGCTGGGCTTCGAGTTTGTGCCGGCTGATGAGCCGGCGCGGGCGTTGGAACTCGAGCCGGGCTGAGGGCTAGTGCTAGAGCCAGGCTTGTGGTCAGTGGCAGACTTGGAGCCAGCGGCGGGCTTGGGGCCGGAGCCGAAATCGACGATGCGGTCGAGCTCATCGAGGCGAAGCACGACATTGGTTGTCACGCTGGGGCGGGCGGCGGCCTCGCCGTGGAAGATATTCTGCACGGAGGCAAGCGGGGCATCTTTATCAATCGCGGCGTGCATATCGGCGATATCGGCGGACGGGCCGGTAATGGACATGGTCCACGGGCCGTCGGCGCGGCGATAAATCTTTACGCCGGGCTGGCGCTTGACGGGGCCTTTGAGTTCCTTGACGCGGGCGCGGCCCCGCTTATCAATATCCGAGACCTTCCCCTTCATCCCACACAATTCGCGCCGCAGCGCCCAGGCATCGCGCTTCTTCTTCAGCTTGGCGGCGTGGCGCTCGATGGTGAGCAGGGCCGTCAGGCTGTGCCCGTTGGTGCGGCTGGCGGCGATGGATTCGCGTTGTTGGCGGCGGAAGGCGGTGGTGCCGAAGTAGGTCTCGGCAAGCGTGAGCAGGCGGGTGGCGGTGGTATTGGGGCACCCGGCCGCAAGCAGCGCGCGCAGCGAGAGGCCGTGGCAGTCGGCGATGATATCCATGCCGGGTGCCAGGCCCTTGAGAAAAGTCTGCAGCGCGTTCATGCCCCAGAGATTAAAGAGCCCCGCAAGCCCGCGCTAGCCGATGCCCCACCTCCCTGTGGACAACTACTCTTAAGCGTCACCTAAGCCGAAAAATTCGCGGACTTTATCCACAGCATTGAAGGAATCCGTATTTGGCCCTATGCTCGCCGGCATTTCTTTGCTAGAGGGAATCACGTGCCCGAGGCCCTCCATGGTCCACAGCTCCACGGGAAAGTCGCCGTCGTAGTAGGTGGACGTTATCCTGGGGATGGGCTGGCTTTCGCGGGGCGGGCGGCAGCCATTGGCAAGTGCGAAGTGCTCCGCGGTGGCGGGAGCAGAAAGCACGCACCCGCGAGTTTGCTGCCCATCGATGGCGGCAAGCCCGCCATAATAGGGCGCAATCGGATCCTCGGTGCCGTGGATAAACAGCAGCGGGGTAGGCCGGTAGCCATCGGGGTGGGTGGGGGCGTGATTGGAGCCCTCGCCCAGCGTGGAGGCGAAGACGCAGGCGCCGGTGAGGGTAAAGGGGGCATCGTAAAGCAGGCGCAGCACCATTTGCCCGCCATTAGAATAGCCGGCGGCGAAGGTGCGCGCGGTGGAGTACTCACGCTGCATGGTCTCGATGAGGAAGGTGCTAAAGGCAACATCGTCCACCCCGAGCTCGCGGGCGCGGACCGGCAGGTTGGCGCGGGTGTCGTTGAAGTGGTGGTCGATGCCATCGGGGTAGACGATGAGGGTATTGGTGGCATCGGCAAGCGCGTCCACCGTGCCGTTGGTAAAGCGGCGAATAACGTTGGCGGACTGGTGGGAGCCGTGGAAAAACAGCAGCAGATCCGGCTGGGGCCCGAGGTTCTCGGGCTCGATGACGATGAAGCGGCGGGTGTGGCCAGCCACATCCGCGGTGCGGCGATGAATATGCATGCCCGCCGAGTTTAGTCGGCGTGGTGGGCCTCTGCGGCGCTGCGGTTATCGGCGTGGAAATGCTTGGCCGCTACCTCATCGCGGATGGCGCGCTTGCCCTGCCGCCAGCCGATGAACCGGCACACCAGGTAGATCACAAAAGAAATGGTGGTCACGAAGACGGAGACCGGTAGGCCTGGCGCCAGCGAAAGGATGAAACCGCCAACGGCGGAGACCTCGGCGAAGATGGTGGACCACAGCACCGCGCGCAGGGGCGAGGAGGTGATTTGCACGGCCGCTGCGCCGGGGGTAATAAGCAGCGCCATGACGAGCAGCGAGCCGACGATTTGCACCGACTGCGCTGCGGCGAGGCCGACGAGGACGGCGAAGGCGACGGAGATGGCGCGGGTGGGCACGCCGGCGGCGCGGGCCATCTCAGGATCGGCGGAGGCAAAGAGCATGGGCCGCCAGAGGAAGCCGACGGCGGCGACGATGATGACCGTGGTGGCGGCCAAAAGCCACACCGAGGCGGAGGAAACGCCGACGATTTGGCCGGTTAAAAGCGTCATCGCCGTATTGGAATTGCCGGGGTAGAGGTGCAAGAACAGCACCGAGAGGCCCAGGCCAAAGCTCATGACCACGCCGATGGCGCTGTCTTGCTGGCCTTTAAAGCCCAGCATAGCCAGGATGATGGCGGCGACGATGGCGCCGGCGACAGCACCGAAGCCCAGGTTGAGGCCGAAAAGCAGCGCCGCGGAGGCACCCATGAGCGCCAGCTCAGAGGTGGCGTGGACGGAAAAGGACATCTGGCGCAGCACGATGAGCGAGGTCATCACGCCAGACAGGATGCCCAGCAGCGCAGAGGCGATGAGCGAGGACTGCACGAAGTCCACGCTGAGCAAGTATTGGGTATCTTCCCAGAAATTAGACAACGATGAGCCTCCCGTCGACGTTTAAGACATTGACCTTGGAACCGTACAGTTCCGAAAGGACCTCGGAGCGCATGACCTCATCGACCGCGCCGAAGGTGTGGCCATTGGGCGCGATGTAGAGGACCTTATCCGTCACCCCGAGCACAGGGTTGATGCCGTGGGTAACAAAGATAATGGAGGTCCCGCGCTCGCGGCGCAGCGAGTCCAGCTTGTTAACCGTGGCATTTTGCCGGGCGGGGTCGAGGGAGAGGAGGGGCTCATCGGCAAGAATAAGGTCCGGGTCATTGGCCAGGGCTTGCGCCTGGCGGATGAGCTGTTGCTGGCCGCCGGATAGCTGGCCGACGCGCCGGTCCCGCAGCCCCGTGGCACCTACCTCTTCCAACAGCTCGTCCACCCGTCCACGGGGTGGGTGCCGGTGGCGGAATACCCCGTGCGCCACGGAGAGCGAAACCAAGTCGCGGGCGCGCAGGGGAAGGTCAGCGGGGAACATGCGCTGCTGGGGGATGAACCCGACCCGGCAGTTGACGTCGACGCGGCCGCTGGTGAGCGTGCGGGTGCCGAGGATGGTGCCCAGCAGGGTGGACTTGCCCACGCCATTGGGGCCTAAAACGGCGATAAACTCGCCGCGGTCCACGGCGAGGTTAAGCTGTGACCACAGCGGGTCTACTGCGGCCTCATGGAATTCAACGAGCACTAGTGCTTCCCCAGCTTGCTCGTGACTTCGTCGTAGTATTCCCAGAACTTCTTGCCGTCTGGCGGGGTCTCGCCGATTTCTACGATATCGACGTCGTTGTCCTCTGCGGCGGACTTGATGCGGCTTGCAGTATCGGTTTCGGTCTGGGGGTTGAAGATGAGGAGATCGACCTCGCCATCGTCAATGGCCTTGATGAAGGCGGCGACATCGGCAGTAGCGGGCTCGCCTTCGGAGATGGTGGCCTTGCGGAAGCCCTCGGGAGTGACGTCCTTGGTGTCGGTGTACTTCATGAGGTAATCGGCGATGGGCTCGGTTTGGGCGTAATTCAGGCCATCAGGAAGCTGCTTGAGCTTATCGCGTAGCTGGTCCACGTGGGAGTCGATCTTCTCGGTGGTGGCGCCGGCGTCGGAGTATTCCTCGTTGATTTGGTCCGCGATGGATCCGGCGACCTCTTCCAGAGCGGCGGGGTCGTACCAGATGTGCTCGTTGCCTTCGATATTGGTGACCTTGTCCGGATCATCCTTGGCGGTGGCCTTCGCGGCATCGATGGTCATGACATCGGGGTCCTCGTCCAGCTTGCCGTGGTCCGTCAGCGGCAGAGCGGAGATGATGTTGTCTTGATCAGAAACGGCCTGGTAAATCCAGGCATCGTAGCCGCCGCCGTTGACCACGAGCATGTCGGCGTCGTTGGCCTTGGCTATATCGGCCGCGGTGGGTTCGAAGTGGTGGGGGTCGGTGTCGTTGCCTTTCACGATGGGCTTTACCTCGATGTCGACGCCGGAGGCGGTATCGGCCACGGCCTGGGCAACATCGGCCCAGATGGAGGTGGAGGCGACGATGGAAAGCTTCTTTTCGCCGGAGTCGGATCCGGAGCCAGATCCAGAATCTGCGGAGCACGCGGCGGTGAAAAGGAGGCCACTTGCTGCGAGTAGGGCTGTTGTTGCGCGTAGTGACGTGTGCATACCCTCCAGTGTGCGTTTGCTGGCAATCGTTGTCAATTGAACATGCATTGAAAATCCGGCGTTACGGCGCAGGGTAAGGTAACAGGCATGGTTAAACGCAGCCCCACCCGGAAGACACTGGCCTCCCTCGCCGCGGAGTTGGGGGTTTCGCGCACAACCGTATCCAACGCCTATAGCCGCCCTGACCAGCTCTCCCCGGCAACGCGGGAGCGCATTTTGGCGGCCGCCAAGGCGCGCGGGTACCCGGGGCCCGATCCCACGGCGCGCAGCCTGCGCACCCGCCGCGCTGGGTCGGTGGGCGTGCTGCTGACCGAGCACCTGTCCTACGCCTTCGAGGACATGGCGTCGGTGGATTTCTTGGCGGGAATGGCGGAGGCATCGGCAGGCGCGCAGACCACGCTGACGCTGATTCCCGCCGGCCCGGAAGGCGAGGCGGAGGCGACCAGCCTAGTGGGTTCGGCCGCGGTCGATGGCTTCGTGGTCTATTCGGTCGCCGCGGGCGATGCCTACCTCGCGGCCGCGCGGGGCCGGGGTCTGCCGCTGGTGGTCTGCGATCAGCCCACCGATGCGGGGCTGCCGTTCGTGGGCATTGATGATCGCGCGGCGATTGCCCCGGCGGCGCGTGCGCTTATCGATGCCGGGCACCGCCACATTGGCATCCTCGCCATCCGCCTGCGCCTGCAGCGCCACGACGGCCCGATTTCCTGGCAGGAAGTCCAGGACGCGGAGATGCATGTGCAACGCTCGCGGGTGATGGGCGCGCTCGATGTCTTCGCCGAGGCGGGCATCGCGCCCGAGTCCGTGCCCGTGGTCACGCAGCACATTAACGATGCCCATACAACCCGCGCCGCCGCCGAGCTCCTGCTCGACGCGCACCCGGAGCTTACGGCCGTGTTGTGCACGACCGACTCCATGGCGCTCGGCGTGCTGGCCTATGCCCGCGAGCGCGGGCTGAGCGTGCCAGAAGATCTATCCGTGACCGGCTTTGACGGCATCGATGCGGCGCAGCGCCTCGACCTGGCCACCGTCATCCAGCCCAATAAGGCCAAGGGGGCTGCGGCCGGGCACATGCTGGAAAAGCTCATCGCCGGCGCGACAGATACGGCGGGATCGGCTAGCGCGAAAGCGGCGTCACGCGGTGCTGACGAGGCGCAGGCGGTGCCGCGGCGGGTGCTGCAGACGCGGTTCGCGCCGGGGAAATCGGTTACTGCACCGCGGCCGCGCGGGCGGTAGCGAGTTCGGTGAGGAAGTGGGCGACGGCGTCGACATCGGCAAGCTGTACGGCGGCGATGGAATCGCCCTCGCCCACCTTGACGCCCACGTCTGGCGGCTGGTGGAGGGCGCGGAAGCCGTGCTCATCGGTGATGTCATCGCCCAAGAAGACCATGGCGGTGGCGCCGGTGCGCTCGCGGAGGGCCTCAAGCCACGTGCCCTTGGTGGCGGTGGTGGCAGAAAACTCGATGACGGACTTGCCAGCGGTGCGCGGGAAACCGGCCGTATCGAGCGCCAGGCCCGCCTCGTAGGCGGCCGCGGCCTGCTCTGGGTTCTCCAGCTCGAGCGAGCGCAGGTGCAGCACGCGCTGGAAGGGCTTGACCTCCAGCTCCGCGCCGGGGAAGCGGTCTATGATGCCGCGGATTTCTTCCTCCTTACGCGCAAGGTGCTCGTGCATGGCGGGGGTGAGCTCGGTCTGCTGCCAGGAGGACTCGGCGCCGTGGGAGCCGCCGAAGAGGACGGGTTCGCGCAGGGGGCACACGCGCTGGAGGCCCTCGAGGTGGCGGCCGGATAGCACCGCGGCGGTGGTGCGCGGCAGGTGGGCCAATTGGTCGAGGGCGCGGGCGGCATCGGCGTTGATTTCCACGTCATAAATGGCGGTGGCAAACGGAGAAAGCGTGCCGTCAAAATCAGAAACCACGGCGAGCTCTTCTGCCGCGGCCAAGGCCTTAATGGTGGTAGAAAGCGTCATGGCATCACATGCTACCCGCGGGAGACCAGCTTGATGGAGGGCGAATCTACCTCATCGGTATCCAGCTCCAGAATGAGCTGGTTATTGCTGTTAACGGTGTAGATAAAATCATTATCCGAACTAATGAGGTTGCGCAGCAGATTATCGGCCCACACGGAACCGCCCTCGCAGTCCTCATCGGTGTCGTCGTACTTGACCTCATCGAAGTGCAGCTTGTTGCCATCGCGGATGTTTTCGCGCTCGTCATCGGCGGTGTAGCTCAGCCGGGCCGCAAGGCGGGTGCAGCCGGTGGTGCCCACCATGGTGGATTCACCGAAGCTAAATTCCGGCGCGTGGGGAATCGACTCTGGGATGGTGGATGCCGCATCCGGCGCGATATTGATGGAGACTACCTGCCACTGCTTGTCCACAATCCGGTCATCGCCCGCAGGCTGCGGGGTGTCGTCCTCGGATCCGCAGGCGGTAAGCAGCGTAACGGCGCCCAGCGCTGCCGCTGCAGCGGCGCGTGAGCGGGGGTGGGAAAGAAGCATTAGGAGTCCTTTCCGTGCGGGTCGGAAGCTTGCGAAGCGGTTTCGGTCCGGGTAGTACGCAGGCAGCCCAGGAAGGACTGCGACCACAGCCGCACATCGTGGCTCATGACCTGTTCGTGCATGGTGAGCATGCGCTGGGTCATGGTGAAGGGGGCATCGGAAAGCGCGCGCACGGCGTTGAGCAAGGCGCGTTTGACGGACTCGATGTCGAAGGGATTGCACAGGTAGGCCTCATCGAGCTCCGCGGCCGCGCCGGCGAATTCCGAGAGCACCAGGGCACCGGAACCGTCATCGTGGCAGGCCACGAACTCCTTGGCCACGAGGTTCATGCCGTCCTTAAAGGGCGTGACCAACATGATATCGGCCATGCGGTAGTAGCAGCGCAGCACGTCCTTGGGCACGCCGCGGTGCTGGTAGTGCACCACGGGGTGGCCCATGCGGGAAAAGCGGCCGTTGATGCGGCCGACGGCCTCCTCGACCTGGGAGCGGGTGGCCTTGTAGTGGTCGAGACGCTCGCGCGAGGGCGTGGCCAGCTGCACCAAGGTGACTTCTTCCGGGTCCAGGGCGCCGGTTTCCAAAAGCTCCTCGAAGGCGGTGAGGCGCTGCAGGATGCCCTTGGTGTAATCGAGGCGATCCACGCCCAAAATGATGCGCTTGGGGCTGCCCAAATCCTTGCGCAATTGGGCTACGCGGCGTTTATCCTCGTCGCTAAACTGGCCGAAATCCTGCGCGGCGATGGAAATGGGGAATGCGCCGACGCCTACGGTGCGGCCGCCGGGGAGGCGGATATGGGCGGTGACATCGCGGGTGGTGGCCTCCCCACGCACCTCGAGGCCCTGGCGGCGGGCCAATTCCAAGAAATTGCGGGCATTGGCCTCCAAGTGGAAGCCGATGAGATCGGCGCCCAGGATGCCGCGCACCGTTTCCTCGCGCCAGGGCAGCTGCCGGAAGAGATCGGGGGAGGGGAACGGGATGTGCAGGAAGAACCCGATGGTGAGATCGGGGCGCATTTGCCGCAGGATGCCCGGCAATAATTGCAGCTGATAGTCCTGCACCCAGACCGTCGCGCCTTCTGCAGCCACGTGGGCTACCTCGTCCGCGAAGCGGAGGTTGACCTCGCGGTAGGCATCCCACCAGTCGCGGTCATAGGTTGGGGTGACGATGAGATCGTGGTAGAGCGGCCACAGCGTGGCATTGGAAAAGCCCTCGTAAAAGGCCTCAAAATCGGATTCGCTAAGCCTGACCGGGTGCAATAACACCCCGGCCTCGGTGCGGAAGGGCTCGGGCGCGGCATCGGCGACGCCGGGCCACCCCACCCAGCAGCCCTGGTGCGCTTCCAGCACCGGCGAGAGCGCGGTGACCAGACCGCCCGGAGAGGGCGTCCACGTCTGGCTGCCATCGGCCGCGGTAGTTAAATCTACCGGCAGGCGGTTTGCCACTACTACGAAGTCATTGCCGCGCTCACTCATAGCCCAAGACTAGCTTAAGACTTCTTGGTCGACTTCTTCGTTGCTTTCTTCGTCGACTTCTTGGTGGACTTTTTGGCCGCCTTAGTGGTCTTCTTGGTCGACTTCTTAGTGGACTTCTTCGAAGCCTTGGAGGTCGATTTCTTGGTGGCCTTCTTTGTCGACTTCTTCGGCGCGGAATCGGCCTGTTCCGCCAATACCTTCTTATGCACCAGGCCCTTGGGCTCGACACCCAGCATGGACATCAAGGTCACGCCGTCCAAGAAGTCTTGGGAGTAGGTCGCCACCACGCGGCGGGCGGCGCGGGCGGTTTCCTCTGCCAGGGCAATGTCTTGTTCTGCCTGTGGGTGCGTGTCTTGGACCTTGGGTGGCACGGCGAGTCCTCCTGAATGTTGGGAAAGCTATCAGGCTAAATATTGTACGCTACCGGCGGCGTTTAGGGCTCTTCGGGTTCCTCCCCGCCGGGCTTGGCGGATCCGGATTCCTCCGGCGCGGGCGATTTCTGCCCGGGCACCGTATAGGTGGTGCGCTCGGTATCCTGCGGCTGGGCCGGCCACTGGGAGCCCGCCGGCCACAACTCCTCCGCGGGAGTGGTGCCTGGGGCGTGCTGCTGGGGCTGTGCCTGTTGCGGTGGCTTTGGTCCTAGCGTGGGCGGCAATTCGGGGCGGTTGACACGTGGGGCAAAGGGGGACATCGGCACGCGCGGGATGCGCGGGGCCTTGCGCGCCAGGTTCGTTGCCTTGTGGAAGGAGAACCGGCCGATGCGCTTGAACGCGGAGTACGGGCGGAAGTACTTCGGGCGGCGCAGACGGCGGGCGACGCGTTCGCCAAAGACGACGCCGGCTGCCAGCGCGCCGGAGATGGCCAGAGCGGTGGCCAGGTTGGTAAAGCCGGTAATCATCTGCTCGTTGATGGCGGCATACATGCCGCGGTAGAGCATGAGGCCCGGCAGCATGGGCGTATAGCCCACGATCATCGTAATGAGCGGCGGGATGCCCCACCGGCGCGACATCAAACCGCCGGCCAGGCCCACCACGATGGCGGATATACCGGAGGCAATCACCGGGCCGACGCCGAAGGGCACGACCACGAAGTAGTAGAAGACCATACCGGCGGCTGCGGTGAGGCCTGAAAGGGTAATTTCTATCCAATTAGCCCCGCAGGCCAGCGCGAATGCGGCCGAACCCGTGCCGCCGAGGAGCACCAGAAGGGGAATCTTGTGATAAACCGGCGGCGCCAAGGTGCCCATTGGTGGCAGGTCAAAGCCCATGGCGGAGGCCAGCTGAATGCCCACACCCACGCCGGCGATGATCGCGCCCGTTGATAACAGCGCGGAGAAAAAACGCGCGGAAGAGGTCACGGGGGAGCGGGTGATGCCATCGACAAGCGATTGCACCAGCGTCAGCCCCGCCACCAGCACGATGATTCCGGACGCAATGATCTGCGCCGGTGACATGTTAATGCCGAAGGCGGCGGCAACGTTATACAAAATCGCGGCCGGGAAGACGGCCAAGAAGCCACCGACGACGTTTTGATAAAAGGGCGGGAGGCGGTAATTGGCCAACCAGTCATTAAGCCCCATAATCAGCGCTGAGACCACGAAGGCAATGAGGCCGACGAGGAGATCGCCGCCGAGCATCATGGAAATCAGGCCACCCATGCCGCCCCAGCCGAGCATCACCGTGGACGGCTTATACGGCGCTGGCATGCGATCGATGTCATCCAGGCGCTTTTCCGCCATCGCGGGCGGCACCCTACCGGAGTGGATATCGCGGATGAGCCGGTCTACTTCCGAAAGCTTGGAAAAGTTCACGCCCACATCCGGCACCACGCGAAAGACGTGGAGGTTCTGGCGCTTATCGCCCGTGCCGATCGCGGTGTGGATGGTGATGGTATTCATCAAGATATCCACGTGGCAGTAGTGCAAACCGTACGACGACGCCGCCAGGTGCACCTGCGCGCGTGCATCCGAGTTGGCGGATCCTGCGCTAATGAGCAGCTCGCCGATGCGCGCGGCAATCTCCATCACGCCCGTGACCTGGGCGGCATCGGTCAGATCGACCGGGGCGAGTGGCGATGGTGGGGGTGCGGCTTTGGCCGCGTCAATGATGGCGACTTGGCCTGCGGATACGCGCAGGCGCTCCCGCATAGCGGACAGTAGTGACACGAAAATAACCCTCGAAAAAGCGGTGGGACACTAGTAATAATTTCAGCCTGAACTTTAACCCTTGTGGGGCGCAAATGCATACAAGGGGGACCGGCTTTCCACTTGGGCGAGGTCCTCGGGTACCATGCAACGAGCGGAAGAATTTCCGCGGTGCTGGAGTGGCGCAATTGGTAGCGCAACGCACTTGTAATGCGTAGGTTGCGAGTTCAAGTCTCGTCTCCAGCTCAAAAAACTACCCCCTAGCTGCACAAACAGTTAGGGGGTAAAAGTTTACAAGTTAGCTAGGTGGCTATTTACCGGCTGCTTTGCGCAGACAGCGCCCCGGACTTCGGGTTACCGCGGAAGCACCAGGCGGTAAGCACCGCGAAGATGAAGGTGCTGAAGGCAAGCCCGCCGACGGTGAGGAAATACGCGGAATCATACGCCGCCGCGGCAGCGTCATGCGTGGCCGGCGATGAGAGCGCGTCGGTGCCTTGCGGGGCGAGGGCATCGGGAAGCTTGTGCGTCATCAGCAACGGCACGAGGGAGCCGGTAATGGCGATGGAAAGCAGCGTGCCGAATTCGTAGGAGACGGCTTCCACGCCAGAGGCCATGCCCGCGCGGTGGGACGGGGCGGCATTGATGATGGCGGTGGAAGAAACGGACATCGAGGAGCCAGCGCCTAAGCCGGTGAGGATGAGGCCGGTAATAAATACCGCGAGGTTATCGGCGCGGTCGGCCCAGATGATGCCCAGCATGCCGATGGACATGCTCAGGAAACCGCCGCTGATGATGGGCAAAAAGCCCACGCGGTGCAAGACGCTGCCGCCCACAATGGCGGTGGGGATGGCCGCAACCGCCATGGCGGAGATGAAAAGGCCGGCGTCGAGGGGCGAGAGGGCATCGACAAGCTGCAGCTTTTGGGTAGTAAGCAGTTCAAGGCCCGTAAGTCCAAACATGGCGCCACCGGCGGTGAGCACGCCGCCGGTAAAGGTGGGCGAGTAGAAGATGTCAAAGGTCAAAAGCGGATCATTCAGCCGGGTTTGCCGGTAGGCAAAGGCTGCGGCGCCGAGCAAGAAAGCGGCAATGGAACAGGCCAGCAGCGCGACATTGATCTGGGCGGCCGCCGCAGTCTTAATGGCCAGGACCAGGCTGGACAAGGTGATAAGCGCATAAAACGAGGAGGGGAAATCCCAGTGCTTGTGCGGGTTCGGCAGGTTGGGCGGGCTAAGGAGGAAGGTGAGGATGATGGCGAGGGCCACGATGGGCACGTTGATTAAAAACACCGAGCCCCACCAGAAATGCTCTAGGAGGAATCCGCCCACGGTGGGCCCGGCGGCAGCGCCCACGACGGCGACGGAGCTCCAGATGCCGATGGCTTTATTGCGCTCTACTTCGTTGGGGAAGGTCAGGCGGATAAGCGCCAGGGTGGAAGGCAGCATGATGGCAGCGCCTAGGCCCAATAGGGCGCGGCCGGCGATGAGCAGCCAGGCATTGGGTGAATAAGCCGCAAGGAGGGAGGCTGTGCCGAAGGTGGCTAGGCCAATAAGGAACATCAGGCGGTGGCCAATGCGATCCCCCAACGTGCCGGTGCCTAGGAGCAAACCCGATAAGACCAGCGTATAGGCATTGATGATCCACAATTGCTGCATGTCTGTGGCATACAGCTGCTGCGTTAGCTGCGGCAGTGCCGTATAAAGGATGGAATTATCCAGGCCCACCATGAGCAGCCCCAAGGACACCACGGCAAAGAAAGACCACCGCTGCGCCGGGGTGGAGGACGCCGCGGCCGCGCGGTGTGGCGGCTTCGTGGCGGTATCAGGTGACTCGATGCTCATCGCTAGAAACCGTAGCGAATCAGTGTGTGATATTTCAGGTTAGTATTGCCTTCCTCACAAGTGGGCGGGCGGTGTGAGTATGTAGGAATTGCTGGACTTTCCTGCATGTTTAGTAGCACAGTGGTACTAGAACAGTTAAAGAGTTAAGGATGATGTTTAAATGGCACGCAATTACGCAGAACAACTTGTTGAGACGCTAGAAAAGCAGGGCGTCGAGCACATTTATGGCCTCGTGGGAGACTCCCTCAACCCGATCGTGGACGCGGTGCGCCGCTCCTCCATCGAGTGGATCCACGTGCGCAATGAGGAAGCAGCGGCCTTTGCCGCGGAGGCGGACTCGCTGACCACCGGCAAGCTCGCCGTATGTGCGGCCTCTTGTGGTCCGGGCAATACCCACCTCATCCAGGGCCTTTATGATGCCAACCGCAATGGTGCCAAGGTGCTGGCCTTGGCATCGCACATTCCTTCCCGCCAGATTGGTTCCCATTTCTTCCAGGAAACCCACCCGGAGCAGATCTTCCAGGAGTGCTCCGGCTACTGCGAAATGGTCATGTCCGGTGACCAGGGCGGAGTAGTGCTGCACCACGCCATCCAGTCCACCATGGCGGGCAATGGCGTATCCGTGCTGGTTATCCCTGGCGACGTTTCTACCGAAGAGGTTGACGATGACACCTTCGTAGAATCCAAGATCTCCACCGGCCGCCCGGTGGTTTACCCGGACCCGGCAGAGGCCGCAGCGCTGACCCAGGCCATCAATGAGGCCGAATCCGTCGCCTTCTTCGTGGGTGCCGGTGTGAAGGATGCCCGCGAGCAGGTGCTGAAGCTGGCAGAAAAGGTCAAGGCCCCCATCGGCCACGCGCTCGGCGGCAAGATGTACATCCAGTACGATAACCCGTTTGACGTGGGCATGTCTGGATTGCTCGGCTACGGCGCCGCGCACGAGGCCACCCACGAGGCGGACCTGCTGATCCTCTTGGGCACGGACTTCCCGTATAACGACTTCCTGCCTAAGGGCAATGTGGCCCAGGTCGATATCAACGGCTCCCACATTGGCCGCCGCACCAAGATCTCCTACCCCGTAACCGGTGATGTTGCCGCCACCATCGAGAATATCCTGCCGCACGTGGAGGAGAAGAAGGACCGCTCCTTCTTGGATAAGATGCTTAAGAAGCACCACGACAAGCTGGAGCACGTCGTGGAGGCTTATACCTCCAACGTGGAAAAGCACACCCCGATCCACCCTGAGTACATCGCGGATCTCATTGACCAAGAGGCCGACGATGACGCCATCTTCACCGTCGATACCGGCATGTGCAATGTCTGGGGCGCGCGCTACATCACCCCGAATGGCAAGCGCGAGCAGATCGGCTCCTTCCGTCACGGCACGATGGCAAACGCCCTGCCGCAGGCCATCGGCGCGCAGCAGGCTAACCCGGGCCGCCAGGTCATTACCTTCTCTGGCGACGGCGGATTGTCCATGCTCATGGGCGAGCTGCTGACGGTCAAGCTGCACCAGCTGCCGGTCAAGATGTTCGTGTTCAATAACTCCTCGCTGGGCATGGTCAAGCTGGAGATGCTGGTGGGCGGCATTCCGGAGCACGAGACCGACCACGAGTCCGTGGACTTTTCCAAGATCGCAGAAGCCGCAGGCATCAAGACCTTCCGCATCGAGGATCCAAAGCAGGCTCCAAAGCAGATCAAGAAGGCCTTGGCTTATAACGGCCCTGCGCTTATCGATGTCGTCACTGACCCCAACGCCCTGTCCCTGCCACCGACGCTGACCTTCGATCAGCTCCTGGGCTTCTCCAAGGCCGCTACCCGCACCGTCTTCGGCGGCGGCGTGGGCTCCATGCTGTCCATGGCCAAGTCCAACCTGCGCAATATCCCGCGCCCGCAGGACTTCTAAGCCGTAACTGCCAAAGAGCGCGCTAGCCACGCTTTCTTTTCCTACCGCGGATTTCGGTCCGGGTGGAGAGGGAAGCGTGGCTTTTTGCTTTCACAGGTTTCAGCCAGAAACTTATCAGTAGGCTAGAAACTGGGTTTGCCATGATGGCTTAGTGAAGCTTGCACGCACGCAGGTGTGCAGATAACAGGAAGTAATAGGAGCTACAGGACGCATGGAAGACAATAAACTTGCCAAAGTCCTCGTCGTTGATGACGAGCCGAATATCGTGGAACTACTGACGGTATCGTTGAAGTTCCAAAATTTTGAGGTCTACAGCGCTAACTCGGGCAATGAGGCCTTGCGCGTGGCGCGCGAGGTAAACCCGGATGCCTATATTTTGGACGTCATGATGCCGGGCATGGACGGCTTTGAGCTCTTGGGCAAGCTGCGCCAGGAGGGCCTGGACGGCCCGGTGCTGTACCTAACTGCCAAGGACGGCGTGGATCAGCGCATCCACGGCCTGACCATCGGCGCGGACGATTACGTCACCAAGCCCTTTAGCCTTGAGGAGGTCATTACCCGCCTGCGCGTGATCATGCGCCGCGGCGGTGCCGCCGAGGAGTCTTCTAATGACGCCACCATGAGCTATGCCGATCTGACCTTGAATGACGATACCCACGAGGTCACCAAGGGTGGCGAGCTCATTGAGCTTTCGCCCACGGAGTTCAACCTCCTGCGCTACCTCATGCAAAACAAGGAAGTGGTGCTGTCTAAGTCCAAGATCCTGGACAACGTCTGGCACTACGATTTCGGCGGCGATGGCAACGTCGTGGAATCTTATATTTCTTACCTGCGCCGCAAGATCGATACCGGCGATACGCAGCTTATCCACACCGTGCGCGGCGTTGGCTATGTGCTGCGCACCCCGCGGTCCTAAACTGACGTTTTATAATGGCAGATTCACAGGAGAACCCCGCTGCGGGCAGGCCCGTGCAGGCTAAGCCCCAGCAAACCCAGCAGCCGCCCAAGAAATGGCATGAGCAGCTGGACCAGCTGCCGCAGCAGGGGCAGGGAAAAAAGAAGCGCTCCAAGCGCGACTACATCAAGCAGATTCCGCAGGCGATGCCATTGCGTACCTGGCTTGTGGTTCTCCTCGTGGTCATCTCCGGCCTCGGGTTAACGGGCTCGTCCTTTGCCGTGAACTCGATCATGCGCAACGTGCTCTATAACAACGTCGATAGCGAATTGCGCTCGGCGTCGTCTTCCTGGGCCCGCGATGTGGGCAATGACTTCTTCCTAGGTGATCACACCAAGCGCCCGCCCACGGAATACGTGGTGCTCAATTACCTTCCAGATGGCACCATTCGCTATTCCGGGCCCACGTCCACCACCCCGGACGTAGAGGGCGTTCCCTTGGGTGGCTACCCCACGACGGTGGGCTCGATTGAAAATAACACCAAGTGGCGCGCGCTGGCCTTTGCGGATTCCAATGGCGTTATCACCGTCATTGCCAAGGACATGACCCATGAAAAGGAAATCCTGCACGGCCTAGCCATGGTGCAGGTATCCATTGCGGCGATTGCCTTGGCTGCCATGGCCGGCGTGGGCTTCTGGTTTATCCGCAGGGCGTTGCGGCCGCTGCGGGTGGTGGAATCGACGGCATCGGAAATCGCGGCAGGCGACCTAGACAAGCGCGTGCCCGAATGGCCGCTGCATACGGAGGTCGGCCAATTGGCCGCCGCGCTCAATATCATGCTGGGCCACCTGCAGCGCTCGGTCGTTACGGCGCAGGAAAAAGAGGAACAGATGCGCCGCTTTGTCGGCGATGCCTCCCACGAGCTGCGCACCCCGCTGACCAGCCTGCGCGGTTACACGGAGCTTTACCGCTCTGGGGCGACAAACGATGTCGATCTGGTCTTTTCCAAGATCGATAAGGAATCCAAGCGCATGTCGCTGCTGGTAGAGGACCTGCTGGCGCTGACCCGCGCGGAAGGCACGCGCCTAGACCTGCGGCCGGTGGACCTTTTGGAGCTTTCCCTTTCGGTGGGCTCGTCCGCGCGCGCTGCCTTCCCGGAGCGCGAGGTCAAGGTGGTTAATAATGCGCAGTCCATCCCAGTGGTCAATGGCGATGCGGATCGCCTCCACCAGGTGCTGCTGAACCTGATTTCCAATGGCCTGCGCCACGGCGGCGAGGATGCCACGGTAACCCTTCAACTGCGCCGCGACAACAAGGACATCCTGGTAGACGTCATCGATGACGGCAAGGGAATGTCGTCCGAGGACGCCGCCCACATCTTCGAGCGCTTCTACCGCGCGGATTCCTCGCGCACGCGCGATACCGGCGGATCCGGTTTGGGCCTTGCCATCGTGCATTCCCTAGTGGAACAGCACGGCGGCAGCATCAGTGTGGACTCCAAGCTGGGCCAGGGCACCACCTTTACGGTGCGCCTGCCCGCGCTGGAGGAACCGGAGGATTAGTCCTCGCGGTAGCCGTCCTCGTTGGTGCCCAGGTGCTGGCGGATGCGCGCGGCCGCCTCATCCATGGCGGCATCGTCGGTGTCCTCGGCGGCATAGGCCTTGGAAAAGTCGTACTCTTCCATCTTCTCGGTGGGGAAGAGGTGGATGTGGGTGTGCGGCACATCGAAGCCGGCGATGACGTAGCCGGTGCGCGGGGTATCGTACGCGTTCTTGATGGCCTCACCGATTTCTAGGGCCACCTCGTTCAGGTGCGTCCAGGTCTGTGGATCCAGGTCGGTCCACTTATCTACTTCCTCTACGGGCACGACCAGGGTGTGGCCGTAGCGCAGCGGCTCGATGGATAAGAAAGCCACGCAGGTCTTATCGCGGTAGACAAAGCGGGCGGGTAGGTCACCAGTGATGATTTTGCTAAATACAGAAGCCATAGCTGCCAGGCTACCCCAGCTATGATGGTGGGCATGCGCATTCTCGTAATTGGTTCGGGCGGCCGTGAACACGCCCTCGTGAAAGGACTGCACGCTGATCCACAGGCTGCGGAGATCCACGTCGCGCCGGGCAGCGCGGCCATGGCACCGCTGGCTACCCTGCACCCGGAATACTCCCAGGTAGATGATCCAGAACGCATGGTGGAACTCGCCCGGGAGATCGCTGCCGAGCTCGTGGTCATCGGCCCCGAGGTGCCGCTGGTCGCCGGTGTGGCGGATGCGCTGCGGGCAGAAGGCATCGCCGTGTTCGGGCCGAATAAGGACGCGGCCCAAATTGAAGGCTCCAAGGCCTTTGCCAAGGAAGTCATGGAGGCCGCTGGGGTCAAGACGGCCCGCGCGCAGCAGCTGCGCCCAGGCGCTAGCGAGGCCGATATTGAGGCCGCGCTGGATAATTTCGGGCCGCAGTTCGTGGTCAAGGACGATGGCCTGGCAGGCGGCAAGGGCGTCGTGGTCACCGGCGAGCGCGCCGCCGCCCTCGCCCATGTGGATGCGGTCTTAGGTGCCGGCAACCCCGTGCTCTTGGAATCGTTCCTGGACGGGCCTGAGGTATCGCTATTTTGCCTTGTCGATGGCGAGACCGTCGTGCCGCTGTTGCCCGCCCAGGACCACAAACGCGCCTACGATAACGACGAGGGCCCCAATACCGGCGGCATGGGCGCGTACACACCGCTGCCGTGGCTTGGCAGGGACGACGTGCAGCGCATCGTCGACGAGGTATGTACCCCGGTTGCCAAGGAAATGGTGCGCCGTGGCACCCCCTATTCCGGCCTGCTCTATGCCGGGCTGGCTTGGGGCGAAGAGGGCCCGGCGGTGGTGGAATTTAACTGCCGCTTTGGTGACCCAGAGACCCAAGCGGTGCTCTCACTTCTTAAGTCCCCGCTGGCGCAGGCGCTCAACGCCACCGCCACCGGCACGCTGGCAGAACTCGAGCCGCTGCAGTGGGAGGACGGCTTTGCCATCACCGTGGTCATGGCGGCAGAGGGATACCCCGCTTCTCCCCGCAAGGGCGATGCCATTACGGGCGAGGGCCTCGAGGATCCAGAGCGCGTGCTGCACGCCGGCACGAAGCGCTCCAATGGGGTATTCCAGAGCAATGGTGGCCGCGTGCTCAACGTGCTGGGCAAGGGCGACACGCTAGACGCCGCGCGCGAGAATGCCTACGCCACCGCCCAGGGCATTGAGTTTGCGGGCGGGTTTGTTCGGGGGGACATCGGCAAGCGCGCGGCAGCCGGGGAAATTTCTATCTAGCAAGTAGCCACGGGGGAGGGCAGGCATGGAATAATGAGCCACGTGGCTGAGAAGAAGAATATCCCCAACGTCCTGTCCTCCCGTTATGCTTCTGCGGAGCTTGCCAATATCTGGAGCGCGGAGCATAAAATCATCCTCGAGCGCAAGCTATGGATCGCCGTGATGCACGCCCAGAAGAACCTGGGCGTGGACATCCCCGCCAAGGCCATTAGCGCGTATGAAGCCGTTATCGAGGACGTGAACCTCGAATCCATTGCTGAGCGCGAGCGCGTCACCCGCCACGATGTGAAGGCCCGCATCGAAGAATTCAATGCGCTGGCCGGCTACGAGCACATCCACAAGGGAATGACCAGCCGCGATCTCACCGAGAACGTGGAGCAGCTGCAGATCCACACCTCGCTGGAAATCATCCGCGATAAGGCCATCGCCGTGGTCTCGCGCATTGGCCGTCACGCCGCCGAGTACCAATCCCTAGTTATGGCTGGGCGCTCGCACAACGTGGCCGCGCAGGCCACCACGCTGGGCAAGCGCTTTGCCACCGCCGGTGATGAAATGCTGCTGGCCATCGAGCGCGTGGAAGACTTGCTGTCGCACTACCCGCTGCGCGGCATCAAGGGCCCCATGGGTACCTCGCAGGACATGCTCGATCTCATGGGTGGTTCCGAGGATAAGCTCGCCTCCCTAGAGACCAATATTGCGGATTACCTTGGCTTCCGCCGCATCTTCAACTCCGTGGGCCAGGTGTACCCGCGCTCGCTGGATTTCGATGCCATCTCCTGCCTCGTCTCCCTGGGCACCGCCCCGGCATCGCTTGCCACCACCATCCGCCTGATGGCCGGCAACGAGACCGTCACCGAGGGCTTCAAGGAAGGCCAGGTGGGCTCGTCCGCCATGCCGCACAAGATGAACGCCCGCTCCTGCGAGCGCGTGACCGGCCTGCAGGTCATCCTGCGCGGCTACCTCACCATGGCCGCAGACCTCGCCGGCAGCCAGTGGAACGAGGGCGATGTCTCCTGCTCTGTGGTGCGACGCGTGGCGCTTCCCGATGCCTTCTTTGCCATCGATGGACAATTCGAAACCTTCCTCACCGTGCTCGATGAATTCGGCGCCTTCCCGGCCATGATCGACCGCGAGCTGGAGCGCTACCTGCCCTTCCTCGCCACCACCCGCATTCTCATGGCGGCGGTGCGCGCCGGGGTGGGCCGCGAGACCGCCCACGAGGTCATCAAGGAAAACGCCGTGGCCGTGGCCCTGAACATGCGCGAAAACGGCGGCAACCAGGACCTGGTCCAGCGCCTCGCCGCGGACGACCGCCTGCCCATGGACGAGGCCGAGCTCGAAAGGGTCCTCGAGGATAAGCACGCCTTCATCGGCGCCGCCGAATCCCAGGTCTCCCAGGTCCTGCACCGCATCAAGGCCCTCGTGGGCGAGCACCCCAAGGCCGCCGCTTATACGCCGGGCGAAATCCTTTAGCGCTGTGCGCGGGCTTATGTGTCCGCGCGTTATGATGAGGACCATGCGTCCTGAGCTTTCTTCTTATACCCATGTAGCCTCTGGCAAGGTCCGCGATATTTACGATGTGGACGACACCACCCTGCTGATGGTGGTCTCTGACCGCATCTCCGCCTACGACTTTGCCTTGGAACCCGCCATCCCGGATAAGGGCCGGGTTCTCACGGCCACCTCGAAGTTTTTCTTCGATGCCATCGATTTTCCCAACCACCTCGCCGGACCGCTCGATGATGAGCGCATTCCGGAAGAGTGCTTGGGTCGCGCCATGGTAGTCAAGAAGCTGGATATGCTGCCCTTCGAGTGCGTGGCGCGCGGTTTCCTTACCGGCTCCGGCTTGAAGGAATACCAGGCAGACGGCACCGTGTGCGGCATCGAGCTGCCCGCAGGCCTTGTCGAGGCCTCCCGCCTGCCCGAGCCCATTTTCACCCCAGCCACCAAGGCTGAGCAGGGCGATCACGATGAGAACGTGTCCTTCGCGCACGTGGCGGACAAGCTCGGCCGCGAGCGCGCCGAAGAGCTGCGCGCGGCCACCTTGCGCATTTACGCCAAGGCCGCCCAGCTTGCAGAAGAGAAGGGCATCATCTTGGCCGATACCAAGTTCGAGTTCGGCCTTGATGAAGACGGCACGCTCGTGCTTGCCGATGAAGTCCTCACCCCCGATTCCTCCCGCTACTGGCCCGCCGATTCCTACGTGGAAGGCGAGGTACAGCCCTCCTTTGATAAGCAGTACGTGCGCGATTGGCTGACTTCTGCTGCCTCCGGCTGGGATAAGTCCTCTGAGACCACCCCGCCCGCGCTTCCCGATGACGTAGTTTCCGCCACCCGCCTGCGCTATATCGAGGCCTACGAACGGCTATCGGGCGAGCGCTTCGCGGACTTCCTCGCGCCAAGTTCCTAGCTGGGGGCTGGGGTTCTGGTCTTGCCCTGCTCGCCGCGGCCCCCTCGTCGCCTTCTGCTGGGGCAAGGCAGCTGACGCGTACAGTGGTAGGGCATGAGTGATGAAAAGACGACCGCACCGGTAGCCCCAGTCCACCCCGTCAAGCGCGAATTTCACGGCCGCGAGTTCGTGGATAATTACGAGTGGCTGCGCGATAAGCAATCGCAGGAAACCCTGGATTACCTCAACGCCGAAAACGATTACACCGCGGCGCATACCGGGCACTTGGATGCGATGACGGAAAATATCTTCCAAGAGATTAAATCCCGCATTAAACAAACCGATATGTCCGTACCGGCCCGCCGCGGTAAGTACTGGTACTACGGACGCTCCGAAGAGGGCAAGAACTACGGCTATTCCTGCCGCATCCCGGTAGAAGAGGGCAGCGATCCGTGGACCGCACCGGTGATTCCGGAAGAAGGCAGCCCAGAGGGCGAAGAAATTATCCTGGACGCCAACGCCCTGGCAGAGGGCAAGGACTTCTTCGCTCTTGGTGCAGCCTCCATCTCAGATTCCGGCCGCTACCTGGCCTATTCCGTGGATTTTGCCGGCGATGAGCGCTTTGAGCTGTCCATTAAGGACCTCGAAACGGGAGAGCTGCTGGAGGATCACCTCACCGGCATTTTCTACGGCGCTACCTGGGCAGGCGATGGCTACATCTTCTACACCACCGTGGATGATGCCTGGCGCCCGGATGCGGTGTGGCGCCATAAGGTAGGCACCGAGCAGTCCGCGGATGTGCGCGTCTTCCACGAGGAAGATGAGCACTTTAATGTGGGCATCGGCAGTGCTCGCTCCGATAAGTACCTCTTCATTGGCGTGGTCTCGAAGATTACCTCGGAAGCTTGGGTGCTGGATACAGAGGACCCCGAGGGCGAATTCCGCCCGCTGTGGACGCGCGAGACCGGCGTGGATTATGACGTAGACCATGCCGTAGTGGGCAGCGAGGACTATTGGATTGTCACCCACAACGCCACCGGCCCGAACTTCGCGGTGGGCTATGCCAAGGTCGGTGAGGAACTTCCCGCCCTGCGCGATCTGCCGGAGCTGCTGGCACACGATGACACCACCCGCATCGAGGGCGTGGATACCTACCGCGACCACATGGTGGTGGGCTATCGCCGCGGCGGCATCGGCAGGGCCGCCATTATGCGCGTGGGCGATGACTTCGGGGAATTCGAAGAACTCAACTTCAACGAGGAGCTTTTTACCGTCGCCGTGGCCGGTAACCCGGAATGGGACGCGCCGGTAGTCCGCGTGAATTACGTGTCCTATATCCAGCCCGCGCAGCTTTTCGATTACCGCGTGGATACCGGCGAGTACACGCTGCTGAAGGAACAAGAAGTCCCCGGCGGCTATGACCCGGATGATTATGTGGCCTACCGCATCTGGTCTACCGCTAATGATGGCACCAAGATCCCGGTCTCCGTGGTGCACCGTTCTGACCTGGACCGCACCAAGCCCAATCCGACGCTGCTGTATGGTTACGGCTCCTATGAGGCCAGCATGGACCCGTACTTCTCCGCGTCCCGGCTTTCGCTGATGGACCGCGGCATGATTTATGCGGTCGCCCACGTGCGCGGCGGCGGCGAGATGGGCCGTCAGTGGTACGACGACGGCAAGATGTTGCAGAAGAAAAATACCTTCACCGATTTCATCGCAGTGGCCGATGATCTCATCGAGCGCCGCGTGACCAACCCGGATCAAATGGTGGCCGAAGGCGGATCCGCCGGCGGTATGCTCATGGGTGCCGTGGCCAATATGGCACCTGACCGCTTTACCGCCATTCAGGCCGTGGTCCCCTTCGTGGATCCGCTGACCTCGATGCTCATGCCGGAGCTTCCCCTCACCGTTCCCGAGTGGGAAGAGTGGGGCGATCCGTACCACGATCCTGAGTACTACGACTACATGAAGTCCTACTCGCCCTACGAGAATGTCGAGGCCAAGGACTATCCGGATATCTTGGCTATCACCTCGCTGAACGATACCCGCGTGCTGTACGTGGAACCGGCAAAGTGGATTGCGCAGCTGCGCGCTACCGCCACCGGGGGCGAATTCCTGCTCAAGACCGAGATGGTGGCCGGCCATGGTGGCGTCTCTGGCCGTTACGATAAGTGGCGCCAAAACGCCTTCGAATACGCCTGGACCATCAATAAGGCCACCGGCCTTACGGAGTAACCACGCCGCACAGTCACGCGCTGGCCGGCACCCTGGCCAGCGTTCTGGCCAGCGCGCGGATCTGGCGGTACTGTGCGATAATTTGAGCTATGACTAGCCACCTTCTGGTTTCTATCTCCAGTATTTTTGAGGACACTCGGAAGCAGGCTACAAGCTTCCTGTCGGTTCTGGACCGGGAGGAAATTCCCGTCTCCCTCCTCATCGCCCCGCATATTGATGGCAATTGGCACCTGGCCAAGGACAAAGACACCCAACAGTGGCTGAAAGACCAGGCGGCCGCGGGCCGTCCGCTTATCCTCAATGGCTTTGATCAAGCAGTGCAAGGCCGCCGCGCGGAGTTTGCCAACCTCAATTCACATGAGGCGAAGCTGCGCCTAGCCGGTGCGACCCGGCAGATGGCGCAGATTGGTTTCGAACCCACCATCTTCGCGCCCCCGCGCTGGCGCATGTCTCCCGGAACTTTGCAGGTCCTGCCCAAATTCCCCTTTGAGGCGGCGGCTTCTACACGTGGCATCTTGGAGGTGCCCACCGGGAAATTCCACCAAGCCCGCAACCTTTCTTTTGGTGAGGGATTTGGTTCCGCCAAATGGTGGCGCAAAAACATTATCCGCGCGGCAGAGCGCTCCGCCCAGCGCGGCAATACCGTGCGCCTTTCCATCTCTGCCCGCAACCTGGATGACCGCAAGGTCATTAAGGACTTTGTCAAGGCAGCTCGCCGTGCCCTCGACGCGGGCGCTACTCCCGCTGATTACAGCATTTACCTTCCGCGTTAGTCCGGCGGAGGTTTTATAGTAGGTAGCATGAAACGAACAGATGAACTAACAACGCAACAGGCGGCAGACGAGCTCGTGGTGCTTTCTGACGAGATGGGCCTGTACGAGTAGGCGCTCCTACTTGCTTAGGCCGTTAATGAAGTCCTTAGCCTGCTGCGGGAGCAAGCCCCAGATTCCAGCGGGGATGATCTTCTGCAGGTTGCCGGTGGCCGCCATGAAACCGGGGATAGCGAGAAGGCCAGCTAGGATGGCGAAGCCGATAATGGCGCCGGTGCCAAGTGAGCTAGAGCCGAATCCGAAGCCTGGGCCATCGGTGTTGTCGTCGTCCTGGTCGTCGCCGCTTGGGGCGTCGGTGGATTCATCCTCGCCGAGCGTGAAACCGACCTTGACGGGGTCGTGGTCAGAGGCGCGGAAGGGGGAATCGTCGTAGAAATCCACGACATTGTAGTTGCGGCGGGAGTACTCAAAGGCGACGGGTTCGTCGGCGTTGATGTTCCACACTTGGGCATCGGCAAGCGCGCCCGAAGCAACCTCATTGGCCAGGACGTGGTCTAAGGTGCCGAGCAGGCCGCCGAACTGGTAGGAGGTATCGGCGCCGTACTTTTCGGCAGGCACGGTAAAGCCATCATTGCGGAAGACATCGAGCGCGGTTTCGTGGGTGTAGGTATTGAAATCACCCAGGGCGAATAGCGGCTTATCCTTCCAATCGTCCTGTTTGTGCAGGGCATCGAGTACGGCTTGGGCCTGGGCATTGCGGACGTTGGGGTTATTGCCCTGGCCATCGCCGGAATCTTCATCGCCCTTAGCCACCGAGCCCTTGGACTTGAAGTGGTTGGCCACGGCGACGAAGGACTCGTCATCGCTTTTGAGCGGTTGGAATTCCTGAGCCAACGGCTCGCGGGCGGTGCCGGAAAAGCGCGGATCCTGGAAGATGCGGGATTCGCCTACGGGCTTGACCACGTCCTTGTGATAGATAAACGCGGTGCGGATGACATCGGGGCGCTCAGGAACCTGATCCTTGGAAGGGGAGGGAACGAAGGCCCACTTTTCTGAGCCCGCGGCCTCGTTGAGTTTTTCGGTCAGGCGCTTCAGCGCCTTATCGCGCTGGTTAAAGTCCCCGGTGACGGCGTAGCCATCTTCGATTTCGGAAAGGCCAATGACATCGGCATCCAGGCCATTGATGGCGGCGACGATCTTGCGTTCTTGGTCCTGCAATGCGGATTCGGTGTAGGCGCCGCGGGTCTTGCCGCGGTTGACGGTGACCTTATTGCCTTCGCGGTCGGTATAAGCGCTGCCGCCGTATTCCTCGCCCAAGGAAGTAAAGTAGTTCAGCACGTTGAATGCGCCGATGGTGTATTCGCCCTTGACGTCATCGACGGCGTGCAGCTCGGCGGGGCGGGAATCCTCCCAGGAAATGGGGAGATCGGCTCCGGTCGTATTACCGGTGACCGGTTCTGTGGGTTGGAAGCGCCACTGATCGTGGGAATAGTCCACGATGACCGGATGCTGGAATTCGACCGTATCGGTGGTGCGCAGGGACTTGATGGTCTTTCCACCGTCTTGGGAGAT
The DNA here is from genome assembly GCF_023520795.1 of Corynebacterium accolens. Classification (NCBI taxonomy): domain Bacteria; kingdom Bacillati; phylum Actinomycetota; class Actinomycetes; order Mycobacteriales; family Corynebacteriaceae; genus Corynebacterium; species Corynebacterium accolens. Next base: position 2,065,348 of record NZ_CP046605.1, on the reverse strand, counting down.
ATACGGCAGCGGGGTGTCCTTATCCGTCTTCAGGTAATCGCGGGTGCGGCCATCATCCAGGGTGACGAGCTTTTCTGCGTTATCCTTGGCCAGTTTTTGCAGCTCGGAATTGGGGTCGGTGGAAGGGGAGTGGACATCGGAAGGCTGGCGGAAGGCCTCATCGCCCGGGGCGAGGCCGACCTCGCCGTATTGGTTGAGCGAGTAGTTATTGGTCACGGTGTGCGTGCCGGGCTGGATGAGCATGTGCTCAAAGGGCTCGCGGGCGGAATCGCCTTGGGGCAGCTCGTCCACGGCGAGCGGGGTGACCTCCTCCAGCGCGGTATCGAGCTGCTTGAGGGAAGAAGCGCTGACCTGGGTAGCGCCGTAATACTCGGAGACCTGGCCGGTGACCTCGACGGAGTCGCCGATGCTGGGGTATTTATCGGCGCCCTTTTTACCCATGTGGATAAATAGCGCCTGGGAGGCATCGGTGGCTTCTTTGCCGGTGCCGCCGGTCTGGATGGTAAAGCCGTTTAAGCCGCCCTCGCTCCACACGCCGGTGACAACGCCCTGGGTAGCAACGTTTTGGCCCTCGAGCGGGGAGGTAGCGCCGGTGCCCTGGATTTCAGCAATCGGGGTTATGCCTTCGGGAGCAGGGAGGTTCTCGGAGCCACCCGAGCCATCCGGCTGTGGGGCCGGGGACTCGTTGCCGGAATTGGTAGGAGAAGGCGTGCCGACGGTGAAGTCCGCGGAGTTGTCATCGGTATCGGCGCCCGCCGCGTTGCGGGAAGCGGAGGTGTCATTGGATAGTGCGCCGGTGGCAGAGCCTTCAAATTTAGAGGCGGCGCCGTAACCTAGGAGGTCAATGGTGTTGCCGGTGGCATCGGCAAGCTGCACCGAGCCCTTCGTGCCGGACATATTGACCTTGCCTTCCGCATCCGGGGTGGGAAGAGCCTGGGCTTGGCCATTGCCGGCAGCGCCCTGCACCAGGTAATAACCGTGGGGAGCGATGGAGCCAGACAGGGTTATCTTGCCGCCGCTATTGCCGTTGGAGGCAAAGTACTCCACGGACCAGCCGGTGAGATCGATCGCGGCATCGGTGGGGTTATAAAGCTCGATGAAATCATTGGAAAAGCTCGCGCCCTTGTTTCCGCCACCGCCGTAGACCTCAGAGATGACCGCGGTTGAATTTTCCGGGGCGCCCATGGCGGTAGGCACCGCGACGGATAGGGAGAGGGTGGAAAAACCGGCAGCGAGGGCTACCCTGCCAAGGCGGCGAAGAGCCATAGAAGTCACCTTAATCATAGAGGAAGTTGTCATGGACGCCTTTTATATTTACTCGCTGAACAATTGGTGCACCCGTGGCCGCAAGGGGCGGGTTTCGCGCGAGCAGGCGGTGAAACCTGGGTGCCGCGCAAAATTCGTTTTCCTGTTGGTCGTAATTTACGCGGTGTTTGCTTTGCTGGGGTGAAAACCCTGCAGTGGGGGTATATCTAGGGATTGGGCGGGGGTATGACTACACTGAATCGGGCAGACCTAAGCCCCATACAGTAAGGCAAAAATTTCATGGCTCGTGTAGTTGTCAATGTCATGCCCAAGGCGGAAATTCTGGATCCGCAGGGCCAAGCTGTCGTCCGCGCATTGGGTCGCATCGGAGTATCCGGTGTCAGCGATGTGCGCCAAGGAAAGCGCTTCGAACTCGAGGTAGATGACTCCGTTACCGCGGAGGAACTGGATAAGGTGGCAGAAACGCTGCTGGCTAATACCGTCATCGAGGACTACGAGGTTACGCAGCTGGAGGTCAAGTAAGTGACCGCAAAAATCGGAGTAATTACCTTCCTCGGCACCCTGGATGATGTGGATGCCGCCCGCGCGGCCCGCACCGCCGGCGCCGAGGTCATTAACCTCTGGCACGCGGATGCTGACCTGCGCGGCGTGGACGCGGTAGTCGTGCCGGGCGGTTTTTCCTATGGTGACTACCTGCGCTCGGGCGCTATTTCGGCGCTCGCCCCCGTCATGCGCAGCGTCATCGACCGCGCCAAGGAGGGAATGCCGGTGCTCGGCATTTGCAATGGTTTCCAAATCTTGACTGAAGCAGGCCTCTTACCGGGCGCATTGACCCGGAATAAGGGCCTGCATTTTCATTGCACCGATACTTACCTGGAGGTGGAGCACTCCACCACGGCCTGGACCAGCGAGTTTGAAAAGGGCCAAAAGATTTTGGTGCCCGCCAAGCACGGTGAGGGCCGTTTCCAGGCAGGCGATGACGATATCGCCCGCATCGAGGGCGAAGGCCGCGTGGTCTTCCGCTATACCGATAATTACAACGGCTCCATCAATGGCATTGCCGGTGTGAGCGATGAGTCCGGCCGGATTGTTGGCCTCATGCCGCACCCCGAGCACGCCATTGACCCGCTGACCGGCCCATCCACCGACGGATTGGGACTTTTCGTATCCGCCATCAAGGCCGTCGCGGAAGCGCCGGCGGTTTAAGGAGGCCACCTACATGACCGTTTCTAATGACACCGTAGAAAAGGCACAGTCCACCCCGGATGAGCAGCAGCCTTACGTTGAGCTCGGCCTGAAGGATGACGAATACCAGCGCATCCACGATATTTTGGGCCGGCGCCCCACCGACGCGGAGCTGACCATGTACTCCGTGATGTGGTCCGAGCATTGCTCCTATAAGTCCTCCAAGACGCACCTGCGCTACTTTGGTGAGACCATGACGGAGGAGATGGGGGAGAAGATCCTCGCCGGCATTGGTGAAAACGCCGGCGTGGTGGACATCGGCGATGGCAATGCGGTGACCTTCCGCGTGGAATCGCACAACCACCCCTCCTACGTGGAGCCCTACCAAGGCGCGGCCACCGGCGTGGGCGGCATCGTCCGCGACATCATGGCCATGGGTGCGCGCCCGATTGCCGTGATGGATCAGCTGCGCTTTGGGCCTGCCGATGCCCCCGATACCAAGCGCGTGCTGCCCGGCGTCGTCTCCGGCGTGGGCGGCTACGGCAACTCCTTGGGTCTGCCCAATATTGGCGGAGAAACCGTCTTTGATGAAACTTATGCGGGAAACCCGCTGGTCAACGCCCTGTGTGTGGGTACGCTCAAGGTCGATGACCTGAAACTCGCCTTCGCCTCCGGCAAGGGTAACAAGGTCATGCTCTTCGGTTCCCGCACCGGCCTGGATGGCATCGGCGGCGTATCCGTGCTGGCCTCCGATACCTTTGAAGACGGCGCGGAGCGCAAGCTTCCTGCCGTGCAGGTGGGCGACCCCTTCGCGGAAAAGGTGCTCATCGAATGCTGCCTGGATCTCTACCACGCCGGCGTCGTGGTGGGCATCCAGGACTTGGGCGGTGCCGGCCTGGCGTGTGCCACCTCTGAGCTGGCTGCGTCCGGCGATGGTGGCATGGAGGTCAACCTCGATGCGGTGCCGCTGCGCGCGGAAAACATGACCGCCGCGGAAATCCTCGCCTCCGAGTCCCAGGAGCGCATGTGCGCCGTCGTGGCCCCGGAAAATGTGGAGAAGTTCCGCGAAATCTGTGAGCACTGGGAGGTCACCTGCGCCGAAATCGGTGAGGTTACTGAGGGTGACCACTTGGTCATCCGCCACCAGGGCGAGGTCGTCGTCGATGCGCCGGCCGGCACCATCGCGGATGAGGCTCCGGTGTACGAGCGCCCTTACGCCCGCCCCGAGTGGCAGGATGAGCTGCAGAAATACCAGGGTACGGACAAGCGCGGCCTGGTGGAATCCCTGCAGAAGCTCGTCTCTTCGCCCTCGCTGTGCTCGCGCGATTTCATCATGAACCAGTATGACCGCTACGTGCGCGGCAATACCGTCCAGTCCCACCACGCGGACGCGGGCGTGCTGCGCATCGATGAGGAGACCGGCCGCGGCGTTGCCGTTTCCGCCGATGCTTCCGGACGCTACACCAAGCTGGACCCGAACATGGGCGCGCGCCTGGCCTTGGCGGAGGCCTACCGCAACGTCGCGGTTACCGGCGCGAAGCCCGTTGCGATTACCAACTGCCTCAACTACGGTTCCCCGGAAAACCCGGACGTGATGTGGCAATTCCGCGAATCGGTGCATGGGCTTGCCGATGCCGCCGTCGAGCTCGCCATCCCCGTGTCCGGCGGCAACGTGTCCTTCTACAACCAGACCGGCTCCGAGCCGATTCTGCCCACCCCGGTCGTGGGTGTGCTCGGCGTTATCGACGATGTGCACAAGGCCATTGGCAATAACTTGGGCACCGTCAATGAGAAGGAGGTCCTCATCGCCTTGGGCGAGACCAAGGATGAGTTCGGCGGTTCCATCTGGCAGCTGGTGAGCGCCGAGGGTGCCGATAAGGACAACCTCAACGGCCTGCCGCCGCAGGTGGACATGGCCAATGAGAAGCGCCTTGCGGACTTCTTCCACGGCAACGATCTGCTCACCGCCGCACACGATGTCTCCGAGGGCGGCCTTGCCGTCGCCGCCTTTGAGATGGCCAAGCGCGCCGGTGCGCTTGCCGATGCCGCCGGCCTCGGCCTCGACCTCGATCTCACCGCCGTGCATGAGGATGCCTTTACCGCGGCCTTCTCCGAGTCCGCCTCCCGCGCGCTCGTGGCTACCACCGCCGACCGCGCCGATAAGGTGCTTGCCCGTGCGGCAGAGCTCGGCATCTCCGCGGCCATCGTGGGTGAGACCACCGAAACCGGTGCCCTTACCCTGGGCGGCGAATCCGTGGCCATCTCCCAGCTGGTTGAGGCATGGTCTGCCACCTTGCCTGACCTCTTCGGCCACGCCGTGGGCGCTAATTCCGTCGTGGAGTAAACCAGCCCCTGGCACTGCCTAGCACAAGCCCGGCTTCGGCCGGGCTTGAGTAGCGTTTAGGCAATCTTCGATTTTCCCGGCCGCCGCCTAATAAACAAAGCCTTTTCTCCCTGATTCGAATCATGATTTTTACAGTAGGAGTCCCATGAGTGCGCATTCCCGCCACCAAGCCTCCGCACCCGCATCAACAGTGCTGCGGTGGTGCCACCATGGTATTGGGCTGGTATTTGGCCTAGTGGTTGCCATAATTTCCGCCGGAAAAATGAATTACGATGACTGGGACGCGTTATGGGTAGCGGGATTGCTCGTACGCGATGGAAACCGGGATCACCTCTATAGCATCAATGAACATGATTTCGCACTACCCCGTGGTGATGTGTGGTTAGACACCATCGCCCACTCTGATGTCACAGGGTTCCCACACCCTTATGTTCACGCCCCATTTCTTGCCGATGTCATGAGCTTGGTCGTGCAAGTCATGAGTTTTGATGTCTCCGTGATAGTGCTCGCGATTGTTTCCGGTTGGGCGTTGGTGGTGCTGATAGCCTCCGCCTGGTTCTTGTGGTTTGAAGAAGAGATACCGACCATGACATTGCTTTTCGGCATACTCTTGGGCTGGGTATCGACGGCTTTTCAGTCATCGTTGATCCTTGGGCAGACGAGCCCGTTGATCTTTGCGGGGGTTGCATACGGCCTTGCTGCTTCTCGCGTGCATCCAGTGCGCGCGGGAATTGCACTGGGACTTGTATCTGCGGTGAAGCTAACCCCCATTGTCCTCGTACTCATCTGTGTGGCATTTCCGCGGGCGCGGAACACGGGAGTGGTGGCACTCGGGACAGGCGCCATCGCTGTGCTGTACTCAATCGTTGTTTCTGGCTGGAACGTATTTACCTCTTGGTGGGATACCCTTCAGGACATCATGGGGTCAGTAATGGTCGCTCCTGTGAACGGATCGATTGCCTCCCAGCTCAGCACCAACCGCGTTGAAGATGACAACCTTCTTGTCACCATTGTCGATGATCCTTCAACGGCTGCCAGCATTATTCCGCCACTTGTCACCCTGGCATTGGTTGCACTGGTTATTGTTACCGCTGTGCGGTCACAGGACCCGTGGCGCATTACTGCCGTCGGCATCTTTACGGTGCTTACAGCTACCAGCAGTATCTTGTGGGATCATTACGTCTTGTGTGCCGTAGTGCCACTGCTAGGCGTCCTGGCGCGCGGGCAGAATCGCATCATTTATGCCGTCCCAGTCTTGGGACTCTTCCTATTCCCGCCGCTGGCCAAGTCAGATTCTGATTTGTGGTTGCCGTGGTCCTCGTTCATCGCCTTGGCAGGCTTCGTAATCGCACTATGTATCGCGGAGCTAAGCCGGAAGGACGCCCTGCCCCTGCGGGACCGCCGCCTTTCCTTTAAAAACGCGAGCTAGCAGGCGGCTTTTCTCCACTAAAGCCGCCACCACGCATCTCCGGACACGAATACTTGAGGATCGTTGTCCGGCTGCTATCCGCCCAATGATGGTGGCACCCACTCAGTGATGGTGTATTTCCACGGCGGCCAGTTGGTGCTGAATGCGCTTGCCGATGCCGCCGGCCTCGACCGAGCTTTTTGCTTGGTTTACGCTACTATTTAAGACCTACGGATAGTGAAGGAGGATCGTCATGGCACCTGTACGAGTGACGATTCAACCTGCTGTGCTGGCTTGGGCGGTATCCCGCACAGGGCTCTCACAATCCGCGCTACTCAAGCAATTCCCCAAAATCCATGAATGGGAAACTGGTGAAGAGCGTCCCACTCTAAAACAAGCGAAAGACCTAGCGAAGAAAGCTCATATCCCTTTCGGCAGGCTGCTTCTCGATGTCCCCACAGGCGATGGAGTTGAGGTCGCGGATTTTAGAACCGTGCGCAATGAGCAGCTCGATACCGTCAGCCCAGAGCTGCAGGAAGTCATGTTCGCTTCCCAGAGTCGCCTCGATTGGTACGCCGAATACGCACGGGACATCGGAATTGAGCCGCCGGAGCTTTTCCGTACCGCGACGATTTCTGAGTCTGCAACAGCTGCTGCCAGCAGCGTTCGGGACGTACTCCGCCTCACTCAAGAAACACCTCTTCCCGGGCGTGACAAAGTTCGTGAATTGGTTTCATTGATGGAAGATGCCGGGATACTCGTCGCCCGAAACTCCATTGCCGAAAACTCCACCCGTAGGGCACTTAATGTAGAGGAATTTCGTGGATTCACCCTTGAAGAGGATGGCTACTGCCTAGTTTTCATCAATACCCGCGATACCAAGACGGCTCAGCTTTTCAGTCTTGCGCACGAATTGGCGCACGTTGTGCTTGGCAAACCCGGAATTTCTGATCACTCGGAGCGCCTAGAAACTGAGCAATGGTGTAATCAATTTGCTGCGGCTTTCTTGTGCCCGGGAGCTTCCCTAGGGGAGAAATTCCAGCCCACTGACGAGCTAGCAGAACAGGTTCCCGCACTATCCAAGACATACGGCATGAGCCGCGAAGCATTGTTGTGGCGGCTGGTAGGACTTGGAATGGTCTCACAAGAAGAAGCTATTCCACTTGCGGCACGGTTCCGGAAAGAACAGGCGCTAATGAAGACTTCGCGAGATGCTAAAGGTGCGCCTCCCCGCCATGTCTTGATTAAAGCAAGGGTGGGAGAGAATTTTTTTGAGACAGTATTAGGTGCCGCAGAATCAGGAGTCCTACCTGAAAAACAAGCTGCAAGTCTTCTGGGAACAACAACGTATGATTCCTTTGAAAAGCTTGTGTCGGCTGCACGATCTTCGGGCAGAAAAGCGGTATAAGCGATGTACGTCATCGATACGAATTTTCTAGGTGAGTTAACGACTACTTATCCAGAAGACATATTCCCCAGCCTGTGGAAAGAGCTTGAGGTGAAGCTTTTTGTTCCGGGGATTTGCTTCCATGATGAGGTCCACGAAGAAATGAAGAGCTGGGGGCATCCTCGTTTTGCGTGGTATGAAAACCTTGTCCGCCCCAGCCAGCGGTTGTCTCCTGATGGGGAAGAAATCCTAGCCTATGAAGCGATGACACGTTGGGTCAGTATGGAGCGCGAGCCTAAATACAAAGCAAACGCAGTAAATATATTTTTGGATGCTGCAGATTCTTGGTTAGTTGCCTCCGCGTATCGGCATAACGCGAAGATTGTGACCAACGAGAAACCCGCGCCAGATGGAAAAGCACGAGTGAAGATTCCGGATGTAGCACAGCACTTTGGCGTCGAGTGTTTGGATGGTATTGATTTCTTAAGAAAACTTAATATCAGTATTTAGTCTCCTGTATGTGGTATAGAAAATTGTGGAGCTAAAACCGTGTGTATGTAGGTGAATATCTCGTCCGCGAGAGCATCGCTATGGTACTTCGAAAACATCATCGTACCTTTTCGCATTTGTCCGAGCGCCAATTCACGAGACTTGGCTCTTTTGAACCGGAGACTATTCATTGCTTTCCCACTTTATTGTTCTGGTTTAATTAAATCAGGCTGTGGGCGTGCCTTCCACGTAGGTGCGCGGAAACATTCGCGTGTGACTCTGGTCCTCTTATTAAAGGCAAAATCTCCACCACGCATTTCCAGAAACGAGGACTAACGTTGCCGGTATGAAGATCGTTGCCCGGCTGCTCTCCGTCCCGCTTGCGCTTGTCGCTTTCCTCACGCTGTGGCTTGCGGTGGCACCGTTTACGCCGCATATTCCGTATTGGGGTGCCGGCGCGCTCATCGGCCCGCAGTATATCGGGCCGGTGATTATCTTTTCCCTTATTCTCCTGGTCCTTGCGGCGCTTGGAAGGCTCGGCTCCCGCAGCTTCTACGTGCCAGGCGCGTTCGCGGCGGTTGCGCTCATTGCAGGTATCGCGCTTTTTGGGACGCAGATTCATGCTGCGAAGGAGCAGGGGACCGACGTGGATATTCGCGCCGCGTTTAGTTGGGCTGGTGTGGAAAGCACCGACGAGGGCCCTGATCATACGGTGGCCTACGATTCCTTCCATGGCGAGGACCTAGACATGGATATTTATACGCCCAATGATGGCGGCACCCACCCGGTGATGATGTATGTCCACGGCGGCGGCTGGGATCAGATGAATAAGCATTCCCAGGCGTTCAACATGCGTCAGATGGCGCAGCGCGGCTATCTCGTATTATCCGTCGATTACACGCTGTCCAGTTGGGAGCAGCCCACGTGGAAGGTGGCAGCGGGGCATGTGGGGTGCGCGATGAATTGGGTCAATGCCCATGCAGCGGATTATGACGGCGACCCAGGGCGTTTCTTTACATACGGCGAATCCGCCGGCGGCCAGTTGGTGCTGAATGCGACTGCCGATGCCGCCGCGCACCCCAACCACTTACCTTCCGCCGATTGTCCCGGCACGCCGGCCGTTCCCCGCGCCGTGTATGCGGACTCACCGGCCCTCGATGTCCGCCACATCTATGATTCTGACGATCCTTATGCCGCGCAGGGTTCCCGCGATACCGTGCAGAAATACCTGGGTGGAACGCCCGAGGAATATCCCGACCGTGCAGATTTCGTCACCTCAGCTACGCATCTCACCACGGATATGCCACCCATCAAGATTGTCCGCAGCGACAACGATCGTCTCGTTCCGCCGGAAAGCTACGACGATTTTCGCCGCATAGCCCAAGAAAAGAATATCGACCTTAGCGAATACGTGCGCCCACATGCTGACCACGCATCTGCCCTTAGCGCACATGGAGTCTGGAACCAGCACCTGCTCCGGGCGATGCCCCAATTCTTCGCCGAGCACGATCCACAAGGTTCTTAACCTGCCGAAACCCCTGGAGCTATGCGTGACTCATTTGGCTGACCTTGAAATGCTCGGAAACGGTTTTGATGGCTCCGAAAGCAGCCCAAGTGACGTGGAGGAGGAGCAGAACCAGCAGGGCGGCGCTCACGGTATCCATCCAGCCCAGGCCCCATGCCAGCGCCGCGGGCTGCGTGGATAGGGTATGGGTGCCAAGGCAGCAGGTGCCCACGGGGAAGGTGCTGGCCCACCAGCTGGGGTTATAGGACATCGGGGTATTTCCCAGGGCTGCGCCCCAATGCTTGGCGATGGCATAGACCGACAGCGGCACACCCAAGCCCAGCATCGCCACACCGTAGACCATGGCGCGGAAGTGCCATTGGTCACCGGCGAGAAGCTGCGCCGCGGCGGTGGACTGGCCGACCAAGCCCATCGGGATCCAAGCGGTGGCAGCGAAGTTAATGGGAACCTTGGGAAAGGTGTGCAGGTAAATAAAGGTAAATATCGGCATTCCCGTCACCAAAGCCACTACGAAGCAGAAAACGCCAACGCCGTGGACAAGCGAGCTCCACTCACCGACCTGCGTTGCCAGCTGCGCCGAAGAGGTTGCGGAAACCATCGGTGCCACCAGCGGCAGACCCAATGCAAAGGCGGGATCAGCGGGGTGGTTGAAGAAAAGATACTTTAAATATTTGATGCAGGTCATGAGGCTGAGGACGGTACCCACGGCCCAACACACAGTGTGAATCAACCAGGCATCAAGGATGAGGGAGTAGGCGCTACCCAATGCGAGGATGCCCATGGAGACCATGCCCCATGCAGGCATATCGTCGGAATGAAACCCAGGATTCCGGTACTTAATGAATCCCGCCGAGAGCGCCAAGAAGACAAGAGTTGCCACGCCGAGCATGATTTCAGCTGGAAGGTGCCCCAACACCGGACTCAGGTGGGCATCAATAAGGGATGAGGAGATCGATAGTCCCATGAGTGCTCCCGCCCAGGCAGGCCCTAGCGGCGGAATTTTCATGTCATTCCGAACTTTAAACATTTCAGGTTATGTGCTTCCTCATGCGTGCGGGGAGTGTGTAATCCGAACAGGATTCCAATGAATAAATATACTCCTACGTGAGGGGATGACAGGGATCGGGCTTCTTCCCGTTCCAGGCCGCCATGTCATGACGACGCGGCCTGCGCAATGTCGCAGACATCGAGAAACCGCAACATTCATCAGGCATAATGTTCCTATGTCAAAGTTCTCTGAGGTCCTGGAACAGCTGCGCGAAAACCAACCAAAGGCGAAGTATGGTATCGCTTTTGAAAAGCTGATGGTCAATTATTTTCAGACTGATCCCACTCTCAAGGCACAGTTTGATGAGGTCAGCCGGTGGACTGACTGGCGCTATAACGGTGGCAAGGCCGATACCGGGATTGACTTGGTAGCTCGCCGCCGCGATGACGGGACCTGGACTGCGATCCAGTGCAAGTTCTATGCCTCCACCGCGAGCATCCAGAAATCGCACTTAGATTCCTTCTTTGAGGCCTCAGGGCATTCTTTTGAAACGGAGCACGGGCGCGAGCACTTCAGCAGCCGGATTATTATTTCCACTACGGATCGCTGGTCCTCGCATGCTGAGGAAGCATTAGCCAACCAGATCATCCCCACTAGCCGCATTGGTATTTCCTCCATTGCGGAATCGCCCATCAACTGGGACGTGGCCTTTCCGGGCTCTGAGGTGCAGGATAAGAATATCCAAATTAACCTCTCCCAGCGCGAGACCTTTGAACCACGCCCGCACCAGCAAGCGGCCATTGATAAAGCCATCGAGGGCTTTGACACCCACGACCGTGGCAAGCTCATCATGGCCTGCGGCACCGGTAAGACGTTTACCGCGCTGCGCCTGGCAGAGCGTGTAGCGGAAAATAACGGCGGCAAGGCACGCATTTTGTTCCTTGTGCCTTCTATTTCTTTGCTCTCGCAAACCTTGAAGGAATGGACTGCGCAAGGACGCCTAGACATGCGTACTTTTGCGGTGTGCTCTGACTCGAAGGTATCCAAAAAGGCCGAAGATATTGCCGTCTATGACTTGGAAGTTCCCGTCTCTACCGATGGGGCAGACATTGCAAAGCGTTTTGCCTCTGGCAAACGCGCCAAGGGCCTAAATATCGTCTTTTCCACCTATCAATCCTTGCCGGCAGTACATGATGCACAGCAGCAGGGGTTGGATGACTTTGATCTGGTCATTTGCGATGAAGCCCACCGCACCACGGGTATTACGTTGGCGGGGGAGGACTCCAGCAACTTCGTGCGCGTGCACGATACGGATTACATCAAGGCCGCAAAGCGTTTGTATATGACTGCAACGCCACGGCTTTTCGATGACGCCGTTAAAGGCAAAGCCGCAGAGCACTCCGCCGAACTGACCTCCATGGATGATGAGGGAATCTATGGACCGGAGTTCTATCGTTTGGGTTTCGGCGAGGCCGTGGACAAGGGCTTGCTTACGGACTACAAGGTCCTCGTGATGACCGTCGATGAATCCGTGGCTGCTAACGCCATGGCGCATAGTGAAAATAACCAGATCAACCTGACGCTGGCCTCGGCGATGATCGGTGCGTGGAATGGCCTGGCTAAACGCTCGGGCGAGTTGCAGGGAAAGAAGGGCGGCTTCGACGAAAACGCGCGGCCTATGCAGCGCGCGGTGGCCTTTGCCAAAGACATTAAGACTTCCGAGCAAATTGCGGAGAGCTTTCCCTCCCTGATTAGGACTCATCAGGAGTTGCTCAAGGATAAGGCGGCGCTTAGCGATGTCTCTTTAACCAACGTCGACCTGCACATTGCCGCTCAGCACGTCGATGGTGGCATGAACGCCATGGAGCGCGGCACCAAGTTGTCTTGGATTGAATCGCCCGCGGCCGAAAATGAAGCCCGGATACTTACCAATGCGCGCTGCCTTTCGGAGGGCGTGGATGTACCTGCACTGGATTCGGTGATCTTCTTCAACCCCCGCAATTCTATGGTGGATGTGGTCCAGTCCGTGGGCCGCGTGATGCGTAAATCGGCGCGCAAGGATTATGGCTACATCATCTTGCCGGTTGCTGTCGCACAGGACGTGTCACCCTCGCAAGCCCTGAATGACAACCAACGCTTCAAGGTGGTCTGGCAGATTCTGAACGCACTGCGTGCACACGATGATCGCTTCAATGCCAAGATCAATTCCATTGCGCTCAATGGTGCAAACGCGCAAGATGAATTGCCTATTGACGTCAACCACGTTGGCGGTGACGAGGAGAAAAGCGATAAAGAAAAGCTAGAAGAGGCAGATCGCACCAAGTCCCCTGAGGCCTTTGAAGATTCCTCGGCCATGACGCAGCAGATTGCGTTGTTCTCTCTAGAGCAATGGCAAGAGGCCATTTACACCAAGCTGGTGGACAAGGTCGGCACCCGCTCCTACTGGGAAGACTGGGCCGATGACGTTGCCACTATCGCGGAAAACCAAATCACCCGCATTACCGCACTGGTAGACAATGCCGATGAAGACTTGCGCCAAGAATTCGATGAGTTTGTCGAGGGCCTGCGCAATAATTTGAACGATGGCATTACCGCCGATGATGCCATCTCCATGCTCTCGCAACACCTGATTACTGCACCGGTGTTCAACGCGCTATTTGAAAACCATGACTTCATTACGCATAACCCCGTGGCGCAGGTCATGGAGAAAATGGTTGCGGCCCTATCGAAGGCGAACCTGGATACGGAGACCGAATCGCTGGAAAAGTTCTACGAGTCTGTGCGCGTGCGCGCTTCCGAGGTAACCTCTGCTTCCGGTAAGCAGCAGGTGATTAAGGAACTGTATGAGCGCTTCTTCCGCAAGGCTTTCAAGAAGCAAGCGGAAGCCCTCGGCATTGTCTATACTCCGGTGGAAATCGTGGACTTCATCCTGCGCGCTGCCGATGAGGTCTCCCGCAAGCACTTTGACAAGGGGCTCAGCGATGAGGGTGTAAGTATCCTTGACCCCTTCGCTGGGACCTCGACGTTTATGGTGCGCTTATTGCAGTCTGGGCTGATTAAGCCAGAAGACATGGCACGAAAATATGCCAACGAGCTGTTTGCCACCGAGATTATGCTGCTGGCGTATTACGTCTCTGCCGTCAATATCGAGACCACCTATAATGCCCTGCGTGAGGAAGCCGCGCAGCGCAACGGTGAACCAACACCGGACTACGTGCCGTTTACCAACATTGCCTTGGCGGATACCTTCCAGGTCCACGAAGACGGCGATATTCCAGACCTCAACATCTTCCGCGAAAACAACGCCACCATCGAGCGGCAGAAGAATGCGCCCATCAACGTGGTCATTGGTAATCCGCCATACTCCGCGGGTCAAAAGTCCGCGAATGACCTCAACGCCAACCAGAAGTACCCCGGCTTGGATAAGCGCATCGCGGAAACTTACGCAGCGAAGTCCACGGCTACAAATAAAAACTCGCTTTACGACTCCTACCTGCGCGCTTTCCGATGGGCTACCGACCGCATCGGCGACCAAGGCGTGGTGGCGTTCGTATCCAATGGCGGGTGGATTGATGGCAACACCGGTGACGGTGTGCGCTTGTCGATGGCCGAGGATTTCACCGACCTTTATATTTTTAACTTGCGCGGCAACCAACGTACCGCTGGTGAACAGTCACGAAAGGAGGGCGGAAAAGTCTTCGGTTCGGGGTCCCGCAATACTGTAGCCATCGCGATCGGCATCAAAGATCCCACAAAGTCTGGCTTTCAGCTGCACTACCGAGACATCGGTGACTATCTCACCGCGGAAGAGAAGCTTGGGATCGTCGACTCCTCCTCGACAGAAACTATTGACTGGCAGACCATCGAGCCGAACAAAGAGGGTGATTGGCTCAACCAGCGCTCTGAGGAGTTCGAAACGTGGCCGGTTATTGGCGAAAAGAAGGGGAATTCAACGCGGATTTTCACAACATTTTCTGCGGGGCTGAAAACTGGGCGTGATTCCTGGGCATATGCTCAGACTAAAGAACAATTGACTGAGCAACTGGGACTGCTAACGGATACGTATACAAAAGCAATCGAGGAGCTCCAGCACTGGCTAGGAGACAAAGGTGTAACCAAGGCTAAAGAAGCTGATGTGACGGATTTCTTAAAGGGAAATACAAAATTCGCCGATACCAAAAACATTTCTTGGAATCAAACCCTTAAGAACTATGCGGCTAAGAGCGCAGAAATTGTTGTCAATCCAGCTAGATTCTATCCTTCGTTGTACCGTCCATTCACCAAGCAACATGTCTATTTTGAGCAAAAGCTCAATGATAGGACTTACCAATTGCCATCAATCTTTCCTACTCCTACACACAGTAATTTGGGACTATTGATCTCTGCCCCCGCTGCATCCGCACCGTTTACATGTACTGCAACTGATCGAATACCAGATCTTGTAGCCGTTGCAGGAGCAGGCAACCCAGGCCAATTCTTTCCCCGCTTCACCTGGACCCCAGTTGATGCCGAAGATGGTGGTCTGTTCGGTGAAGGGAACGTCGTCAAGCAAGGTGAGACCAGTGCTTACGGCCAAGTCGGTGAGGTTGTTGATGGGTATGTGCGGGTGGACAACATCACGGATGAGATTAAGCAAATTTACCGGGATGCGTTGGGCGGTGACGTCTCGGGCGATGACATCTTCCACTTTGTCTATGGCAAGCTGCATGATCCGGGCTATCGCACGCAGTATGCGGCGGATTTGAAGAAGATGCTGCCGCATATTGAAACACCAAACTCGCGTGCGGAGTTCGATAAGTTTGTTGCGGCGGGTAAGGAACTCATGGCGTTGCACGTGGATTATGAGTCCGTGGAACCCTGGCCGCTGGATATTCAGGTCAAGGGTGATGAGTCCAACCGTGAGACGTGGCGCGTGCAGAAGATGAAGTGGGCCAAGCGCAAGGATCCGGAAACGGGCAAGAACGTCAATGATGTGACGAAGTTGATCTACAACAAGCAGGTGACCATCTCCGGTATTCCGGCAGAGGCGGATGAGTACATGCTGGGTTCGCGCTCAGCGGTGGCGTGGTTGATTGACCGGTACCAGGTGAAGAAGGACAAAGCCTCCGGGATTGTAAATGACCCGAATGATTGGGCCGATGAGGTATGCAATCCGCGCTACATCGTGGATCTGATTGGCAAGGTCACTCGCGTGGCGATGGAGACCGTGCGGATCGTGGATGACTTGGAGATTGAAGAATAAGGCGGGGAGACGATTGGCAAAGCAAAAAAGCTCCTTTGAAATAGAAAAGACTATCCACCTGACTCCAACTGAATCTATTCAGCATGCGCTGGGGGCTAATCATGATATTTGTTCGGGCATCGATGAGTTGGTGGATAACTCCATTGATGCGAAGGCAGAAAAAATCTGCATTGTTTTCCATGTGGAGGGAAACAGACTGACCCAAATTGCGGTCCATGATGATGGTCGCGGTATGGATACTGCAACTATGGAACGTGTATTGCGACTAGGCGGGCATGAATCGCAATCACATAGCAATATTGGTATCTACGGCATGGGGCTCAAGGAAGGCTCATATGCCAATGCCGATACGGTCACCGTGCTTTCCCGAGTGAAAGGGCAATTTCCAGCGGGGATTCGACTGCATAAGGAAAGCTTTACTGCGGATGTGTTGAAACAGCAGACAACGACTACCGCGTGGAATTTCAGAGATCGACTCGTAAATCTCAAACGCGGTACATCGATTCTCTGGAACGATCTGACGGGAATTTATGAAGGAAGCGATGAGGGAGAGGCAAACAGGTTTCTCTCCAAGACGAGTGAAAAGCTCCGCCGACATTTAGGGATCCGTTATCACCGTTTTCTCCAGGACAATCGCGTAGACATCAAAATGTTTATGCTTTATGACGAATTCAGTCCTGTACCTGCTCCAGATATTAAGCCCATTGATCCATGCGGTTACCGGAAGTCAGGGGATAGCCGCTACCCACTCCGTCTCACGGAGCATGGGGAAGAAGCGGGACTTGGCGTTACCGCACATATCTGGACCAATCGATCCAAAGCGGATGAGTTCGGATTGGAAGGAAAGGACGAACTTGGGCATCAAGGTTTTTACATCTATATCGCAGACCGTTTAATTACGCAGGGCGGCTGGTGCGGATTTCAGGAACCCCGAAAAGACTACAAATTGCTGCGTATTGTCATCGATGATCCACGAGTGGTTAACGAGTACATCACTATCAGCCCGCAAAAAGGTTCTGTGAGACTTGGAGAAGGGTTTCATCGATTTATTGAGCAATTGCGAGTATGCGGAGACCAGACAAAGAGTTTTGCTGACGTGTGCGACGATGCAATCGCAGTACTTCGCAATTCTAATAAGAAATCTGGTAACCCAGATGTCCTGGCAGAGGCCGGGCAGGGGATTGCTCCACCAATCAAAGAAGCAATCGAAGACGAGGCGGTTTTAAAGAAGGGCGACTCGGTCAATGTTGTGTGGGCGGATCTTGAAGGCGATACATTCGTAGAGGTTTCTCCGCGTGATAGCACGGTTAAGATCAATCGCCAGTATCGAAAGATGGTTAACCCTGGCAGAGGTGCCCTCAATGATGCGCCACTGTTAAAAACACTTCTGTATTTGCTCTTCAATGACATAGCTACGTCAAAACAAACCAGAAAATCGAAAGCTAATGCTTCTTTGTGGTCTGAGCTTCTTACTGTCGCGGCCAAAGAGCAGGAGCGTCAGGAAAAACTCCGCTAGGCCCAAATATAAACTCACCGATAGAACAGACGTTTGATTGTGGCCCGTTTCCTCCGCCAGATGTCTGTTGGCGCTGTAGTCTAGATCTCAATTGATGTGAGCCACCAAATTTCCAGTGCTAAACATCGATGGAGAAGTACAGATCAGAGGAGACAATATCTTGACCAGCAGTCACGACAGCCAGGCAACGAGTTTCCCATCGTTGAAGGAAGCTATCGGCAATGTTCTCAATCCGTCGGATTTAAAGCTCTTTGCGTCATTGCAAGACAGGCTTAAGCTGATGGAGGGGATGGAGGTCGATGCTTCTACGATTCTTAAGTACATCGAGGAAGCTGATGATAACGATATCCAGCCATTGATAACGTTCATCGTGGCAGCGAAGGATGCTGACGCCGCAGTTGTTAAACCTGAAACCCAAACGCCTCCAGATAGTGACGAACGATTTCAATGGGTGATCGCCCAACTTGGGCTAGGTGACTTTGCGGCAGCGGTGGAGAAACGTATGCCGGACCCTGAGCCCGCGGTTATTATCGAGGAAAATTTTACCGAGTGGTATACGCCGGAAAGGCAGCAAGAAAATACTCGCTACTGGGATGACTACCGGAGGGTCCTCAGTAGAAATAACTGGGACGCTGAGTCCATCGATACTGTTGGCACGCAGGCTACGGAGGTAATTCGCCGTTTAGAAGATCCGAAGAAGCCGCACTACCTTTCCTCAAGGGGGCTCGTGGTTGGCTATGTCCAGAGCGGCAAGACGGCCAACTTCACGGCTGTCACTGCGAAAGCTATTGACGCTGGTTACAGGTTTATTATCATCCTTGCCGGCACAATGGACAACCTGCGAGATCAAACACAACGTCGTTTAGACAAAGAGCTGTGCGGCAAAGAATCGGTGTTAAGTGGCCTCGATGAGGATAACCTTACCGCAAAAGAACGAAAAGATGAGACCTATTTCAATGGAGACGAAGAGTGGGATCGTGACTGGGACGAAGCAGGTAGCGCATTTGTCAGTCATGGTCCTGCCTTTGGAACCAAAGGGTTTCCACGTATTAAGCGCGTGACGACTTCGGTTCGCGACTACCGCAGAACCGGAACAAGTGCGATTGAAATTGAGCGCCCGGATAAGTCAAAGCCTGTTCATCATCCAGATAACCTGGACAACATGCCTTGCCTTGTTGCGGTGGTAAAGAAAAACTCCTCTGTGCTCAAAAACCTCAACTCGGATTTGCGTCGTGCTGCGCGGCTTAATGAGGATTTGAAGCATCTGCCGGTTTTGGTCATTGATGATGAGTCTGATCAAGCGTCCATTAACACGAAAAGGCAGAAGAAGGAAGACATCAAAGAGGAACGGGAACGTACTGCAGTTAATGATCAGATTACGCAGCTGCTTAGTAACTGCCCCCGGGCCCAGTACGTCGGTTATACAGCCACACCATTCGCCAACGTCTTTGTTGATCCTTCTGACCCGGTAGATCTATATCCGCGGCATTATGTGCTCATGCTCAACGAACCTCCTGCGTACCGTGGGGCAAAGTGGTTTCACGATCGCATGGATTTTGCAGATGCCCCAGAGGAAGCCACTCGCGAAAACTCCCAGAGCGAAGCGTTTATTCGTGACATCGTTGATTCCCGTGAATTAGACGATGATGCATTCGACCAAGAGCGCGCAGAGGAATTGGAAGAAGCGCTCGATATGTTTGTCCTTACCGGTGCGATTAAGAAATTCCGGGAAGCTAAGCACCCTGGGCTGACGTTCAAACATCACACCATGTTGGTCCATGAAGGTACCGGAACTGCAATCCATGAAGATGGCAAGAAAATCCTGGAAAGGATTTGGCGTAGCCGCGGATACAATCTGTCTCGGCCGATTCCAGACATGAAGCGGTTATTTGAAGAAGACCTTCTTGATGTCATGAATATCGAAAGATACAGGGAAGGTTTTGCCGTTCCGCAGACCTATGAGGAGCTCCTTCCCTACATCAATCAAGCTTATGCCGAAATGATGGTGGGCGTGCAGGCAGGGGATTCGCCGATTCTTCAAGTGGATACTCAAGGAAAGCAAAGTCCTAACTTTGAATCAGGGCGTGTGTGGAAGATTCTTGTCGGCGGGGCGAAGCTTTCTCGTGGCTACACGGTCGAGGGCCTGACTATTTCTTATTTCCGCCGGCGTGCCGGAAGCGCGGATACTTTGATGCAGACTGGTCGCTGGTTTGGATTCCGAAAGGGATACCAAGATCTTGTACGGCTTTATGCACCGCAGGATTTGGTGGAACTTTTTGAGGCAGCGATGCATGATGAAGAGGTTTTCCGGGACAACGTGAAGATTTATGCAGACAATCCTCAAGACTCTGATAAGCGTTTGACGCCGAGTCGTATTGCTCCTCTGGTGCGGCAATCTTTGCCGGACTTGAAGCCAACGAACTCAAATAAGATGTTTAATGCTTATATCCGCTCTACCGCGGCTGCGCCGAATGTTGTGGAGCTGAACTCAATTCCGGATCGCCAAAGCAGAAAAGATTTGGAGTGGAACTTCCAAGAAGTTGGAATTCCCCTGTTGAAGAGTCTTGACCCTAGCGTTGCGAAACTGGCTTACTTCCGCTTGGAGGGGATGCGGAGCGGCAAGCCCTTTGCACACGCTGGATATAAGGATTTCCACGTAGGAACTGTCGCTGCCGATTCGTTTGTGAACCTCCTTGAAGCTATGAAGTGGTATGAGGGGTCAAACTACAAGGAAAACATCGTCAATCCGCATGTCCGCTATCTTCGCGGGTTGATAGGGGATGGCAAGCATGCAAGTGTAGCGGGCTCTGACTTTCGCGAGGTTGCGGTTATGCTGCCGATTTTGTCCAAAAATCCTAAAACCGTCGAAGTCCCAGGTGTTCCGTTTCCCGTGCCACTAGTAAAGCGCAGTCGCCGTGAAGAACGTCATGACATCACCGGTACGGATCGAAAGAACACCTACATCATGCAAAGCGTAGCGAGCGGTCAGTCCGTATTGTCCCCGCGGGTTGATGACTTGATGGAATACTCGCAATTTCTCCGCAGCAGCTTCACCAAGATCAAGGGGGAAGAGCCATTTGAATTAACTTCGTTCGACGCGAAGAAGCGCGGGGCCGTTCTCGTGACCGTCTTCGACGATCGGAACCAAGACGCGGTAGCGAAGAGTGAAGTAGACGGCACCTACACTCCACCGCGTTGGGAGAAGGGGGAAGTAGGATTGGCCCTTGCCTTTAATTCACCACATGAAGCTGTGCGCGGTACCGGCAACGTAGTTGAATGGGGCGTACATTTGCGCGGCAACGGCGATGGAGAAGATGTCGTTATTGAAAGCATGGACGCCCAAAAATAGGTATTACGGGTAATCAGGTGGGGTTGCCCGCAAATCGTGGACACGTTGTTAAGCCGCTTAGGGGTTAAGCAGCGGCCTTCTTATTACCATTTTGATCAGCGAGCTGGGCTTCGAAATCGACGGGGCTTACCATCCCGATGGACGAGTGGCGACGGCGCCGGTTGTAGACAATCTCAATCCAGCGAGCCACCGCCTTCCGGGCTTCGTCACGGGTTCGCCATTTCCTCCGGTCATAGAATTCGGTCTTCAATGTCGACCAGAACGACTCGGCCATCGCATTGTCAAAGCAGACACCAGTACGGCCGACCGATTGAGCAATACCTAGTTGCTGGCAAACATTCCACAATTGTTCACTCGTGAACTGAGTGCCACGATCTGCGTGGAATACCACGCCATCGGGTACGTCACCACGCAGGGTATAAGCCATGCGCAGTGCACGTTCAACCAGGTAAGAATCCTGCACACTATCCATGGACCAGCCTAGGACTCGGCGGGAGTGTCCATCGCGGATAACGCATAGGTACAGCCAGCCCTCACTCGTGCGTAGATAGGTAATATCCGACATCCACACTCGATTAAGCTGCCCTTGATCAAATAGGCGTTTCACCAGGTCTGGAAGCGTGGACCTCCGCTTGGATTGAATCGTCGTTACGGGAACAAACGCCCTGGGCGAGATGCCCTCAATACCCATCATCCGCATGCGCTTGGCCACGGTTTTACGATTCACATAGACCCCACCCTCGGCGAGTTCTGCAGTAATCCGTGGGGCACCGTAGACTTCGTCAGAATCTTCCCAGATGTCATGAATTTTCCTGTCTAACTGGTCGAGGAATCTCTGACGCTGATTTTCACCACGAAGCCGTACTGCTTGAGCCTTGTGCCATTTATAGTAGCCAGAACGAGAAACCTCTAATAACCTGCTCATTCGTTTGATGCTGTAGTTCGCCTTGCTCTGGCTGCATTAGCTCAAATTTTTCCGATCGCGTTGCTTCGCAGCGAAGAAGGCGGTGGCTTTTGACAAGAACTCATTATCCATCTTGGCCTCAGCTAACTCACGACGCAGGCGAGCGTTTTCGGCTCGTATATCGGCATCACTGCGGCCATCTACCGAGCCTTGGCGTTCCCGCTCAAGTTTGACCCACCTGCCTAAAATTGTGGCCGATACGCCAATTTCCTTAGCCACATGAGCGATTGGGCGCCCAGACTCAATGACCAGTCTGGCGGCCTCCTGCCGGTACTCCGGGGTGTACTTCTTCCTTGACGAACTCACAATGAACATCCTCTCCTACGGACACAAGATCCGCACTAATCGGGTGTCCACTAAACGAGGGTAACCTCACAGGTTACTCGTATAGCCCTGAGGTCATCTTTCCTTGAAGCTTCCCGCCCACGCCCGTAGACTTACGGTATCGTAACTTAGCTTTAGTGGAAGAAAGAAGTATCGCTGTGGCTCAGATACATGCTGAAGGCAATCAAGAAGCGGGGAAGTATTCCTTGAGGGAAGGCTTGGTGCAGCGCACCTATTGGATGGCGGACCGCGGCGAGCGGCCGCTGACCCGTGGCTGGGGTCATGCGCTGGCGGCGTTGCTCTCTGTCATTGCCTCCACCGTGCTTATTACGTATGCGTGGATGACGCTGCAGTGGTGGCAGGGACTGGGAGTGACGGTCTACGGTTTGGGCTTGGTGGGTCTTTTTGGTGTGTCCGCGCTGTATCACCGCTACCCGTGGGCTAGTCCGCGGGTGGTGCAGTGGTGGCGCCGGGCGGATCATGCGACGATTGCAGTGTTTATTGCCGCGACTTACACGCCGTTGTGTTTGATTGCGTTATCCCCAGGGCAGGCTGCCTGGATGCTAGCCACTGCGTGGGCGGGCGCGATTTTGGGCGTGATATTGAGCCTCGTGTGGATTGAGCACCCTAGATGGTTGGACGTTGTGGTCTATTTGGCGCTGGGCTGGTTGGTGCTACCGCTGTTGCCCACGCTGTGGAGCCAGGCCGGTCCGGCGGTGGTCTGGCTACTGTTAGCCGGCGGCGTTGTCTACTCCGTGGGTGCGCTGGTCTATGGCTTTAAGTGGCCCGGGCGCAACGCGCGTTATTACGGCTATCACGAGCACTTCCACACCGCGACCATCGCGGCGGCGGTAGTGCACCTCGTGGCGGTGTGGCAGGTTGTCGTAGGGGCTAGCTAGACCACGTTCTTCATCGTAATCTGAAGCGCCTGAGTGATCGCGTTTACGAATCTCTTGTTTAAGCAAGACTATGCCGGTACCGTCCACTTTCTGGGGGTCGGGCCCTTCCGCATTGTTTGTTCACCTTGCATGCCACACGGACGAGGAAAGTGGCGACCTTTTCCTCGTCCGTTGGTGCTTCTTTATTAGATGGCATTCCTGTTTAGCGGTTTGCCAAAATCCGGAAAGTTTCCCACCAGTCGTGTTCGACTTGCTTGGCTTGTGGTGAAGCTAAAATCTGCTCCACGTCCCCGTCGAGTTCGACATTGGGTAAGAGAATTTCTGGTGATTGAAGGGGAGATTGAGGAGTGGGCTTGCGCGAGTCTAATGCTTGGGAAAACTCTTGAAGTATTGCCGTAGCTTGGAGAACCTCGTTCGATTTTTGATCTTTCGCAATGCCACGACGGGCCTTGTTCCAGGCAAGTCCATGACTCAAATCAGACAGCTTGGTGAAGTCAACGCCACCGTAGAAAGCAATAATGCTATCTACTACTTCGCGCTCGTATGCACTTAGATTTTCGGTAAGGCCCCCAGGCACGCAAGGAATCGGCCAAGGACGGTGGGAGCCCGCTACCTGCCATGTCCGAGCGTGTAGCTCACGGGAGACGGGGCCATGCCGCCAAGCCTGAAACTCTTCGCAAAACATTGGCCGCCCTGTCCACGCGAAATGCCAGCCTTGGGAAAAGTAGCACAGCTTGTACAGCTTAAGCTTATCTACATTGGGAATACGTTCAGTGATGTATTGTCCCGCATCTACAATGCTAGCCATGCTCTCCTCCTTTCAATGCTGCGACAAATTATACGGCCTCATTCGTTAGCAGGGAAGAGCTTCTGTGCATCGGTTCCGGTGGCCACGGCGGCGGCCAGCAGCATGCGGGATTGGGGCGCGCGGAGATCGCCGGAGGTGATAACGCCGGCATCGGCAAGCGTGGCGCCGCCACCGGCACCGCCGTAGATGCCGGCGACGGGGCCGTGATCCACGCGGGTGGAAAGCACGACTGGGACGGTCTTGGCGGCTTCCATGGCGGCGTTGGCCAGATCCGGGCCGATGTTGCCGGAACCCATGCCTTCAATCACAATGGCCTGTGCGCCCTTGGCCAGGGACTGCTCAATCAGATCGGCAGGGGCGCCGGGGTAGGCGGCGATGATGTCCACGCGGACATCGCGCAGCGGCGAGAGGTCGAGGGGGTCGGGGCGCTCCGGGAACTTCTCCTTGCTATTGGTGGCAAAGCCGTCGGCCTTTTCCGTGTCCGATTTAAACGCACCGCGAGCTGGGATAACCTTGCTGCCAAAGGCGATGAATGTGCCGTGGCCGGCATAGTCCGGGTTGGTGACGGTCTCTACTGCGGTGGCGAGGTTTTCTGGCCCATCCGGGTTGGAATCATCGAAGGGGCGCATCGCGCCGGTGAGTGCAACTGGCTTGTCGCTGTCGTGGAAGGTGTCGAGCGCAATGGCGGTTTCTTCCATGGAGTCCGTGCCGTGGGTGACGATGACACCATCGACGTCATCGCGCTGCAGCTGTTCGTGGACGGCGGTGACGATCTTATCGGTATCGGCCAAGGTCATCGCGGAGGAATCCAGGTTCGCAATGTCCTTGACCTCGAGGTCCAGCTTGTCTTTATCGAATTCGTCATACAGTGGCTCTACCAGGTCAGAGCCGGTGACGGTGGGAACCACCGCGCCCTTGTCATCATGGGTGCTGGCGATGGTGCCGCCGGTGGAAAGAACCACGACGTGGCCTTCAATGGAGGAGCGCTCCTTGGCCGCTGCGCCAGCGGCCTTGGAGGAGGTGGCGCTGCTGGAGCTCGAACTCGTAGCGGAGCTGCTGGCGCTACTGGAGCTGGTCGCGGAGCTGGAGCTCGACGCGGTCGTGGATGACTCCGAGGTTTCTTCCGTGGTGGACGCAGACGAGCTGGTCGTCTGCGTGGCGGAGGCATCGTCCTTGTCGGTCTGGTTAGCCGGGTTCTGGCAGGAGGCCAGCAGCAGCGCGGAGGCAACTAATGCGGCGGAGTACTGTACCCTGCGGCGCAGGCGTGGGTTAGACATATCAACTCATTTCTCTAGCGTGGTTTCTGTTACCTATTTAATACCACGCTAGGGTATAAGCGCCGCGCAATCGAAAATGTGTTGGAAATTTAATCCACGTGTTGGTGGTGCGGCGCCACAATGAGCGGCTTAGGGGTGTACTCGCCGCGCAGTTCGCGCAAGATATTGGCGTGTTCGGCCAAGCGGATGTCTTCCTCCGTCCGCGGGGTGAAGGTGCGCGCGGTCATCGGCTGCCCATCGCGGTCCATGCCAATATAGGCCACGGTGGCGTGGATGGCGGTCTTTAAATTGTCGCGGCCGCCGCGGGGATCGCCGGCGCGCACGTGCACTGACATCTGCATCGAACGGCGGTCGGTGCGCATCATGCGGGCATCGACCTCAATGAGATCCCCGATGGAAATGGGCTTATAAAAGCGGATGCCGCCGGCATAGACGGCCACGGTGCGCTCACCGGACCACTCCATGGTGCAGGCGGTGCCGGCCTCATCGATCCACTGCATCGCGGTGCCGCCGTGCACCTTGCCGCCCCAGTTGACGTCGGTGGGCTTGGCCAAAAAGCGGTTGACCATCCGTGGGGCATCGGAAGGCCCATCGTAGGTTTGCTTGTCCATCTCCAGCTCGATGGCCTTGCGCAGCTCGATGCGGGATTTCGCGGCCTCGGCCACGCGCAGGTGCTCATCGGTATCCGGCACGAAGGTGGGAACCGGGGTGGTCTTATCGCTTTCGGGATCCTTGGCCACGAAGATGACCAGGCAATCGCAGGCGCGGGTGAAAATTCCCTCGCGGGGATCGGCAGACAGCACCTCGTTGATGATGTGCATGGAAGACCGGCCGGTCATCGCGATGCGCGAGCGCACCTCCACGATGTGCCCGGAGGGAATGGGCCGGGTGAAGTGGATATGGCCCACATAGGCGGTCACGCAGTACTGCCCGGACCACTGCACGGCGCAGGCGTAGGCGGCCTTATCGATCCATTCCAGCACGCGCCCGCCATTGATGCCGGGGGCGCCGGCCATGGTGACATCGGTTGGCGATGCCATAAAGCGCAGCGTCAGGGTAGGGGACTTCTGGGTTTCCGCAGCAGCGTCAGTAGGTGACATAAACAATAAGATAACAGTAGCTATGCTGTGGCTATGCCTAAACCCGTAGATCCCGCCGCCACGCGCGCGGCCATAATCGCCATCAAGGATTGGATTCAGGACCCGGACGGGCAACAAAAGCCAGGCAGGGCCCTGCTTGCCGATGCCGTCCGCCGCACCGCCCGCACCCTCGAGGCCGACGCGCCGGGGCACTCGGTGGAGCTGCGCGTACCCCCATTTGTTGCGGTGCAGTGCATTGAAGGCCCCCGCCACACGCGCGGCACCCCACCCAATGTGGTGGAAATGGATGCGGAGAACTGGCTGCGTTTGGCCACCGGTGTCACGGACTGGGACGAGGTCAAAAACACAGGTCGCGTCGATGCTTCCGGGTCGCGTTCAGGGGAGATTGCACAGTGGCTTCCCATCATTCCGTTAGTTTTCGACGGCCCAACGCGCTAATATAAACGCCGTGGTAGAAGTACATACTCCTAGTATCACTGACCTTGACGATCATAACGAGGAGGAACCCCGCGAAGAGTGTGGCGTCTTTGGCGTCTGGGCTCCCGGGGAGGAAGTCTCCAAACTTACCTACTTTGGCCTTTTTGCTCTCCAGCACCGCGGCCAAGAAGCCGCCGGCATTGCGGTGGGCGATGATGACCGCATCGTCGTCTTCAAAGACATGGGCCTGGTGGCCAATATTTTCGATGAATCGACCCTTTCTGCCTTGACCGGCAACGTGGCGGTGGGCCACACGCGCTATTCCACGGCCGGCGGCAAGGAATGGTCCAATGTGCAGCCAATGTTTTCCACCTCTTCGACGGGCGTGGACATTGCCTTGGGCCACAATGGCAACCTGGTCAATTACCTCGAGCTGCGCGCTGAGGCCGTCGAGCGCGGCCTGATTAAGCCGCACGAGGAATCGGTTTCTGACTCGATGTGCTTGTCCATGCTGCTTGCCGATGGCGTCGATGAGACCACCTCCGTCTTCGACTCCGCCCGCGAGCTCCTGCCGCGGGTCAAGGGCGCATTCTGCTTGACCTTTACCGATGGCCACACCATGTACGCCGCGCGCGACCCGCAGGGCGTGCGCCCGCTGGTGCTGGGCCGGCTGGCCAAGGGCTGGGTCGTTGCTTCCGAAAGCTGCGCGCTGGATATCTGCGGCGCGCAATTTATTCGCGAGATCGAGCCGGGCGAGCTCGTCGCCATCGATGAGGCCGGCATCCGCTCTGAAAACTTCGCGCCCGCCAAGCGCAGCGGCTGCGTTTTCGAGTACGTGTACTTGGCCCGCCCGGATAGCGATATCAAGGGCCGCTCCGTCAACGCCTCCCGCGTGGAGATCGGCCGCCGCCTGGCCCGCGAATACCCGGTTGAGGATGCAGACCTGGTCATCCCCGTGCCGGAATCCGGCAACCCAGCCGCGGTGGGCTACGCCCGCGAATCCGGCCTCACCTTCGCCCACGGTTTGGTAAAAAATGCGTACGTGGGCCGCACTTTTATTCAGCCCACGCAGACGCTGCGTCAGCTGGGCATCCGGTTAAAGCTCAACCCACTGCGCGAGGTCATCGACGGCAAAAAGCTCGTCGTGGTGGATGATTCCATCGTGCGCGGCAATACCCAGCACGCGCTCATCCGCATGCTGCGCGAGGCCGGCGCCGCCGAGGTCCACGTGCGCATCGCCTCCCCGCCGGTAAAGTGGCCGTGTTTTTATGGCATCGACTTTGCCTCGCCCGGCGAGCTCATTGCCAACGCCAGCCCGTCCGATGATCCGGACGAGATTTGCTCTACCATCTGTGAGACCATCGGCGCTGACTCCTTGGGCTTTGTCTCCATCGATGAAATGGTTGCCGCCACCGAGCAGCCCCGTTCCGAGCTGTGCACCGCCTGCTTCTCCGGCGAATACCCCCTTGGCCTTCCCGCCGGAAACCCCAATGCCGATGCCGTGCGCACCCTGCTCGGAACCCGATAAAAACACTTAAGGAACTTTCAAAAACATGAGTGACAACACCTACGCCGCAGCCGGCGTCAATATCGAAGAGGGCGACCGCGCGGTTAGCCTGTTTGCCCCACACGCCAAGCGTGCCACCCGCCCAGAGGTCATGGGCGGCCTCGGCGGCTTTGCGGGGCTATTCAAACTGGGCGACTACAAGGAACCCATCCTCGCCGCCGGCTCCGATGGCGTGGGCACAAAGCTCGCCGTTGCGCAGGCCATGGATAAGCACGACACCATCGGCATCGATCTGGTGGCCATGTGCGTCGATGACTTAGTCGTCTGCGGCGCCGAGCCGCTATTCCTGCAGGACTACATCGCCGTGGGCAAGGTCGTGCCGGAAAAGGTGGTCGAGGTAGTCAAGGGCATTGCCGAGGGCTGCGTGCAGGCAGGCGCTGCGCTGCTCGGCGGCGAGACCGCGGAACACCCAGGCATGATGGGGGAGAACGAATACGATGTCTCCGCCACCGCCGTCGGCGTGGTCGAGGCCGATGGCGTGTTGGGCCCAGACAACGTGCGCGAGGGCGATGTGCTCATCGCCATGGGCTCGTCCGGACTGCACTCCAATGGCTACTCGCTCGCGCGCCACGTCCTGCTGGAGCAGGCAGGCATGCCGCTAGATGGTTATGTGGAAGAGCTCGGCCGCCCGCTAGGCGAGGAGCTCTTGGAACCCACCCGCATCTACGCCAAGGAATGCTTGGCGCTGGCGCAGGAATGCTCCGTATCCACCTTCTGCCACGTCACCGGCGGCGGGTTGGCCGGCAACCTGGAGCGCGTCATCCCAGAGGGATTGAGCGCTGAGGTTAACCGCTCCACGTGGAATCCGGGCCAAATCTTTAAGCTCATTTCTTCCATGGGCAAGGTCGAGCTGGCGGAGATGGAAAAGACCTTCAACATGGGCGTGGGCATGATTGCCGTCGTCAACCCGGAGGACCGCGACCGCGCGCTGGCCATGCTTACCGCCCGCCACATCGACGCGTGGGAGCTAGGCAGCGTCCGCGAGGCGGACGGCGAAGAACCGCGCGTTATCATGCACGGCGAGCACTCAAACTTCTAGGTACAAGAGGAAGGCCTTAGGTCAATAACCTAAGGCCTTTTTCGGATTTAGCCGGCGAGCGGAAGATTAGCGCTCGTCGTCGTTGTCCTCATCCCATTCGTCGACATACTCGGCGTAGGGATCATCCTCTTCGTAGTCGTGGGAGTCACCCTCCTGCTGAGCAGCGAGTTCCCGCTGAAGGGACTCGATATCCATCTCGGGTGAGTTGTACTTGAGCTGGCGTGCAACTTTGGTCTGCTTTGCCTTAGCGCGTCCGCGTCCCATGTGCATGACCCCCTTGGGCTAGTAGGGCGCTCCAGGGATTCTTGGGCGCCCCATCGGCTTGTCAATTGTGTATCTTCCTGTAAGACACAATAGCGCGTGTGACGAAAAAATTCCGCACCGGCCCCCCGATGAGTGGAAAATCTACCGCCCGCGCAGCCGGTTTACCGCCTCGCGCCCGGCCTTTGGGCCCTCATCTTCGGGGATGGAGGACTGATCGATCGACGCCGCGGTATCGCCGATATCCAATGTGCCTGCATCTAGCGCAGAACGCTTGACTAGACCTAAGGCGATGGGGCCGAAATCGCAGTCATCCACGATGGTGCCGATGCGACCTACCTTACGTCCATTAAATGAAATGTCATCGCCCACATTCGGCCGTTCCGGCGCGGATCCGTCGAGGTGGAGGAGCACCAAGAGGCGGGGAGAGCGGCCCAGGTTTTCCACGCGCGCCACGGTTTCTTGGCCGCGGTAGCAGCCCTTATTTAGGTGTACATGGGCGGGGTCGGCGTCGCTGCGGCTAATCCACTGCGGAACCTCGTGCGGGATGGATTTCTTATCCAAGTCGGCGGCAAGTTCCGGCTCGCGGGCGCGCACGCGCTCGGCAGTAAAGGCCATGAGTCCGGCCAGCCGCGCGCCCTCTGCCTCTAGGGCGGCCATGGATTCCACCAACTTTTCGCGCGGAACGGCTAGGTCAACGCGCTTGATTCCCGGCCATTGCACCTCGCGGGAAAAGACCACGGTGGGTGGGGTAGGAATATCGGCCTCACCCAGCAATGTCACGATGGCGATATCGGCTTCCTCGACCGTGACCTCGGACCAGAAGACCATCTTGGTCAAAAAGTCCTGGGCGGACTCGAACTGCGCGGCGGGCAGATCGAGGTAGAAGTCCTCACTCTCGCGGGTGATATCCATGTGGTGCAAAATGTGGCCCTGGATATCTAGGTCGAGGGCGCCGGCGGAGAAGCCGGAGGGGGCATCGTCAAGCTTCTGCGTGAGCAGGTTATTAAGAAAACCCGGCGCATCCGCACCGCTGACGCGCAGCACGCGGCGCTGCGAGCGGTCGATGGCGATGGTCCCAGTCTCGGCCGCACGCTGTTCCCCGAGGGGATTGCCATAGTGCCAGGCCACACCTTGGGCATCGAGTACAGTCGCGTCCTGGTGCTCGGCGGCACCGGCGCGTTGAAGAAGTGGCGAAGAATAACTCACATCTACCGATGGTAGGGCATAATCGAGTCTATGAAACCCTCCCCGCGAAAAGAGCCGGTCATCTACGTCGTGGAACCCTTTGGTGGGTCGGTGCGCAAGCATTCGCCCTCCCTGCCGCTGGTTTATGCCGATGATGCCGCCGTGACCCGCGGCGATGGCATCTTTGAATCGCTTCTGGTCCGCGGCGGCAAGGCGGCCAACCTCGCCCGCCACGCCCAGCGCTTTCGCGATTCGGCGCGGGCGCTCGATTTGCCGGAACCGCCGATGCACAAGTGGGAGGAGGCGACCCGGCTGGCGATCGCGGATTATTGCGGTACCGATGCTGAGCATCCCGATGCCAAATGCACCTGGACCTATACCCGCGGCCGCGCCTCAACCGGCGTGCCTACCGCGTGGGTGACGGTGCAGCCGCTTGGCGATGCCCCTCTTCGCCAACGCACCACCGGCGTTACCGTCCTGACGAGCCCGCGCCTGTGGCACGTGGCCGAAGAGCTACCGGCCAAGACGCTCAACTACGCCGCGACGATGGCGATGCTGCGCATGGCCAAGGACAAGGGTTACGACGATCTCATCCTGACGGATCCGGATACCGGCGAAATCTTAGAGGGCGCTACCTCTACCGTGGTGGCGGTGCGGGGAAGGAAGCTGCGCACTGCCGCCGGCCGCGGCATTTTGCCCGGCACCACGCAGGCAGCGCTCTTTGACTATGCCCAAGACCGCGGCTACCGCTGCAAGGCCAAGCCGCTGACGGTGGAGTACTTGGAAAAGTCCGACTCGGTGTGGCTGGTCTCTTCCGTGCGCGTGGCGGTGCGGGTGACCAAGCTGAATGAGAAAACGTTAAAAGCCCCGGATAACGAGGAAGAAATCCGGGGGCTTATCGATGCCGCGCTAGGGGCCTAGCCAGCTGCTTAGCCCGCGATGCGGGTGAGCTCGGCGGACATGTAGGGTCGCATCTCGCCATCGACCATGCGCTCATCTACCCAGCCCAGGTTGTTATTGGGCATGAGGCCGTACATGCGCTTGCCGGGGCCCAGGTTCTTCGGGCCGGTCTCGGTGACCATGGTGGAGGCGGATTCGAGCTGCCAAGCGCGCTCGTTGAAGGGCTCGCCGTAGAAGATTTCCACGATGCCGGTAGAAGAGGTGTAGGTGACCTCGATTTCATCCTTGGCGGAGATGCGCCAGAAACCGGTCTCGCGGGTAGACGGGCCCTGCGGCTTGCCCTCGGTATCGATCTTCCAGGTGCGCGAGCTAAAGGTCAGGTAATTCTCGCCGTCGTGGGCGACGACCAGCTGCTGGCCAAAGGTGTATTCGCTGCCATCGGTGTCGTGGGCCTGGCCCTCGCCCTGCCAGACGCCGACGAGGGGGAGGAGCCCCAGCAGGCCGTCGTGTAGCGACGGGCCTTGGCGCAGGTTGGCGGTATCGGCGGGAACGGGGGCATCGCCAAGCTCGATGGCGGGGATATTGTGGCTGGCCGCATCCTTCCATTGCTCGGCGGCCTGGTTGACCGCGTCATTGCCATTGAGCGCGCCGGAGGTGTTTTCCGGGTGGGACGCGGCGGCGGTCTCGACGTTCGGGGTATTGGTGTTCTCGGTATTTTCGCTCATGGGCGTCCAGCCTAGTCGTGCCGGGGCCGCTTTAACTACTAGACTGGTCCGTTGTGCATGCGCTGATGATTTCCAATCCCAATTCGACCTCGCAATCCAACGGGCTCTTTCGCCAAATCGTGCCCGCCCTGCGGGCAGTAGAAGGCATGCAGCTATTGGTGAAATTCACCCATTACCCAGGGCATGCAGAAGACATCGTCCGGGGGCTGACCAGGGATGATTATGATGTCATCATTGCCGTGGGCGGCGATGGCACCGTCAATGAGATCGTCAACGGCCTGCTGGGGCCGGCCGGTGGAGATCTCCCCAGCCCGCACGAGGTCCCGGCGCTCGCCGTCATTCCCACCGGATCCGCGAACGTCTTCGTCCGTGCCCTTGGCTTCCCCAATACGCCGGTCGAGGCTACCCACGTCTTGGCCCGCATGCTCGAGCGCGATCTGCGCCGCACCATTTACCTGGGTACCTGGAACGAACGCTGGTTTGCCGTCAACGCCGGCTTTGGCATGGATGCGGACGTCCTCGCGCGCGTGGACCGCGCCCGCGAACAAGGCTTTTCCGCCACGCCGCTGCGCTACTTGAACGTGGCCATTCGGGCCTGGCTGCGCGCGCGCCGCAACCCGCCGCAGATTACGGTGCACGCGGAATCCCGCTTGGGGCAGACGCTCCATAAAAAGGACTTCCCGCTCCTATTTACCTCTAATACCAACCCCTGGACCTTCTTGGGGCCCTTGCCGGTGGTGACCAACCCGCGCAATTCCTTCGATGAGGGCCTGGCCCTTTTCGGCCTGGAAAAGCTCAGCGGCGTGCGTGGGGTCATCGGCCTGCTGCACCTCTTTGGCGCCGATAAACACGGCTGGCTCAAACGCCTGGTGAAGGAAAAGACCCTGGGCTTTGATGATGCCAAGCGCGTCGAGCTCGATTGCCACACCCCGCAGCGCTTCCAAGCCGATGGCGAATCCGAGGGGACCTTCCGCCACGTGACGCTGACCTCTGTGGCCGATGCCATCGAGGTCTACGCCCCGCAAGACAGGCGGCAGGTGGCCCAGCGCTCCGTGCAGGAAGTGCTGCGGGACTTTATTCGCCTCCGCTAGGATTCGCCCTCTTGTGGTGCGGGGCCTACCTTATTGGCGGTATCGGCCGCCTTCTTTTCGGCCTCTTCCACGGCCCGTTGCTCCGAACCTTCGATTTCCAGCGGGGATAGCTGGGCCATCTGGACCTTGATATTGCGGCGCTGGACCTCAAAGTAAATGGTGCCGCCCTGCAGCCTCACCATGGTGGCCTGCGCCGGCAGTGGGAGCTCGCGCGTATCGAAGTTGAGGGAAAACGCCTCCTTGAGGCGCGGATCATCGGTGCCGTAGACCTCCATGCGGAACTCCGGGCCCACCAGGCGCAGTGTGACCATAGCGGTGGATTTTTCCTTATCGCCGGGCAGGGTGCCGGTAAGCTCAGCCTCGGCAGAAACGCCGCCAGAGGGAGAAATATCATCCGGGTTTGCAATGGAGAGATCGGTAATGCCCAAAAGGCGGCCCAATGCCACGCCGTCTAGGGAAATTCCGCGCGAATATGTGGATACGGGCGCGCCTTCAATATCGCCGCTTACTACCTGCTCAGGGGTGACGGTAATATCACGCAGCACGGTCGAGGCATTGACCATGCCCAGCTTGGGAACCTCCACATCGAGCGCCTTGACCTGCAGATAAGGAATTTCTTTGGAGCCTGCCGCCCATAGGTACGGGGTGCCGCCGATATACACCTGGGGCGAGTTTTCCAGCCTGGAGTTCTCCTTAACCTCCTGGGCAATCTTGTGTTCAGAATGCATGGCCACGCAG
Organism: Corynebacterium accolens; assembly: GCF_023520795.1. NCBI lineage: Bacteria > Bacillati > Actinomycetota > Actinomycetes > Mycobacteriales > Corynebacteriaceae > Corynebacterium > Corynebacterium accolens. Next base: position 2,031,351 of record NZ_CP046605.1, on the reverse strand, counting down.
GCATCGGCCACCCATGCGGCAATGATCACGCCCACCACGATGAGGACGTGCACAATGCGCCGGTCGACTTTGACTACACTCACGCCTTCAAATTTAGCCTACGTATTATGGGCACCATGAATATCACCGAAGAAAACCTCCCCGCTTCCCCAGAGCTGGCGGGCACCCTGGAAGAACTAGCAGCGCACGCAGAAAAGGCCGACGGCATCGCCCCGCTGTCGGAGCAATTCCTCAACGGCCTGCGCGATGAGCGCCTGCACCACAAGCACTTGGTGGCCTGGCTGGATGGCGAGCCCATCGGCGTATCCAGCCGCGAAAATTCCACCGCGGAGCTTTTTATCGCCCCAGACTATCGTGGCAAGGGCTATGGCACCGCGCTTTACGATGCCACCGCTAACGCCACCACCAACCTCGAGACTTGGGCGCATGGCAACGGCAAGCCCGCTCAGGCCTTGGCTAATTCCCGCGACCTGAAGGTCACCCGCACCCTCGTGGTCATGGGCATCGAGGGCAGCGATCTGGATAGCGCAGCCCAAGTAGGCGAGCTTCCGCTGCAGGCCGCGAATTACGCCGAAGCAGTGGACAAGTGGGGCAAGGACACCGTGGAAAACGAGTGGCTGCGCGTAAATAACGAGGCCTTTAATTGGCACCCAGAACAAGGCGGCTGGGATTTAGAGCGCCTGCACCGCGGCATGGAGGCCGAATGGTTCGATCCTAAGGATGTCTTGTTCTTCTGGGACGAAAAAGAGCAGGGGCACCCGACGCTGGCTGGCTTCCACTGGACCAAGTGGCACGAGGAAGAAGATCCCGGCTTTGGTGAGGTCTACGTGGTGGGCCTTGCAGAGGCGTACCGCGGCCAAAAATTGGGCGGACCATTGCTACAAATTGGCCTGCGCCGCATGGTAAAAAAGGGAGCTCAACGGGTTATTTTGTACGTGGAAGCGGATAATGAGCCGGCGCTGAAGGCCTACAAGCGGCTGGGCTTTTCCGTTGATGAAGAGCACGTTGTCTGGGGCTAGTGAGATTAAAGTCATGTCAACTTCTTGGTATGTTCATTAAGTGTTTACCTCACGTCACCCTGCTGGTTAATTCCTCCGGTTAGCTTTACTGATTGTGAGAAAGCCGCGCCTGCGCACCTGCACCCCGCTGCCGAAAAGCGGACGTGGGATGTAGGTTCCCCTTTAACGGGGATGCGGTTTCCTCGGACAATCAATCTCTGATCTGCACCGGAAAGGGTTTTCCCGTGATTCGCAACTTCAAGCGCTCTGCCGCTATCTTCGGCCTCGTGGCCGCTACCTCTACCGCTCTCGTAGCGTGCTCTGAGGACACCTCCTCTTCCTCTGACTCCTCGGGATCCTCCGAGGGCAGCGGCGTCGCTGGCGAGCTTGTTGGTGAGGGCGCATCCTCCCAGCAGAACGCAATGTCCTACTTCGGCACCGTCTTCGCAGAGGACAACCCAGACGCAAACCTGTCCTACACCGCTTCCGGCTCCGGTAAGGGTGTTGAGGCATTCCTGAACGGCCAGGCAGACTTCGCTGGTTCTGACTCCCCGCTGAAGGAAGACGACGGCCAGATTGAGGCTGCCAAGGAGCGTTGCGATGGTAACGACGCATGGCACCTGCCTTCCACCATCGGCCCAGTTGCCATCGCTTATAACCTGGGCGACCAGGAGATCAACCTCTCCACCGATACCATTGCCAAGATCTTCAAGGGCGAGATCAAGAAGTGGAATGACGAGGCCATCGCCGCTGATAACGAGGGCGCAGACCTGCCGGACACCGACATCCACGTTATCTTCCGCTCTGACGAGTCCGGTACCTCCGATAACTTCCAGAAGTTCCTGAACGCCTCCACCGGCAACTGGGACGGCGAAGGCAAGCAGTTCCCTGACTCCGTTGGTGAAGGAGCAAACGGCTCCTCCGGCGTTGCTGACCAGGTAGCAAACATCGAGGGTGCTATCACCTACGTTGAGGCCGGCTTCGCTGACCAGAAGGAAGCTGACGGCGTCAAGAAGGCCAAGATCGACTTTGGCAACGGCCCGGTTGAGCTGAATGACGATACCGTCAACAAGGCGCTGGAGAACCTGGAGTTTAAGGACACCGCTTCCGAGAACGACATGGTCGTTGACTCCAAGGCCCTCTTCGCTTCCGATGCAGAGGGTGCATACCCGCTCATCCTGACCACCTACAACATCGTCTGCTCCGCTGGCTACGATGACGAGACCGCTGAACTGGTCAAGACCTTCTTCAACGACGTTCTGGACCACCAGGATGACCAGTTGGCAGAGCAGGGCTTCATCCCAGTTAAGGGTGACCACCTTGACCGCCTGAAGAGCGCCGTTGACGCACTGCAGTAAGGCGTAAACTGCGCTTTACCTCGCGAAATAACGCTCCGCCCGCCCCCACTGCCGCCCTCGAGACGCGCTTTGGGGGCGCAGGCATGTAACGCATGACCCTTTGTTCCACTTTAAATAAGGATTAGTACGTCTCATGGCAGACAATAATCTCACCAAGGCATCGACCTCGGAGACCCTTCCCGTCTCTGGCGTTGAACAGCCTCATACCCATGGCGATAACGAGAATGACTTGGCTACCTCCAGCTCCGGTAGCTCCGTCAAGCGCCCCGGTGACCGCATTTTCGAATTCCTCTCCACGGCCTCTGCCACGCTGATTACCGTGATGATCGCGGCGATTGCTGCCTTCCTCATCTGGCGCGCCGTGCCGGCGCTCAGCGTGAACGAGAATGGCCTGCTGGGCTTTTTCACCCACGGTGAGCGGTGGGAGACCACCGATACCTCCGCGATGAAGTTCGGTATCCCGACCATGTTCGGTACCACCGTCCTCATCTCGGTCTTCGCCCTGATCCTGGCCATGCCAGTGGCGCTTGCGATTGCCATCTTCTTGTCCAACTACGCCCCGGCACGCCTGGTTAAGCCGCTGGGTTTCTTGGTGGACATGCTGGCCGCCGTGCCGTCCATCGTTTACGGCCTGTGGGGTTGGCAGGTCCTCGGCCCGGCCCTGTCCGGCTTCTACACCTGGTTGGAATCCTGGGCCGGCGGGTTCTTTCTGTTTACCCATTACGATAATTCGCCCGCCTTTGCTACCGGCCGCAACCTCTTTACCGGTGGCATCGTGCTCGCCGTGATGATCCTGCCAATTATCGCCGCCACCGCCCGCGAGGTCTTCGTGCAAACCCCTCCCGGCCAGATCGAGTCCGCCCTGGCACTGGGCGCTACGCGCTGGGAAGTCATCCGCATGACCGTCCTGCCCTTCGGCATGTCCGGCTACGTCGCCGGCTCCATGCTGGGCTTGGGCCGCGCTTTGGGTGAAACCATGGCGCTGTACATGGTGGTCTCGCCGCTGGTGGACTTCCGCTTCTCGCTTTTCGATGGCGGTACTACCTTCGCCACGGCCATCGCCCTCGCAGCTGCCGAGTTCGGCAACGAGACGCGCGCCGGTGCGTATATCGCTGCCGGTTTGATGCTGTTCTTGCTGACGTTCGTGGTCAACGCCATTGCCCGCGCCATCGTGAAGAGCAAGTAAGGAAGGACAACAATGACTACTACGACAAATAACAAGCCTGCCTCCGCTGGTGGGGCAACCTTCCTGGAAATCTCCGGTTCCCGCAAGGCGGCCAATAGTATTGCCACCGTGGTTGTATGGGCCGCTATGGCCTTGGCGATGGTCCCTTTGATCTGGGTCCTCTGGGAGCTGATCTCGCGCGGTAGCGGCGTGATTTTCTCCGCTGACTGGTGGACGCTGTCCCAGCGCGGCGTGATGAATAGCGCCGAAGGCGGCGGTGCCGCCCACGCCATCGTCGGTACCTTTGTCCAGACCGCCCTAGCATCCATCCTATCCATCCCGATCGGCATCTTTACTGCCATCTACCTGGTGGAATACTCCAAGGGTGGCTGGCTGGGCCGCACCACGACCTTCATGGTGGACATCCTGTCCGGCGTGCCCTCCATCGTCGCGGCGCTGTTCATCTTCGCCATGTGGATCACACTCTTTGGCTTTGGCCGCTCCGGCTTTGCCGTCGCCCTGTCCCTGGTCCTGTTGATGATTCCCATCGTGGTGCGCAATACCGAAGAGATGCTGCGCGTGGTTCCCATGGACCTGCGCGAGGCTTCCTATGCGCTCGGCGTGCCCAAGTGGAAGACCATCGCACGCATCGTGCTGCCAACCGCCCTGTCCGGTATCGTGACCGGCATCATGCTGGCCATTGCCCGCGTGATGGGTGAATCCTCCCCAGTGCTGGTCTTGGTTGGTTCCTCCTCGGTCATCAACTGGGACGCGTTTAAGGGCTCGCAGTCTTCGTTGCCGCTGATGATGCTTGATATGTACAAGGCCGGCGCGCAGCCTGCCGTGCTGGATAAGCTGTGGGGCGCAGCGCTGACGCTGGTCATCCTCATCGCCATCCTCAATATCGCGGCGCGCGTAATTTCCGCGAAGTTCTCGGTCAAGAAATAGCCGCTCTCGATTCCGCCACTTATACACCCCTTAAGAGGAGAAACCTCCACAATGTCTAAGCTCGAGCTCAATGACGTCGATATTTTCTACGGCGATTTTCACGCCGTACAGAACGTAAATATGCAGATCCCGGCGCAGGCCGTGACCGCCTTCATCGGCCCCTCCGGCTGCGGTAAGTCCACCGTGCTGCGCACCTTGAACCGCATGCACGAGGTCATCCCTGGCGCATCCGTCAAGGGCGAGATCCTGCTCGATGGCACCAATATCTACGGCCCCAAGGTGGACCCTGTATCCGTGCGCAATACCATCGGCATGGTCTTCCAGAAGGCCAACCCATTTCCCACCATGTCCATCGAGGACAACGTGGTTGCCGGCCTGAAGCTATCCGGTGAAAAGAATAAGAAGAAGCTCAAGGAAGTCGCCGAACAGTCCCTGCGCGGCGCCAACCTCTGGGACGAGGTCAAGGACCGCCTGGATAAACCGGGCGGCGGCCTTTCTGGTGGTCAGCAACAGCGCCTGTGCATCGCCCGCGCGATCGCCGTGGAGCCAGAAGTCCTGCTGATGGACGAGCCCTGCTCCGCACTGGACCCAATTTCCACCCTGGCCGTGGAGGATCTTATCCACGAGCTGAAGGAAAACTTCACCATCGTCATCGTGACCCACAACATGCAGCAGGCCGCCCGCGTGTCCGATAAGACCGGTTTCTTCTCCTTGGAAGCTACCGGTAAGCCGGGCCACCTGGTGGAATTCGATGAAACCACCCGCATCTTTGAGAACCCTTCCCAGAAGGAGACCGAGGATTACATCTCCGGTCGCTTCGGCTAATACGTAGCCCCCTGATTGTCCGACAAGGGCGGTACCTCCAGCGCAGGGAGGTACCGCCCTTGTGGCAGTTTTAGGTCTATGGTCCTAGCGGCGGAATTGGCGTTCCAATTCGCTCATGCGGGCCTCGAACTCGGCGTCCTTTTGGTCCTCTTGGAGTTTTCTTTCAAACTCCTCTGGCAATAGGCCGGTGGCAAAGTAAATGATGCGCCCAGCCACGGAGACGCAGTGATCGGCGTAGCGCTCGTAGTAGCGGGTAATCTGCGCCGTCTCTACGGCCTGTCGCACCGTTCCTTCCCATTCGCGCTGGGTGAGGATTCGCAGCAGGTGGTGGTTAATATCGTCCACCGCATCATCATCGGAACGCAGGTTGACGGAGAGCTCGGCATCAGGGGTGACCAAAATATCGTGCACCACGGAACCCATTTCCTGGGTCAGGCGGAACATTTCTTCCATGAACCCGAGGTATTCAGCGGGCACGACGGCCTCTGGGTGGCGGCGGCGCGCGGCATCGGCAATGTGCTGGGCTAGCTGTCCCATGCGGAAGAGGTCTTCGACGATGTAAATGGAAGATACCACCTGGCGCAGATCCTGGGCCATGGGATTTTCTAGCGCTAAAAGCTTTACCGCGCGTTCGGAGCAGCGGGAGCGGATCTCATCGAGTTCCTCGGTGAGGCTAAGCGCTTCCTCCGCGGGTTCCAAGGCGCGATCGAGCAACGCCTGGGAGGCCTTATCCATGATGGTGCGGACGGTATCGCACATGACGATGAGGTCGTGCGAGAAGTTGTCCAGATGCTCACGGTAGGCAGTACGCATGCAGGAAATGATAGCTCACAAACCGCGCAAATGCTTGCTGAGTCACACCAGTGTGGGTTTAACCGCCAGAGTTATAAATATCGGCGCCAACCGGAACGAATTCGTCCTCGGGGTCATCAAGCCAGCCATCGGGAAGCGCGACCTTGGAGGGCGAGCCTTGGCGTCCCCGCGCACCATCGGCATCGGCAGCCAAGGCATCAGAATCCGCCCAGGGCGCCAGCAATTCGCGCAGGCTCTCTAGGGAATCCACCTTGGCCAAGCCAGCGCGGACCTGCCCGCCGACGGGGAAGCCGCGCAGGTACCAGCCAATGTGCTTGCGGATGTCCCTGGACGCGTGATCCTCGCCCTCGTGCTGGGCGAGCAGCTCTGCGTGGCGGAGAATGACCTGGGTGACCTCGCCCAAGGTTGGTTCGGCGGGAATAGACTCGCCGCGTAGGGCAGCGCCCAGCTCCGCGAAGAGCCACGGCCGGCCCAGGCAACCGCGGCCGACCTGCACGCCATCGCAGCCCGTAGCCTCCATCATGCGGCGGGCGTCATCGGCGCGGAAAATGTCGCCATTGCCCAGCACCGGAACGCCAGTATCCGCCAGGTGCTCCTTGAGCCGGGCGATCTCATCCCACCGAGCATCGCCGGAGTAGCGCTGCGCGGCCGTGCGCCCGTGCAAGGTCACGGCGGCGGCGCCGGAATCCACGGCGATGCGCCCGGCATCGAGGTGCGTGTGGTGCTCGTCATCGATGCCCACGCGCATCTTCACCGTGACGGGGATATTCGTGCCCTCGGTGGCCTTGACGGCGGCAGAGACGATATTGCCAAACAGGCGGCGCTTATAGGGAAGGGCAGAGCCGCCGCCACGCCTGGTCACCTTGGGGACGGGGCAACCGAAATTCATGTCGATATGGTCAGCCAAGTTCTCATCCACGATGATCTTGGCGGCCTTATAGGTGTATTCCGGGTCCACCGTATAAATCTGCAGGGACCGCGGATCCTCATTCGGGGCAAAGGTGGTCATGTGCATGGTTTTCTCGTTGCGCTCCACCAAGGCGCGCGCGGTGACCATCTCGCAGACATACAAGCCCGATACCGTCCCGGTGCGGGCCAGCTCCTGTTCCCGGCACAACGTGCGGAAGGCAACGTTGGTTACCCCCGCCATGGGGGCGAGGATGACGGGGGAGGAGAGGTCATAGTTTCCAATGCGCAAATTCACGCCCTAATTGTGCTCGTTAACGGCGGAATTTAGCAACTAACAGCAAGGTGGTGGTTACCGAGGATTCCCATGATTGGGGTGAAGATCACACAATGATGGTGGCAAAAACGTTAATTTTCGCTACTGTGGTCTGTGTAACTAAATTGGGTTGGCCGTAACCCCGGTCTACTCGCAGATAAAGGAGGATGACAGTTGTCCGATAGAATCGCATACGCCCCGTTTGAGAAGCTCGTAGTTTCTGCAGAAGAGGCTGCGAAGCACGTCAACAATGGTGACCGCGTAGGCATCTCCGGCTTCACCGGCGCCGGTTACCCCAAGGGGCTGCCTACCGCCATTGCAGATAAGGCGAAGGCGCTGCATGACAAGGGCGAAGAGTTCAAGATTGACCTCTTCTCCGGTGCTTCTACCGCCCCGGACTGCGACGGTGTTTTGGCAGAGGCGGAAGCCATTAACTTCCGCTCCCCGTACAACTCTGACCCGCTGCTGCGTAAGCAGTTCAACGATGGCACCGCACTCTACCAGGACATTCACCTGTCCCACCTGGGCCAGCAGGTAGAAGAAGGCTTCTACGGTGACTTCCAGGTAGCCATCATCGAGGCCGTACGCATTACCGAGGAAGGCAATATCGTGCCTTCTTCCGCAGTGGGCAATAACCTCGAGTTCGTCGAGGCTGCAGACAAGATCATCATCGAGATCAACGAGTGGCAGTCCGAGAACCTTGAGGGCATGCACGACATCTACCGCATCGACAAGCTGCCTAACCGCCAGCCCATCCCGATTAACAAGCCGGGCGACCGCATCGGTACCACCTACATGGAGATCCCAGAGGAGAAGGTCGTTGCAGTTGTTAAGACCAACTCGGCCGACCGTAACGCTCCATTCCGCGAGCCGGACGAGACCTCTGAGAAGATCGCCGCTAACTTCATCGAGTTCTTGGAGGGCGAGGTTGCCGCAGGCCGCCTTGAGTACGACAAGTTCATCATGCAGTCCGGCGTGGGTAACGTGCCGAACGCCGTGATGGCAGGCCTTTTGGACTCCAAGTTCGAAAACATCCAGGCATACACCGAGGTCATCCAGGACGGCATGCTCGATCTTATCGATGCCGGCAAGATGACCGTGGCTTCTGCAACCTCCTTCGCACTGTCGCCGGAGTACGCAGAAAAGATGAACGCGGAGGCAGACCGCTACCGCAACCACATCATCCTGCGCCCGCAGCAGATTTCCAACCACCCTGAGGTCATCCGCCGCGTCGGCCTGATTTCTTCCAACGGCATGATCGAGGGAGACATCTACGGCAACATCAACTCCACCAACGTGTCCGGTTCCCGCATCATGAACGGCACCGGTGGCTCTGGTGACTTCACCCGTAACGCGTACATCTCCACCTTCGTGTCCCCGTCCATCGCGAAGGATGGCGCCATCTCCGCCCTGGTTCCGTTTGTATCCCACACGGACCACACCGAGCACGACACCATGGTCATCATCACCGAATACGGTGTGGCTGACCTGCGTGGCCTGGCTCCAAAGCAGCGCGTAGAGAAGATTATCGCCGTGGCTCACCCGGACTACCGTCCGCTGTTGGAGGAGTACTACGAGCGTGCGAAGGAAAACAAGTTCCAGCACACCCCGCACGACTTGAAGTCCGCCTTCGACTTCCAGGTTAACTTCATGGAAAAGGGTGACATGCGCGGTTAATCTCCACCGCCATGGCAAAGGAGGGCCTCCCGGCTGGGAAGCCCTCCTTTTGCTGTGTGTGGATGCTTTCAGGCGAGGGGTGAATTAGGAGATCTAAAAGTCAACACGCTAATATAGAACGACGTTGGGCCTTTAGCTCAGTTGGTAGAGCTACGGACTTTTAATCCGCAGGTCGTGGGTTCGATCCCCACAGGGCCCACATCAGGAGCCGCCTTCGGGCGGCTCCTTTTCTAGTTTTTTACGAGCTTCTTAATGGCGTGCATAGCCTCCGCTAGCTTCTCCTTAGCCACCTCGCCGTCCTCGGCCGCCGCACCGGCCACGCAGTGCTCTATATGGTCCTCTAAGAGCGCCAGAGAGACGTTCTCTAGTGCGGAGGTCACCGCGGAGATTTGGGTGATGATATCGATGCAGTACTGGTCCTCATCGACCATGCGGTGAATCCCGCGCGCCTGGCCTTCGATGCGCTTTAGGCGCGCCAGATAACGCGCTTTGCTCTTACTATCGGCGTTGTATCCGTGTACATCCGGCTCGTGGCAGGAACAGGTTTTCTGCTGCTCAGACATGGTAAAAACTCCTTCTGGGGGAGCGATTTTGTTTCTTGGTGATGTCTCCAGTATATTTCTAGAAGTCGCCAAGAAGCGACTGGCCCCCATCGTCTAGCGGCCTAGGACACTGCCCTTTCACGGCAGCGGCACGGGTTCGAATCCCGTTGGGGGTACCAACACTTTCGTGTTGGTTCTAAATAATTTCTCATTTGGCCTTGTGGCGCAGTTGGTTAGCGCGCCGCCCTGTCACGGCGGAGGTCGCGGGTTCAAGTCCCGTCAAGGTCGCATTCTGAACAGTACACGCTTCGGCGGGTGCTGTTCTTTTTTGGTTTTAGGCCGCTGTGTGGTGGTGCCACCTTGATGCAGGGGCATCGGCAAGCGCGGGAAAACCGCCTTTGTAGTGCTGATTTGTGTTGTTTCTAGACTGCTGTGTAAAGTAACTACCCGTGCCCAAGAGGCATACAAAACTGAAAATGGCCTTGTGGCGCAGTTGGTTAGCGCGCCGCCCTGTCACGGCGGAGGTCGCGGGTTCAAGTCCCGTCAAGGTCGCGGAAACCTTCGGGTTTCTGGCCAGATAGCTCAGTCGGTAGAGCACACGCCTGAAAAGTGTGGGGTCGCCAGTTCGATCCTGGCTCTGGCCACAACTATGGTCCCTTCTTATTATCAAGGAGGGGCCATTTTTGGTTTAATGGGGGACATGGAAAAAGCAATTTCTCATCAGTCCGATTTGTCCCGTTTCGTGCTCACCGTTGATGGTGTGGAGGCAGGAATCTGCGAGTACGTAGATTCCGGTGATACCCGCGAATTTAATCACACGGTCATCGGGGATGACTTCCGCGGCCAGGGCTTATCCTCCCCGCTGATTAAGGCGGCCCTCGATGAAACCCGGGAGGCCGGCATGAAGGTCATCGCCACCTGTTCCGCAGTGGCGCACTTTATGGACAAGAACTCCGAATACCAGGATCTGCTGCGCGGTTAAGCACAGCAAAAAGCGGCCCACATAAGCCTGTGGGCCGCTTTTAGTCTATTTAGATGTAGTAGTCCGGATCCACGAGTTTGACCCGCTCATGCCTATTTGAAGGCCGGTTTTGGGCGGGGATACCCACGGCGATGTGATCGGCCGGGACGTCCTTCGTCACCACGGCATTGGCGCCGATGGCGGAACCAGCCCCGATGGTGATGGGGCCTAAGACCTTGGCGCCTGCGCCGATGGTGACGTTATCTTCCACCGTGGGGTGGCGCTTGGTCTGGGTGAGCACCTGACCGCCGAGCGTCACGCCGTGGTAGAGCATGACGCCATCGCCAATTTCCGCGGTTTCGCCGATGACAATGCCCATCCCGTGGTCGATAAAGAAGCGGCGACCGATGGTTGCACCAGGGTGGATCTCGATGCCGGTAAAGAAGCGGTTAATTTGGGCCAGGATGCGCGCAGGGCCCCGCAGGCCGCGCTTCCATAGCCAGTGGGAGACGCGGTGAGACCAGATGGCGTGCAGGCCGGAATAGACGATCGCGTTCTCAACGTCGCCGCGGGCAGCTGGGTCATGGTCGCGGGCATTGGCTAAATCTTCGCGGATATATTTAATAATGCTCATGCGGACTATAGTACTGGTCACAAAAAGGCACCCGCCAAGCTTGACGGGTGCCTTTTATTCATGGACTAGGTTGCGGGGCTAATTATGCCTCGCGAATGTCCTCAAAAAGAACGGTGGAAACGTAGCGCTCACCAAAGTCTGGCAGGACAACGACGATGGTCTTGCCCTCGAACTCGGGGCGCTCAGCCAGCTTCAGTGCGGCGGAGAGGTTTGCGCCGGCGGAAATACCAACCAGCAAGCCCTCTTCGGTAGCTAGGGCGCGGGAGAGCTTGATGGACTCCTCGAGGGAGGCGGTCAGTACCTCATCCAGCTGCTCGCGGTTGAGCACGTCCGGCACGAAGTTGGCACCCAGGCCCTGGATCTTGTGCGGGCCTGCCTGGCCTTCAGACAGGACAGGGGAGTCAGCCGGTTCAACGGCGGCGAGGTAGACGTCTGGGTTCTTGGACTTCAGGTAGCGGCCTGCACCGGTGATGGTGCCGCCGGTGCCGACGCCAGCGACGAAGGCATCGACATTGCCCTCGGCGTCTTCCCAGATCTCCGGGCCGGTGGTGGACTCGTGGATCTTGGGGTTGGCCTCGTTAGCGAACTGGGAAGCCAGGATGGCGTTGCCGCGCTCGGCGACGATCTCGTTGGCCTTGTCAACCGCACCCTGCATGCCGGCAGCGCCCGGGGTCAGGATGATTTCTGCACCGTATGCGCGCAGCAGCACCTTGCGCTCGTTGGACATGGTCTCTGGCATGGTGAGGACCACGTCATAGCCCAAGGTCGCACCAGCCAGTGCCAGGGCAATGCCGGTGTTACCGGAGGTAGCCTCAACGATGGTGCCGCCCGGCTTCAGGTCGCCGGACTCCTCGGCGGCCTTGATGATGGCCAGACCGATGCGGTCCTTCACGGAGTTACCAGGGTTAAAGGACTCTACCTTGGCCAGCACGGTGGCGCCCTTGCCCTCTGCTAGGCGGTTGATGCGGATGAGCGGGGTACCGCCGATGGTCTCCAGGACATTGTTATAAATAGCCATTTATTAAGACTCCTTTGGGAATCAGATTCGCGGTCAAATCAGGTACAAGCGTAAGGATACACTATTTAAGTAGACAGAGTGGTATATTTATTGCAGACAGCCTATTCGGGCATGGAATGTGGGATTCACCGCTGGGGAAACAAAGAGGCGATTTCGAATTACCCCCACTTGCTGTCTATAATTCCACGTAGTTACCCGCTGGTCCCCAAGTTTTCGGGGATATCGGGTGCACCTGCTTGGTTACCCCCGACGAGGAAAGAGTCTCATGGAGTCGCATCGCCTCAAAGATGATGAAGAATCCGTACGCGCGGCACTGTCGTCCCTCAAAACCGCCACCGGAATCCCGGTGACGATGTACGCGACATTATTGGCGGATAACCGCCTGCAAATTACCCAGTGGGTGGGCCTGCGTACGCCGGCGCTGCAGAATCTGCTTATCGATGCCGGCGTGGGCGTCGGCGGGCGCGTGATTACCACCCGCCGCGCGGTGGGCGTATCGGACTACACGCGGGCTACCACCATTTCCCACGAGAACGACAGCGTCATTCAAGACGAAGGCCTGCACTCGATCGTGGCCGTGCCCGTTACTGTGCAGCGTGAAATCCGCGGAGTGCTCTACGTTGGCGTGCACTCCCCGGTGCGCTTGGGAGATAAGGTCATCGAGGAAGTAACGATGACGGCCCGGACCCTGGAGCAAGACCTTGCGGTCAATTCCGCGATGCGCCGCGCCGATGGCGGAAAGGGAGGCGCTTCCCGCGGTCACGCCATGAACGGTGCGGAATGGGAACAGGTTCGTTCCACCCACTCCAAGCTGCGCATGCTAGCCAACCGCGTCGAGGACGAGGAATTGCGCAAGGAACTTGAGGCACTCTGCGATCAGATGGTTTCTCCGGTGCGCGTGAAGCAATCAACCAAGCTGTCCGCCCGCGAGCTCGATGTCCTTTCCTGCGTGGCGCTCGGCCACACCAATGTCGAAGCGGCAGAAGAAATGGGCATTGGCGCCGAAACCGTGAAATCCTACCTGCGCTCCGTGATGCGCAAGTTGGGGGCGCATACTCGCTACGAAGCCGTCAATGCAGCCCGCCGGATCGGCGCGTTGCCCTGATTACCGGTAGCGTAGAAACCTGTGAAAGATCAGTTTATTGTTTCCGGCGGTGCCCGCCTTGCAGGTACCGTCAAAGTAGATGGCGCCAAAAACAGCGTCCTTAAGCTCATGGCCGCCGCATTGTTGGCGGAGGGGACGACGACGCTGACCAATTGCCCAGAGATTCTGGACGTACCTTTGATGAAGAAGGTGCTCGAAGGTTTGGGCTGCGAGGTGACAATCGATGGCAGCACCGTTCGCATCACCACCCCCGCGAAGCCGCAATCGAACGCGGACTTTGATGCGGTTCGCCAATTCAGGGCATCGGTATGCGTCCTAGGCCCACTGACCTCGCGCTGCGGGCATGCCAAGGTAGCGCTGCCCGGCGGTGACGCCATTGGCTCCCGCCCGCTCGATATGCACCAGACCGGCTTGGAAAAGCTCGGCGCTACCACGCGCATTGAACACGGCGCCGTGGTGGCTGAGGCCTCCGAGCTTCGCGGCTCCACCATCCGCTTGGACTTTCCTTCCGTTGGTGCGACGGAAAACATTTTGACCGCCGCCGTCTTGGCCGAAGGCACCACCGTCCTCCACAATGCCGCCCGCGAGCCGGAGATCGTGGACCTGTGCGAGATGTTGAAATCCATGGGTGCCAATATCGAGGGCGAGGGCACCTCTGAGGTCACCATCCACGGAGTCGAGCGGCTCAATCCCACGGAGCACGAGGTCATCGGTGACCGCATCGTGGCCGGCACTTGGGCTTATGCCGCCGCCATGACGCAAGGCGATATCACCGTCGGCGGCATTGCCCCGCGCCACCTGCACCTTCCGCTGGAAAAGCTGAAGTCCGCCGGTGCGGATATTGAAACCTATGAAAACGGCTTCCGCGTGCGCATGGAAAAGCGCCCCACCGCGGTGGATTACCAGACGTTGCCTTTCCCAGGCTTTCCGACGGACCTCCAACCCATGGCCATCGGCATTTCCGCCATCGCCGAAGGAACCACCGTGATCACGGAGAACGTCTTTGAATCCCGGTTCCGCTTCGTTGACGAGATGCTGCGCCTGGGTGCCGATGCCCAAGTAGATGGCCACCACGTGGTGGTGCGCGGTAAGGAACATCTTTCTTCTACGCACGTGTGGAGCTCCGATATTCGCGCCGGAGCCGGCCTGGTCCTCTCCGCGCTGTGCGCAGACGAAGCCACGACCGTTCACGATGTCTTCCATATTGACCGCGGCTATCCCCACTTTGTGGAGAACCTTTCGCGGCTTGGAGCCACCATCGAAAGGACGCAGGAAGAAGAACTCTTCTAAATTAACCTCTCCCCAGTACGCATTTTTACGGTGTGTGCTGGGGATTTGTGTGTTTTTCGGGGTTGGGTGTAACTTTATCGAAGTCGCCGAGAGGTAGCCGGTTGGTTACTTGTTTGTGACTTTGTGTACTGACTTGGCTCGAGGATTTGACTTGGTTCAGGTTGTTGGGTAAGTTGGTACGAGCCGCCGCTGAGAGGTTAACGTTTGGTTAATTTTCTTGTGGTGTGTGGATGTTGTTTGAGAACTCAATAGTGTGCCAATGTACTTATTTTTTATTTTTGTGTGCATGGTTGTGTGTTGATTGGTCTGTTGGCCGGCAAGCCTAGTGTGCTTGTTGGTTGGTGTGTGCCGGTAAGGTGTTGGAATACGCATCTTTTTGAATACTGTTTAGTGTTTCGGCTGCATTGATGGATTGGTTGGCATGTGATTGTGTTCAACTTTTTTGTCTCCCTTTTTTGTGCCCCGTCGGGTTGGGGAGGCAGTTTATTTTTCTTTGTAGTAATTTTTGGACGCCAGCATGGGCCTGCTTTTGTGGGTTTGTGGTGGTTTGTTCTTTTGGTTAGGTTTGGGCTTTTCACGGCCTTTTCAGGATTTTGTTGTTCTGAAATTCTTTTTGTGGAGAGTTTGATCCTGGCTCAGGACGAACGCTGGCGGCGTGCTTAACACATGCAAGTCGAACGGAAAGGCCCTGCTTGCAGGGTACTCGAGTGGCGAACGGGTGAGTAACACGTGGGTGATCTGCCCTGCACTTCGGGATAAGCTTGGGAAACTGGGTCTAATACCGGATAGGAACCATCTTTAGTGTGGTGGTTGGAAAGTTTTTTCGGTGTAGGATGAGCTCGCGGCCTATCAGCTTGTTGGTGGGGTAATGGCCTACCAAGGCGGCGACGGGTAGCCGGCCTGAGAGGGTGTACGGCCACATTGGGACTGAGATACGGCCCAGACTCCTACGGGAGGCAGCAGTGGGGAATATTGCACAATGGGCGCAAGCCTGATGCAGCGACGCCGCGTGGGGGATGAAGGCCTTCGGGTTGTAAACTCCTTTCGCTAGGGACGAAGCTTTTTGTGACGGTACCTAGATAAGAAGCACCGGCTAACTACGTGCCAGCAGCCGCGGTAATACGTAGGGTGCGAGCGTTGTCCGGAATTACTGGGCGTAAAGGGCTCGTAGGTGGTTTGTCGCGTCGTCTGTGAAATTCTGGGGCTTAACTCCGGGCGTGCAGGCGATACGGGCATAACTTGAGTGCTGTAGGGGTAACTGGAATTCCTGGTGTAGCGGTGAAATGCGCAGATATCAGGAGGAACACCGATGGCGAAGGCAGGTTACTGGGCAGTTACTGACGCTGAGGAGCGAAAGCATGGGTAGCGAACAGGATTAGATACCCTGGTAGTCCATGCCGTAAACGGTGGGCGCTAGGTGTGAGGGTCTTTCTACGACTTTCGTGCCGTAGCTAACGCATTAAGCGCCCCGCCTGGGGAGTACGGCCGCAAGGCTAAAACTCAAAGGAATTGACGGGGGCCCGCACAAGCGGCGGAGCATGTGGATTAATTCGATGCAACGCGAAGAACCTTACCTGGGCTTGACATACACCAGATCGCTGCAGAGATGTAGTTTCCCTTTGTGGTTGGTGTACAGGTGGTGCATGGTTGTCGTCAGCTCGTGTCGTGAGATGTTGGGTTAAGTCCCGCAACGAGCGCAACCCTTGTCTTATGTTGCCAGCATTTGGTTGGGGACTCATGAGAGACTGCCGGGGTTAACTCGGAGGAAGGTGGGGATGACGTCAAATCATCATGCCCCTTATGTCCAGGGCTTCACACATGCTACAATGGTCGGTACAACGCGCTGCGACACTGTGAGGTGGAGCGAATCGCTGAAAGCCGGCCTTAGTTCGGATTGGGGTCTGCAACTCGACCCCATGAAGTCGGAGTCGCTAGTAATCGCAGATCAGCAATGCTGCGGTGAATACGTTCCCGGGCCTTGTACACACCGCCCGTCACGTCATGAAAGTTGGTAACACCCGAAGCCGGTGGCCTAAACGTGTTAGGGAGCCGTCGAAGGTGGGATCGGCGATTGGGACGAAGTCGTAACAAGGTACCCGTACCGGAAGGTGCGGGTGGATCACCTCCTTTCTAAGGAGCTTTTATTTTGGCTGCAGTTGCAGCCATGACCCACAGTTGTGGGTTGTCCACTGTTGTTTGATGGTGGGTTGGTGGTTGAGTAGGCGAGTGTTCTGCTGCCACCGATGTTTGGAAATTCCGGGTAGGACATACACCTTAATCAGCAGGGTCTAAGTGTTGAGACAGTGCTTTGTGACATGCGTAAAAGTGTCCATGCATACAGGAAGTAAAGTTGATTGGTAAGTCGTTGGTGCATTGTTGGGTGTCTGGGGCATTATCCCCCTTTTGTGTGTGCCTGACTAGTTGATGCATGCCGTGTGTTGTGTGGTGTGTGTTGCTGGTTGGGGTGTTGTGTGAGAACTGTATAGTGGACGCGAGCATCTCACATGATGCCGCCTGCTTTTGTGGGTGGTGTCTTGTGTGTGTGATGTGATTTTTCTTTTTGTTTATTTTGTCAAGTTCACTTGTTGCTGCCACATGCTGGCTGCATGGCTTCGTGTTGTGTGGTTTGTGTGTGGTGGTTGGTGTGTTCGTTATTTAGGGCGCATGGTGGATGCCTTGGCATGCTGAGCCGATGAAGGACGTGTAAGGCTGCGTTAAGCCTCGGGGAGTTGTCAATAAAGCGTTGATCCGAGGATGTCCGAATGGGGAAACCTGGCCCTGGTTATGTGGGGTTACCCTTCAGTGAATTCATAGCTGTTGTGGGGGTTACGCGGGGAAGTGAAACATCTCAGTACCCGTAGGAGGAGAAAATAATAATGATTCTGCTAGTAGTGGCGAACGAACGTGGATGAGGCTAAACCGTGTGCATGTGATACCTGGTAGGGGTTGTGTGTGCGGTGTTGTGGGGCCTGATTTTGTGTCATCTACCAGTGGCACGCCCTTTTTTGCATTGTTGTTAGGTGAAGTGGTTTGGAATGGCCCACCGGAGTAGGTGAGAGTCCTGTAGCTGAAGATGATGATGTGGGGGTTGTTGGGTTCCCGAGTAGCAACGGGCTCGTGGAATCTGTTGTGAATCTGCCGGGACCACCCGGTAAGCCTAAATACTCAGTGTGACCGATAGTGGATAGTACCGTGAGGGAATGGTGAAAAGTACCCCGGGAGGGGAGTGAAATAGTTCCTGAAACCATGTGCTTACAATCCGTCAGAGCACTTTTTATTGTGTGATGGCGTGCCTTTTGAAGAATGAGCCTGCGAGTCAGCGGCATGTCGCGAGGTTAACCCGTGTGGGGTAGCCGTAGGGAAACCGAATCCTAATGGGGTGATAAGTGGCATGTCCTGGACCCGAAGCGGGGTGATCTACCCATGGCCAGTGTGAAGCAGCTGTAAGAGGTTGTGGAGGCGCGAACCCACGTAGGTTGAAAACTGCGGGGATGAGCTGTGGGTAGGGGTGAAAGGCCAATCAAACTCCGTGATAGCTGGTTCTCCCCGAAATGCATTTAGGTGCAGCGTCGTATTAGCTTGGTGGAGGTAGAGCGACTGGTTGGTTGAGCGGGACTACAATCTTAGCAATGTCAGCCAAACTCCGAATGCCATCAATTGTGTTGTGCGGCAGTGAGACTGTGGGGGATAAGCTTCATAGTCGAGAGGGAAACAGCCCAGATCGCCGGTTAAGGCCCCTAAGGGTGTACTAAGTGGAAAAGGATGTGGGATCGCGAAGACAGCCAGGAGGTTGGCTTAGAAGCAGCCATCCTTGAAAGAGTGCGTAATAGCTCACTGGTCGAGTGGTTCTGCGCCGACAATGTAGTGGGGCTCAAGTACACCGCCGAAGCCGCGGCAAGCAACAATTTTTTGTTGTTTGGGTAGGGGAGCGTCGTGCATGGGTGGAAGCGTTACCGTGAGGAGGCGTGGACTGTGTGCGAGTGAGAATGCAGGCATGAGTAACGAATTGTAAGGTGAGAATCCTTACCGCCGGATGACTAAGGGTTCCTGGGTCAAGTTCGTCTTCCCAGGGTGAGTCGGGACCTAAGGCGAGGCCGACAGGCGTAGTCGATGGATAACCAGTTGATATTCTGGTACCCGTACATGTGCGCCCATGATAAAGCACGGATACTAACCACTGCGGATACGCTACCTTGGCACTTTTTTGAGTGTTGGTGGTGTTGATGTCGTGGGGCCTGATGTGTGGTTCAAGTGATGGGGTGACGCAGTGAGGTAGCCGCGCCACTTAGTGGATTGGTGGTGTAAGCGTGTAGGCCGTGTGGTAGGTAAATCCGCCACACATATAGGTTGAGGCGTGATGCGTAGACCCTATGAGGGTTGATGGTGGTGATCCTGTACTGTCGAGAAAAGCCTCTAGCGAGTGTGTGTATGGCCCGTACCCTAAACCGACACAGGTGGTCAGGTTGAAGATACTAAGGCGTTCGGGTGAACTGTGGTTAAGGAATTCGGCAAAATGCCCCCGTAACTTCGGGAGAAGGGGGGCCCTGTGATGTGAAGACCCTTGCGGTTGGAGTGTTGTGGGGTCGCAGAGAATAGAGGGAAGCGACTGTTTATCAAAAACACAGGTCCATGCGAAGACGTTAAGTTGATGTATATGGACTGACGCCTGCCCGGTGCTGGAAGGTTAAGAGGACCGGTTAGTAGTCTTTTGGCTGCGAAGCTGAGAATTTAAGCCCCAGTAAACGGCGGTGGTAACTATAACCATCCTAAGGTAGCGAAATTCCTTGTCGGGTAAGTTCCGACCTGCACGAATGGCGTAACGACTTCTCTGCTGTCTCGACCACAGGCCCGGTGAAATTGCATTACGAGTAAAGATGCTCGTTACGCGCGGCAGGACGAAAAGACCCCGGGACCTTCACTATAGCTTGGTATTGGTGTTTGGTTCGGTTTGTGTAGGATAGGTGGGAGACTGTGAAACCGTCACGCTAGTGGTGGTGGAGTCGTTGTTGAAATACCACTCTGATCGGATTGAGCATCTAACCTTGGCCCATGATCTGGGTTGGGGACAGTGCCTGGTGGGTAGTTTAACTGGGGCGGTTGCCTCCCAAAATGTAACGGAGGCGCCCAAAGGTTCCCTCAGCCTGGTTGGCAATCAGGTGGTGAGTGTAAGTGCACAAGGGAGCTTGACTGTGAGACAGACATGTCGAGCAGGGACGAAAGTCGGGACTAGTGATCCGGCACCTACTTGTGGATGTGGTGTCGCTCAACGGATAAAAGGTACCCCGGGGATAACAGGCTGATCTTCCCCAAGAGTCCATATCGACGGGATGGTTTGGCACCTCGATGTCGGCTCGTCGCATCCTGGGGCTGGAGTAGGTCCCAAGGGTTGGGCTGTTCGCCCATTAAAGCGGCACGCGAGCTGGGTTCAGAACGTCGTGAGACAGTTCGGTCTCTATCCGCCGCGCGCGTTGAAACTTGAAGAAGGCTGTCCCTAGTACGAGAGGACCGGGACGGACGTACCTCTAGTGTGCCAGTTATCCCGCCAGGGGTATCGCTGGTTGGCTACGTACGGAAGGGATAACCGCTGAAAGCATCTAAGCGGGAAGCCTGTTTTAAGATGAGGTTTCTTTTGAGGTCCCCTAAAGACTATGGGGTAGATAGGCCAGACTTGGAAGCACTGTAAGGTGTGAAGGCTACTGGTACTAATTGACCAAAACAAACACACCACAACAACCCAAACACCATGTGGTTTAAGGGAAGTTGAAGAGTGTTCTTGTTTAGCGAGTAAACAAACAAAAATACACATTATCGTGTGTGTCGCGTCCACTATGCAGTATCTGACACAACACCACACACAGTGGGTAGTGTTCTGATAGGTTTGTCGGTGGTTCATAGCTGCAGGGAAACGCCCGGTCCCATTCCGAACCCGGAAGCTAAGCCTGTACGCGCTGATGGTACTGCAACCGGGAGGTTGTGGGAGAGTAAGTCACCGCCGACACCAAACAACAAAACAACAAAATAGTGATTCTGGTAGTCCCCGAAACACCAACCACCCTGATTCGTTGGGGTGGTTGGTGTTTCGGGGACTACTTGGTGTTTTACCCCCGCTTGTATTTGCGACGTGTACACTGTCGAGCTGGGGGAATGCGTGGTAGGTGTCGTGGTTTTACCCCCTACTGTCAGGTGTGGTGGATAGGGTGAATGCGTGTTAGACGAAAACACATTCGACACTTTTGAGGGTGTAGTACACCCCGGGGGATACGGTTACGATGACAAGTAGCACACCACCAGCTACCACCAGGCACGAGCCAGTAGGCGACACCACGCCGGGGAATACCCGTAAAGCCGGCGAGCCACTGGACTACGACACCAACACTGATCCTGATACCAACACTGATCCTGATTACGACTCTGATGGTGAGGCTGAGGGGGAGGTACCGGTAGTCTTTTATGCCACCAACACCCCAGACAATCCTATTGCCGCAGCTGGAGCACACGCCCGGAAGAACTCCTGGTTTTTCTACCAGTCACTGTTGCCAGACCTCGACGACGACGTGGACTTGACACTGACCAGCCTGGCTAAAGACCTAGGCCTAACCCACAGCACCCTGTCGGGGATTATCAGGGCACACTTCCGCATGCAAGAACTACCGCTAGTGGCAGCCACGAATTCTGAGCAGTGGATCCTGGATACACCACGCCTGAGGGTTATCGACAGGGAAATAGAACGTATAGGCGACAACCACGACCACATAGGCCTAGTCGATGCCGCCCTGGCAGACTTCCTCACCCCGACAGCACCGTGCCAGCATGTACCCACAGTGGCAGAAATCCGCCGGTTTATCCGCGACTTCATCGACACCCACAATCTCACAGACGAAGACACCGACGAGGTCGAGCCCACCCTTAACGTGTCAGTGCATAACAACCGCGCCACTATCAGTCTGACGTGTGATAAAGCTACGGCCGCTATTATCGCCCGCCACATCGATTCCCAAGCCGACAATAATCAGTGTGGTGCCGGTGAGGCGCTTATCCAACTCATCCTGGATGACACGCATACGGGCCTGACCCCCGGAAAGTAGACACGACGGGGGTTAGCTATGCTGCTTGGGTCAGTGTAGCTGATGTGAGTGCTTCGAAGTCATCGGGGGCTAGAAGGTTGCACCAGGAATGCCGTCTGCGGGTGTTGTAGCGCATGCACCATCGAAAGACTTCCTGCCGGCAGATAATGGGATTATCAAAGACTTTCCGATCACGCAGAACTTCACGCTTTAAGGTGGCGTTAAATGACTCTGCCAGGGCATTATTGAAGCGTCCTGGGTTTAGTTCCTACCTCAGCTAAGGAAGGATTGAACTATGCCTAGAAAGTATTCCGTCGAGTTCAAGGAGAAGGCGGTCCATCAGATCATCGAAATGGTCCGCCTGGAGTCTTGCTCACTGCAACGCGCCTACACGGAGGTCGGTGAGCTGCTTGGAGTATCTCACCACACGTTGCGGGCTTGGTACCGTGACAGTGAGGTTACCCTCGTTTAGTGGACACCCGATTAGTGCGGATCTTGTGTCCGTAAGAGAGGATGTTCATTGTGAGTCAACAACGCCAGAAATACACGCCGGAGTACCGGCGTGAAGCCGCAAACCTAGTAATCGAGTCAGAACGCCCGATTGCTCATGTAGCGAAAGAAATTGGTGTCGCACCTGGCCTTTTAGGTCGGTGGGTGAAAAATGAGCGTCAACGCCGAGGATCCTCTGATGGGCTAAGCGAGGCTGATCTTCGTGCTGAGAACGCTCGTCTGCGTCGTGAGCTGGCAGAAGCCAAGATGGATAACGAGTTTTTGTCAAAAGCGACAGCCTTCTTCGCCGCAAAGCAACGCGATCAGAAAAGTTCGAATTAATGCAGCAGGAGAAGGCGAATTTCAGTATCAATCGCATGGCACGCCTTTTGAAGGTATCTCGGTCTGGATACTACAAATGGGCCCATATGCAGCAGCAACGCTTATCCGGTAAGGATGATCGTGCAGCATTTTACGATGATGTTGATCGCAAGATTCATCAGATCTGGAAAGACTCCAACGAGGTCTACGGTGCCCCGCGAATCACCGCAGAACTAGGTGAGCGCTACCAGATTGTTCTTAACCGCAAGACTGTGGCTAAGCGGATGCGCCTGATGGGAATTGAAGGAATTTCACCGCGTGCCTTCGTCCCAGCGACAACGATTCAATCTAAACGTAAGTCGAGTCTTCCTGACCTGGTAAAGCGCATGTTTGATACCGGCGAGCTCAATCGAGTATGGATGTCAGACATTACCTACCTGCGAACCGGCGAGGGTTGGTTGTACTTATGCGCAGTTCGCGATGGTCATTCCCGCAGGGTGCTGGGCTGGGCTATGGATAGCGTGCAAGATACATTCCTGGTCGAACGAGCACTGCGGATGGCACATACACTTCCGTGGTGACGTTCCTGACGGGCTGGTGTTTCACGCCGACCGGGGAACACAATTTACCAGCGAGCAGCTCTGGGAGGTGTGCCGCAACCTAGGTGTTGCTCAGTCTGTGGGGCGTACTGGGGTGTGTTTCGATAATGCGATGGCTGAGTCGTTCTGGTCGACGCTTAAGACCGAGTTCTACGACCGGAAGCGCTGGCCAACCCGCGATGCTGCGCGTCAGGCGAGAGTGTCTAATGGTTTGTGTGTGGGAACCTAACCCGCATGAGGAGATGAACCAGAATGACTACTATGGCGAGACGAGATCCGGCTGATAAGGCCAAGATTGATGCGATTGAAAAGAAGCTGCTTGCTAACCCAGAAATCGCGAAACTGATTGATGAGCTAGGCACGTCCACCACGGATGCCAACGACCTAGTTCGGGGCATGTTGCAAGCCTCAATTACCCGGGGTTTGAATGCTGAAATGGATGCCCACCTAGGCTATGAGCCCGGCGATAGAGCAGCTAAAGCTACTGCTGAAACAGACAATCACCGCAACGGCACCTACCCGAAAACCGTGGATTCTAACTACGGGCCAGTAAACATTGATGTTCCACGAGACAGAAACGGCACGTTTGTTCCTACTATGGTGCCCAAAGGCTCCAGGCGGCTAACAGATGTTGACGATATGATTGTCAGCTTATATGCCGGCGGAATGACCATTCGGGATATCCAGCACCATATGGCTACTGCGATGCGGGTTGATATCTCCCATGAGACGATTTCGGCGGTTACAGACGCAGTCTTGGATGAGGTCATGATCTGGCAAAACCGCCAGTTAGACGAGTTCTACCCCGTGATATTCCTGGATGCGTTGCGCATTAAAGTCCGCGACGGCGGCCGGGTAGTTAACAAGTCTGCGTACATGGCAATCGGGGTGGACCTCGACGGGATCAAGCACATCCTGGGATTGTGGATCGCCAAAGAAGAAGGCGCCTCCTTTTGGGCACACGTGTGCGCCAACTTATCTAACCGTGGGGTCAAAGACGTCTTTATCGTCTGCTGTGACGGGCTGAAAGGCCTACCAGAAGCAGTGGAGGCAACCTGGCCGAACTCTATGGTACAAACCTGTATCGTGCACCTGATTCGCGCCGCGAATCGGTGGGTGTCTTACGGGGATCGCCGGGCTGTATCAGCCGCGTTGAAGAAGGTTTATACGGCTACTGATGAATCCACGGCAGAAGCAGCGTTGAAGGAATTTTCCGATTCTGAACTGGGTGTGAAGTATCCTCAGTCGGTCAAGGTCTGGCAGGATGCATGGGATAGATTCGTGCCATTTTTGCAGTTCCCACCAGCAGCAAGAAAGGTCATCTATACGACGAATTCCATTGAGTCGTTTAACAACCAATTGCGTAAAGCCACCCGCAACAGGGTGCAGTTCACCAACGATGAATCCGCGCTCAAGACGCTGTGGTTGATGATCTGCAATATTGAAGACAAACGAGCCGCAAAGAGAGCAAAGCAGGGCAAACGAGTCTCCGCGACAGCCGGCAGACTCATGGAAGGAGCCCGAGTTTCCGGCTGGAAACAAGCCATCAACCAAATGGCCGTGGCCTTTCCCGACCGCTTCGACAAATACCTATAAACCTAGCCCCACACACAAACAACTTGACACGCTCCGTCAGGCCGTTGCCTACTGGATTGAAGCCGTCTACAACCGTCGGCGCCGGCACTCCGCACTCGGGATGGTCAGCCCCGTCGATTTCGAGAACCACACCAGCCTAACCACCAGCAGAAAAGAAATAGCTGCCTAACCACTAGGTAGCTCTACTACGTGTCCACGATTTGCGGGCAACCCCAACAGCGCTTCAGTACGTGATGACTCTGACGCTTCAGGCGGCGAAACAATGGAAGAAGAGCTCAAGCGTCTGCGCCGAGAAAACCGCGAACTGAAACGAGCAAACGGGATTCTTAAGACTGCTTCGGCTTTTTTCGCAGCGGAACTCGACCGACCCACGACCAAATGATCTCTTACATCGACGCGTATAAAGATCAGTTTGGGGTCCGGGTCCATCTGCAGAGTCCTTAAACAAGCAGATCGTGGATTCATCACCTCACGCGGCTACCGCAAAGCCACCACACGTGTTCCCAGCGCAAGAGCCTTAAGCGATAGCCTGCTCATCCCAGAGATACAGCGTGTGCATGCGGAAAACTTCTCGGTCTACGGCATCCGCAAAATGTGGCACGCCATGAACCGTGAAGGCTTTCATATCGGCCGCGACAAGACCGCACGTCTGATGAAACTCGCAGGTGTTTCCGGCCGCCGACGTGGACGAACCCCTGTGACAACGATTAGCCCGAAGGCACCGGATCATCGCCCAGACCTTGTACAGCGAGACTTCCGTGCGCAGGCGCCAGGCAGGTTGTGGGTTGCCGACATTACCTACGTTCGCACCCTGTCAGGATTCGCCTACACCGCATTTGTCGTGGATGTCTACAGCCACAAAATAGTCGGTGTTGCCACCCGCTCTACGATGCGCACCGACGCGCTGCCGATGGAGGCTTTGGAGCATGCGTTAACGACTGCAGGGCGAATTCATGGAAACCAGTTAATTCACCATAGCGATCGGGGCAGCCAGTACGTGTCGTGGAAGTATTCCACCGCGCTAGCTGAGTCAGGAATCCGCCCGAGTGTGGGAACAGTCGGCGATTCTTACGACAATGCGCTAGCCGAAACAGTCAACGGTCTCTACAAGGCTGAACTGATTCATGCCCAAGGCCCGTGGACGTCGGTCGGAGAAGTCGAACTGGCCACCTTGCGGTGGGTGCATTGGTGGAACACCAAGCGGCTTCATGAAGCTTTGGACTACGCCACCCCACAGGAAGTAGAAACCGAGTACTATCTCACCCAGCCCATCAACACAGGGCCGTAAAAGAAGCGGAACTAAACCCAGGACGCTTCATGCGAAAGACACCACAGATCCACGCGCGGATTTAATGCTAGGCATTTTAGGTTCGTTTGCGGAGTTTGAGCGGGCCATTATCCGCGAACGCCAAGCAGAGGGGATTGCGCTGGCGAAAAAGGCAGGAAAGTACAAAGGCCGCAAGCCTGCTCTTAGCCCGCAGCAAGTAGCGGAGATTAAGCAGCGCACAATGGCAGGGGAGTCGAAAGCAGCCTTGGCACGGGAATTCGGAGTCACTCGCCCTACTGTGTATCGGGCGTTGAAGAACGCATAGATGCGGCGATGGGGGCGGGTGAATATACGCCCCACGGCGCTTGCCACATGGCAGGACATTTACGGTTCCAGGCACGCCTACAGGTAGCCTTACGCACATTTCCCCTCGTGGGCGGCTTTTACAAGGGCTGGCGAAGGCACGCCCCCAGGTCTCGCTAGCGTGTGGTTTTACCTGCACTTTCTCCGCCTGGGCAACGTTCACCGAATAAAGAGAAAGGGCGCCCCCACCTTGAAGAATCGGAGCTGTCGACGCCGACGATAATCGGAGCTGGACCGGTGAGAAATGTCAAGTCAGGTTCCTTCCTAAAAGGTCATGTGGTGGGCGGACGAGGTATCAGCTTGGGCGGAGACTGCAGGATGTGGTTCCCTATCAGAGGTGGACGAGTTCGATGCCTGCAAGTGCGATGCCTGTGACGAGAATGGTTGAGGCTGCGGCCAGGATGAAGGGTCGGGCTCCGACCCGGATGAGGTTGCGGATCTTCACCCCACATCCCAGTCCAAACATTGCGGCGGACAACAAAGCCGTTTGCGCGAGGCTTCCTGCGTGGATGAGGCCCTCGGGCAGGTCCAGTGTGGAACGGAGCACGATCATGACCAGGAAGCCAATGATGAACAGTGGGACGATCGCAGGACGCTTTTCATCGGGTTTGACGTTTCCTGACCGGCGTTGGCGAATGCTCAAAATCGCGACGATCGGGGCGAGCAGCAGGACGCGGGCGAGTTTGACGATGACGGCGACAGCCAGCGCCCCGCCGCCGATTATTCCTCCGGCGGCGACAACCTGAGCGATCTCGTGGATGGAGCCACCGGCCCACATGCCGTTGAGTTCAGGCTCCATGCCCAGCAGCTGGCCGAGCAAGGGAATCGCCGGAATCATGAGTGTGCCGAAGATGACCACCAAGGCCACGGCGGTGACCACGTCCTCTTCGTCTGAGTCGGTGACCCCTTCGACTCCGGCCACAGCGGCGGCGCCGCAAATAGAGAAACCACATGCTATGAGCAGAACCTGGGCGGAACGCATCTTCATCAGCCGCCCGATCAGGATGGTTCCGAAAATGCCTCCGGCCACGATGCACACGATGACCACGAGCATGGGCGCACCGAGGGAGACAATGTCTGAGAGCACCAGTTGCAGGCCCAGGAAGACGATTCCCAATCGGAGCAGCTTCTTGGAAGCCAGCGTCAGTCCCGGTGCCGTGGACTCGGGTAGGCGAACCACGTTGGTCAGGGCGATGCCGAGCACGATCGCGACGATCAGTGGGCTGACACCGGGAAGGAAGACGTTAACGGTCATCGCGATTGCCACAGCGACCGCACACAAAAGCAACCCGGGGGAATATTTTTTCAGTGCGTAGGAGCCGCGGCGGGCTGTTATGGGATCTGTCTGTTGTATTTGCGTTGACATACTTCCATACTTCACTGATCCCCGTCAGCCCGCTAGACGGCAATTTCGCATCATGGTATATGCTTTTGATATGAGCGAAGCTTGGCCGAACCTTCAAGTACTGGAACTCTTCGTTGCCGTGGTGGACGAAGGCAGCGTGGGGGCAGGCGCACGGAAAGTGGGGATGGCGCAGCCCAACGCAAGCCGAGCCATCGCGGAGCTGGAGACGGGGATGAAAACGGCTTTGCTTGAGCGCAGCCCCCGCGGTTCGGAACCGACGGCACTGGGGTTGTTGCTGGCTGTTCAAGCCCGTGAACTACTTGATGCCGGGCAACGCTTCAACGATTGGTCACGGTCTAGCCGCAGCAACGAAACGTTGGAACTTCGTGTGGGGGCCAGCATGACCATCGCAGAAACCCTGCTACCGGTCTGGCTGACAGAGTTGAAACGTCGATTGCCGCCGGTCCGCATCGAGGTGCAGGTGCTGAATTCGGCGCAGGTTCTCCAAGAAGTGCAAAGGGGCATTCTTCAACTGGGTTTCGTTGAGACCCCGAACGTTCCCATGCGGTTGAATGCCCGGGTCGTCCAAGAGGATGAGTTGCTGGTAGTTGTCGCTCCCAACCATGAATGGGCGAACCGTACGAGCAGGATCGGTTTGCAAGAGCTGGCGGAAACCCCCTTGGTTGTCAGGGAGCCTGGCTCAGGTACCCGCGAGGCGCTGCAAGAGGTGTTGGCTGGGGCCGTCACTGTCGAGCCGATGCAGGTGCTTGCCAGCAACGCCGCGGTGCGCGTTGCTGTTGCTTCCGGGGCGGGTCCTGCTGTCCTGAGCGAACTCGCCCTTCGTAGCCAGCTCGAGAGCGGGGACCTGTTGCGCGTTCCCTTTGAGGGTCAAGGGATCAGCCGCCCCCTGACGGCCGTCTGGTCAGGACCTCGACGATTGACAGGAGTCGCGGCCGAACTGGTCGCTGTGGCCGCTGCCAAACCGTAGCCGGTGGCAGCAAGTCCCGTCTTCGAAGAAGTCATCAGCATCCGTACAAGATGCTCCCCCTGTAGTCCCGAGCCCCAAGCAGTGCCCGTGCCTTGGGCGGTCTGACATGCCAACCCTTCCGGCTCAACATCGTCCGCCTCTTACCCGCAAGCCATGAATTAAATACGGGGTAGAGAGTTGTAAATAACCCGGACCGGCTGAGAATTCGGCAAGGCAGCACCTTCTTGAATCCGCATGGTTCCTCGGCCATGTGCTTTACTCTCGTCTGAGCACGAGTTTGCCTCGAGCCCTCCGGGTCTGTACTTTCGCCAGGGCAGCCAGGGCATCTGCAAACGGATAAACCTGCTCAAGCTCCAAATGAATCTCCCCTGCGGCGATCTGCTCCATGAGTTGCACCAAATCATCGAGAACGTCCATTTGATAGGGGACCCCGTTATGTGTATGCCACGTTCGGAGATGTGTGCATCTCCGGAGATCGACACCAATGTTCCACCGTCCTTCACGACGGGCAAACTTTCCGCCGAGGTGCCCGGTTGCACCGCCAAGACAGCGTCGACGCCATTGGGCATCCACTCCAGGATCTGCTCGCGCCAATGGGGGTTGCCGTAGTCAACTACCTTGTGCGCGCCGAGCGAAAGCATGTAGTCGTGATTGGGTTTCGACGCGGATGCGGCAACGTGCCATCCGCGTTGGCGTGCAAGTTGGATGGCGACCGTGCCGATCGCCCCCGAGCCACCAGCAATGAAGAGCGACCCGTCAACGGGCGCTGAACTGCAGGTTTGGCTTCCAAACGAAAAGGACGCCCCACCCGCCAAAAATTGAACTGGCCCCCGAATCAGCCCATGGGATGATGGGACACTGCGACCAGGCGGGTTACTATGTAGAAAGGTAATTTCCCATTTACAAGGAGAACACGCTTTATGACTGATGCCGCGGCACGCGCCGTTGAATTGTTTAAGCAATACGGAAGCGATGACACGGCCGTTATCGCCCTTGATCACGTTTCCATTGAGTTTGGAAAGAACCAATTCACGGCCATTATGGGCCCTTCGGGTTCGGGCAAGTCCACGTTGATGCACACGATGGCAGGGTTGGACTCTGCTACCTCTGGCTCGGCGTTTATCGGAGATACCGATATGTCCCACCTCAATGACAAGGAAATTACGGCGCTGCGCCGAGACCGCCTGGGATTCATCTTCCAATCCTTCAACTTGGTTCCCACCTTGACGGCTGCGGAAAACATCACGCTGCCGACCGATATTGCGGGCAAGGACGTCGATAAGCAGTGGTTCGAAGAAGTCACGCGTCGCCTGGGGCTGGCGGAGCGCTTGGAGCACCGTCCGGCGGAGCTGTCTGGTGGTCAGCAGCAGCGTGTGGCCTGTGCTCGCGCCTTAGTGTCGCGGCCGGAGATTATTTTTGGCGATGAGCCTACGGGTAACTTGGACTCCAATTCTTCGGCCGAGGTATTGGATATTCTGCGCACTGCGGTGGACCAGGATAACCAGACTGTGGTCATTGTGACGCACGATGCTAAGGCGGCATCGTACGCCGATCGCGTTGTTTTCCTTGCTGATGGCAAGCTCGTTAACGAACTGCAGGATCCAACGATGGAGGCCATTCACAATGTAATGGCAGAGATTGAGGGTTAAATGGCACGCGGAAACGCAATGCGCAGGGTATCCGTGCGCAATATTTTGGCGCATAAATTGCGCCTTGGCCTGACAATTCTGGCGGTGGTTTTGGGCACCGCCTTTATTGCTGGCTCTTTCATGTTCACTAACTCATTGAAGGCCACTTTTGATTCTGCGGTGGATAACCAATTCCGCGGGGTAGACGCGGTGGTCAGTGAGAACGATGACAGCGACCAGAAGCTGGATGAAGGGCTGCGCAAGCAGCTGCTTGATGATGATGACGTTAAAAACATCAACGTCGCTGACTCGCAGACTGTGGTTGTTGCCGATGAAAACTCGGAGGCCTTCCAAACCCAAAGCGGTACTGCGAGCCTCGTGCCGTACTATTCCGCGGATAAAACCGTCGGTGGCGCGAGCGAACTCACGGAAGGCGATGAGCCAAAGGCCAAAGATGAGGTAACGATCAATTCGTCCGCTGCGGAGAAATACGATATCTCCGTTGGTCAGAAGCTTTTGGTGGTTCATCCGGATAGCCAGGATGAGGTTAAGGTTACGGGCATCGTGGAGCCGCCGGTGGAGCAGGGCGATAGCATCGAACTGCGCATGGACGAGTCGGATTACCTAGAACGCTTTGGTGATCCCTCCCAGCTGAAGGTCTCTGCCGCCGATGGTGTGGATGCGAATGCGCTTGTCGATGACCTCAATGACAAATTTGACATCAAAGCCGAGTCAGGTGAGCGCCTTGCAGAGCAGACCAGTGAGGCAATGACCGAGGCATTGAAGTTCGTGAACTACTTCCTCGTTGCCTTTGGTCTGATCGCCTTGTTGGTGGGCACGTTTATTATTGCCAATACGTTCTCCATGATCGTGGCCCAGCGCATCAAGGAGTTCGCGCTCTTGCGTGCTTTGGGCGCGTCGCGCCGCCAGATCACCAATTCTGTTGTGGTGGAATCCGTCATTGTGGGCGTTCTGGGATCCATCGTCGGTGTCGTTGCCGGCGTGGGATTGGTCGCCGTGATCAAGGCGGTTATGGGCGCCAACGGTATGGACATTGGCGGTGGCCTGGGCCTGAGCGTTTCCGCCGTGGTAGTTCCGATCATTTTGGGCACGATTGTCACTGTGGTCTCCGCATGGGCTCCGGCGCGGCGCGCGGGTGCCGTGGAGCCGGTTGAAGCGATGCGCACGACGGAATCGGCCTCCGGTTCTTCGCTGAAGGTCCGCACGATTTTCGGTGCGATCCTCATGATTGGCGGCATTATTGCGGCTTTTGCGGGCGTGCTTAGCGATGCCGAAACGAACGTCCGCGCCATCCTCGTCGGCCTCGGAGCCGTCGGGGTGATTATCGGTTTCTTCCTGGCAGGGCCGGCGCTCTCTTTGCCGCTGGTGCCAACGCTGGGTAAGGCAATTGGGGCGCCTTTCGGGTCCATCGGCAAACTGGCCGCTACCAACTCGCGGCGTAACCCGCGCCGCACTGCCGCCACGGCCTTTGCCCTGACCTTGGGCGTGGCATTGGTCACGAGCATCGGCATGCTGGGCCAGACAATGAAGGCTTCCATCTCGGATACGGTGGACCAAACTATTACGTCGGACTACATCTTGTCCGGTCCAAGCTCCGGAAGCTTCCCGACGCCGAAGGAAACCGGCGAGCGTGCCGCAGAGGCAGACGGTGTGGATAAGGTCATTACCGTTGGCTCGGCACCGGTTGCCGTGGACGGTCAGGCCTCCTTGGACTTTGCCGGTGGTTTGTTTACCGTGACGGTGGATGCTGACCCCACCTCGATGCTGGCGATGAACATGGTGGAAGGCGATGCCAATATTGAAGGTGGCTTTGCCGCCACGGAAGACTTTGCCAAAGAAAATGGCTGGAAGGTAGGAGAGACCTACGAGGTTACCGGCAGCAAGCCGGGCAAAACTGCGGAAGCCAAACTGGTCGGTACCTTTGAGCCCATCGAGACCATTCAAAATATGGTGGTTTCGCAGGACGTGGCAGAAGAAGTTGCCGCTGACGGAGAATTCTCTGTGCAGATGGTGGGCGTATTAGGTAAAGAAGGCTACGACAAGGAAGAGCTACGCCAGAACCTCGAGGATGCCGTCAAGGATCTCGTGGTGGTGCAGGTCAACACCGGTAAGGAATATGCGGGTCAGGCCGCTGGCTTCATCGACCAGATGCTGGCCATTCTCTACGGTCTTCTCGCACTCGCCGTGATCATTGCCGTGCTGGGCATTGTCAATACCTTGACCTTGGGTGTTATCGAGCGCCGCCAGGAGATTGGCATGTTGCGTGCGGTGGGTACGCAGCGCCGCCAAATCCGCCGGATGATCACGCTGGAGTCGGTGCAGATTTCGCTCTTTGGCGCAATCATGGGCATCCTCATCGGCCTCGGCTTGGGCTGGTCCTTCATCGAGATCCTGAATGACCAAGGCCTTGGCGGTGCCGAGGTTCCGTGGGGCATGCTGGTGATCATGCTGCTGGGATCCGCGGTTGTGGGCGTCATCGCAGCGGTATGGCCATCGCAACGCGCGGCAAAGACCCCGCCGCTGGAGGCGATTGCGGATTAATGCTTGGACATCCAGCCCTTGACCGATATTAGGAAGTTTCAGCTCGTCGTCATAGCACGGGAACCATGGGTGCTTTTCGGGCTGGAACTTCTTTTTGCTTGCCACCGGATCCAGGTACAGCCCTCTGCGTTCGTTCCATAACTTCGGCCAACGGCAGGTCCAGAAAGAAGTTCACACAGAGAAGTCGTAGGGGCACTGTAGCTAGGGGCGAGTTGGGAATTGCGTACCTAAATCCCGTGATAGATAAGCCCGGCCCACATCACCCCGCGCCATGCTAGGACCACTCCGATCCCGATGGTCCAAAATAGGTACTTACACAGCGGCCACCATTGCCGCTGCTTCACCATCTCCCCAAGCTCTTTCGCCATGGTGGACCACGTAGAAAGACCACCGGCGAGGCCGAGGGCGAAGAGGGGATGGGCAAAGGGGGCATCGGCAAGCTGCGCAAAGCCCACCGCCAGGCCGAAGACCAAGGAACCCAGGATATTGGATGCGAAGGTGCAATACGGCGAGGGCAGCAGGCGGGTAAAGCCGTAGCGCGCCGCGCCGCCGAAAAAGCCGCCGATAAGGACGAAGAGCAGGTTCATCGCAGCTTATCCCCAGCGAGGTAGGCGGCGGTGCAGCCCACGAGCGTGGCCGCGACATAGGCCAGGGCGATGCTCCAGTGTGAGTCTGCGGTGAAGAAAGCAAAACCGGCGAAACTGGTAAAACCGCCCAAGAATCCGGTGCCCCAGAAGGGGCTTGGGCGGGTATATCCCATCAGCGCGCTGCCGACGATATTAAGGATGAGGAGCGGGAGCATTCCGCCGCCGAGAGCGATGGTAAGCAGGTAGCGGGCACCGGCGCCGAGCGCGGCACCGGAACCGACGATGAGGGAGTGCGGCATGGGGTACATCATAGTGGGCGAAGTCTCAGGAAAAGCACAGGGGTTTGTGTCCGAAAAGGGGAGGTTAAACGCTAAACTAATCGGCGTGAACAATGCGTTTGATGTGGTGAGCTTTATCGCCCGCTTTGGCATGGCCGTGGTGTGGATCATCGCCGGCGTAGAAAAGATGGCGCACCCGCTGGATACCATGCAATCCATCAAGGCCTATGAGATTTTCACGCCGGAATGGTCTGGGTATCTGGCCCAGCTCATTGGCCCGTTGGAGCTAGTGGGCGGAATGCTGCTCTTGCTGGGGATTTTCCTTCGCGAGTCTTCCAAGGTGGCGGCCGTGGTCATGGTGCTTTTCATGGTCGGCATCCTGCAGGCATGGCTGCGTGGGCTGGATATCGATTGCGGGTGCTTTGGTGCTGGTGACGCTACTGCGGAGCCGGGCATGAACTATGGGCTGACGCTGCTTCGCGATGCCGCCTTCCTCGCCCTTACCGCATGGACCATCAAACGTCCGTTCACGAAATTTGCGCTCCACCCGTAGCGGTGGGCACAGTAGGTTGCAAGAGTCCGAAAGTATCAACAGGCAAGGTTTAAATGAGCAAAGTAAGTGACCCAAATGCCAAGTCTGGCAATGGTTTCATCTGGGGCGTCGGCGTCCTCCTCGTCATTATCGCCGTGGTCATTGGCTACATCGTGTGGAATGGCAAGCAGGCCAATGAAATCGAGGTGCAAGACGTCAACATGTCCATGGACTACAAGGACAACGCGATTACCCTGAAGTCCGATGCGGCCAATGACGATACTCCAGAAGTAGACCTGTACGAAGACTTCTCCTGCCCCCACTGCGCGGATCTGGCGGAAAACACCGATGAGGACATGAAGCAGGCGATTGAGGACGGCAAGCTAGTCGTCCACGTGCGCACGCTGAACTTCCTGGATGGCAAGGATGTCGAAAACGAGGACGGTTACTCCACCAAGGCCGTCGCAGCCATGTCAGAGCTGGCTAAGTCTGGCGACGTAAAGACCTACTGGAATTTGCGCGACTACATGATGAAGAACCAGCAGAGCATCGCCACTAAGTGGGATATCGAGGACATTGCTGACCAAGCCAAGGAACTCGGTGCCGAGGATGACGTGGTTGATTCCATCAAGAACGTGGATATCAAGCAGGGCAATAAGGTGGCCAAGGCCAATTATGACAAGTTGAATAAGGAAACCGGCTCTGTTTCCTCGCCGCGCATCGTCCAAGACGGCAAGGACATTCCGGACCGTGAATCCGGTGAATCCTTGAATGACTGGGTAGACATCGCCACCAAGTAGCAGGCGATTTGGTGAGTTAAATACTTGCCATGTATATTTATACGAGTTGCGGCCCACAGGGTTGCACCTCGTATATGGGGCTATGGCGCAGCTGGTAGCGCACCACACTGGCAGTGTGGGGGTCACGGGTTCGAATCCCGTTAGCTCCACAAATTAAGAGTCTCGAGAGGCTAGTTAGCTTCTCGAGACTCTTTTTCTTACTTCAGCGAGTGGCCGATGAGCTCGCCCAGCGCGTGGGTGCCGTTGGCGTTGAGGTGCAGCGGCAGGTTACCTGGCGCCGGTGGCAGCGGGTCTACTAGGTTGACCCACCAGCGGTCAGGAGAGCAGTTATCGTGGCCCGTGGATATCGGGTGGGCATCCAAGAAGGAAGCGCCGTTCTGCTCAGCTACCTCGCGCAGGGTGTTTTGCAGGCGCTCTTCGGTAGAAGCAACCCTGCTAGCCGGAATCGGGATGGTGGCAGAGGTCAGGCACGCGGAGTTGTTATTGGATACCCGCGGGTAGCCCACGATGGTTACCTTCGCATTCGGCGCAAAGTGGTGGGCGACATCGATGGCGCTGCGCATGCCGGTGCGCAGGAAGTGCTCGGAAGCTGCGATATTGTCCTTGTGCGGGTAGGTGTCATTTGCGCCGGCGTGGATGACAACATTCCTAGTCTCGGGGTTGAGATCCCCGTTGCGGGCGGCCGTGCGCAGGGTGTCATCGATGTGCTGGCCGCCGGTGCCGAAGGATGCGCCGGCGCACTGGTATTGATCCACATGCGCACCGGACACCCGCGTCATTTCGTTGGCGATGGAGTTATCGGTAATGCAACCGACTTTGGTGTTTTCTTTTACACCGGCGCGGTTTTGTACGTAGTCAAGGAAATTAGGGTTGGCGACGACGCTATCGCCAGTCAGGACCGTATTGCCAGGCACGGCCGCGGTAGCGACGGTGCTGCCTCCCACGAGTGCGGCAGTGCAAGCGGCAATCGCGGCAAGTTTACTGAAGTTTTTCATGGTGTACCTCAAGGCTTTCGCAGGGACGAAAGCCACACTGATAGGGGATGATTAAGGCCACGATGATCCTAAAGGTTTTCTGGGACAAGCAAAAATGGAGCAGCGAAGATCGTTATGCTGGCGGGTATGCAGACTTTCTCGAAGCGAGTACGCGATGAAGATCAAGCAGGCGCCGAAGCCGCCGGATTGCGGTGGCTGGCGGAAGCCACGGATGCGGTAGTCACCGTCGTGCGCGCGGACGGGAAGGAAATCGTAACCAAGCGCATTGACGAGGTAGCGCCCACCCCAGAGGCCGCGCGGAAGTTTGGTGCGGAGCTCGCGCGCATGCACCGCGCCGGGGCTGCGGCTTTTGGCAGCGCGCCGGAGGGGTGGGAAGGCAAAAACTTCATCGGCACCATTGAACAGGAGTGCACGCCCACCGATAACTGGGGTGAATTTTATACCCAGCAGCGCGTGCTGCCCTTTGCGGAGCCGGCCGGAATCAGCACCGCGCAGCGGGACCTGGTCAAGCGGGCCTGCGATGCCATTGCCGCCCGCAGCTGGGACGTGGTGCCCGCGCGCATCCACGGTGACCTGTGGGCGGGCAACCTGCTTTTCGATGCCCAGGGTGGCATCATGATCGACCCCGCCGCCCACGGCGGGCACCCGCACACTGATTTGGGCATGCTGGCGCTATTCGGCGCGCCCTATATAGAAGAAATCTTCCGCGGCTATGGGGCGCCGCAGGATATTGAGACCTGGATTCCCATGCACCAACTGCACCCGCTGGCCGTGCACGCGCTGACCCACGGCTCGGCGTATAACCGGCCGCTGGAGCGCGCGGCGCTCGCCACGCTGGAGGCGCTGGCCTAGGCGGTTGGCCCCTGGGGCATTTGGCGCTTGTGGA
Source organism: Corynebacterium accolens (assembly GCF_023520795.1). NCBI lineage: Bacteria > Bacillati > Actinomycetota > Actinomycetes > Mycobacteriales > Corynebacteriaceae > Corynebacterium > Corynebacterium accolens. Next base: position 1,994,495 of record NZ_CP046605.1, on the reverse strand, counting down.
TGCCGCGGTGCCACAGGGTCTCGATGCGCTCGCGGGCGGCATCGGGAACCGCCTTGCCCTCTAAGTAGTCATCGATGTGGGCGTAGGTAACGCCGAGCGCCTCTTCATCGGGAAGCTGCGGCTTATCGTCTTCCAAATCAGCGGTAGGGACCTTGGACCAGGTGGACTCCGGCGCGCCCAGGTGCTTGAGCAAAGCCGCGCCTTGGCGCTTATTCAGCCCGGCCAGGGGGAGTAGGTCTGCCGCGCCATCGCCCCACTTGGTGTAGAACGCGGTGACGTTTTCGGCGGCGTGGTCCGTGCCTACAACGAGGGCGCCCACCTCGCCGGCGATGGCATATTGCGCGGTCATGCGCAGGCGCGCCTTGGCATTGCCGCGATTGAAATCGTTCAAGGAATCCTGGCCCACCGCACGTGCCACCTCGTGGCTTAGCGCCGCGGTGGCCGGTTGAATATCAACGGTGAGCCGGCGATCGGGCTGGATGAAATCGAGGGCGATTTGGGCATCATCCTCATCCGCCTGCGTGCCGTGGGGCAGGCGCACGGCCCAGAATTCGGCGCCTTTTACCCGCTCTACCGCTAGCTGGGTGAGCTTTCCCGCCAAGGTGGAATCCTGGCCGCCGGAAATGCCTAGCACGTAGCCTTTGGCATGGGTCATTTCCAAGTATTCCACGAGGAAATCCACGCGACGGGCAATTTCCTCTTCTGGATCGATAAAGGGGCGTACATCCAGCTGTTTTATGATGGATTGTTGCAAGTTTTCGGCATCGGGTGACATGACGTTCATCGTAGTCTCCTGACACAATTGCGTGCTGTGAATAAAGAAAGTTATGTCAAGGTAGTTGCAGGAATTGCCGCCCTTGGCGGTTTATTATTTGGATACGACACCGGCGTGATGTCCGGTGCTTTGCTGTATATCACCCCGGAATTTAATATGACCGCCCACCAAGAGGGCTGGGTGACCTCCATGCTGCTGGTGGGTGCCGCGGTGGGCGCGTTGACCGCAGGCCGCATCGCGGACCGTTTTGGCCGCCGCTTTACGCTGATTGCCGGCGGCATCATTTTCGTTTTGGGCTCCATCTGGTGCGCGCTGGCTGGATCGGTGACCATGCTGGCCACGGCCCGTACCTTCCTGGGCTTTGCCGTTGGTGCGGTATCCATTGTTTCCCCGATGTATATCTCTGAAATGGTGCCGGCCAAGATCCGCGGGCGCATGGTCTCCCTGAATACCTTGCTGATCGTGGTGGGCCAGCTCTTGGCCTACCTTGTAAATTCGGCCCTCGCGCCCACGGAAAGCTGGGAATGGATGCTGGGGCTTGCAGCCGTACCGGGTGCCGCCCTCGCCGTCGGCATGCTCTTCTTGCCAGAGACCCCAGTCTGGCTCGCCACGCATAACAAGATGTCGCGGGCCCGTGAGGTCGCAGGCCGCGCCGGGATGGATCTGGCGGAGCTTACCTCCCAGGAAACGGCGCGCCGCTCCAGCGGCTCCGAGTGGAAGGCGCTGAAGGCCAATCGCTGGATGCAGGTGACGGTATTGCTCGCCATGCTGATGGGCCTGACCCAGCAGATCACCGGCGTTAATGCCATCGTCTACTTTGCGCCCACCATGATGAGCCAGGTGGGAATCTCTACCACCAACTCGGTCTATACCTCGATTGTCATTGGCGTGGTATCCGTTATTGCCTGCTGGGTGGGCCTCAAGGTGGTCGACCGCATCGGCCGCAAGCGCCTGCTGCTCATCGGCCTGACCGGCAACGTGATTTCGCTCTTCATCTTGTCCGTGGCGTACTCGCACGCCGCCGATTCCACCACGATGGCGATGGTCTCCCTGGTATTTATGGCCTCGTTCATTGCCTTCCAGCAAGCAGCGGTCTCGCCGACGACCTGGCTGCTCATCTCGGAGCTCGTGCCCCTGCAGGTGCGTGGCCTCGGCATGGGCATCGCCGGGCTCTCGCTGTGGGCCACCAACTGGGCCGTGGCCCAGTACTTCCTGCCGCTGGTGGAGTGGCTCACCGGCCCGGTAGCCTTTGGTGTCTTCGGCGTGCTGGGGCTCATTGCCATCGGCTACACCCGCATTTTGGTACCAGAGACCATGGGACGTAGCCTGGATGAGGTAGGCGAGGAGATGAAAACCCGCTACTCGCGGGAATCCGCACCCCGTTAAGCCCTAGTGTTTTGGTCTTAATGGCCGGGTGAGGTAAAATTATTCCTCGTGTCATGGCTGGGGATTCCCAGTCCGTGCTTTATTTACTCAACCGCATGTAGATTGCGCATAACGAAAGGAGCGCCCGATGAAGGTCCGTAAGTCCCTTCGGTCGCTGAAGAAGAAGCCGGGCGCCCAGGTTATTCGCCGCCACGGTAAGGTCTTCGTGATCAACAAGAAGGATCCCCGTTTCAAGGCTCGTCAGGGCTAATTGAAACTTAAGGAAGTCCGCCTCCTCCGAGAATTCGGAGCGAGGCGGATTTTTTCGTTGCTGGGGTTCGACGCCAGAATGTGAACTTTGCCACATGTTTAGGTGAACAGAAGGTAAACCCGCAGGAATGGCAGGCGTGTAGTTTTACGGTTGAGTGTCGGGGTGGTCAACATGTGGGGTCTTGCCCCTGGCCCTCCTGGGAATATCATGGGTGTAACTACTATATGTTGTGTCAGTTGCGGTCAATTCCCCCAAAGTATAGTGTCGTTGGTGTCGCTCAGAGCGGTGCAGGAAGTGGCCCGAAAAGGGGTCAGAACCTCCGCTTTCTACGAGCAAAAGCTATCTCGCAAAAGGATTTTAGGGAGTTATTATGTCTATCACCGTCTACACCAAGCCCGCTTGCGTTCAGTGCAACGCCACCAAGAAGGCCCTTGACCGCGCGGGTCTGGATTACAACGTGGTAGATGTCACCGTGGACGATGAAGCCCGTGACTACATTATGGCTCTGGGCTACGTCCAGGCGCCCGTCGTAGAAGCAAGCGGCGAGCACTGGTCCGGCTTCCGCCCTGACCGCATCAAGAACCTTGCAGCGCTAGCTGCCTCTGCGTAAGCAGCCGAGGAGGGAGGTGCCGTCATGTTGGTCGTGTATTTTTCCTCTACTACGGAAAATACGCACCGGTTCGTGCAGAAGCTAGGTTTCCCTAGCGCGCGAATCCCCCTGCGCCGCACCGATGAGCCGCTAGTGGTCAACGAGCCTTTCGTCTTGGTGTGCCCCACCTACGGCGGGGGAGCCTCCATTAGCCACCAAAACTCCCGGCCCGTACCGGTGCAGGTAATTAGATTCCTTAATAATGAGCACAACCGCAGTTTTATTCGGGCGGTTATCGCCGGAGGAAATAGCAACTTCGGCGCCGATTTTGGCAAGGCTGGTGACGTCATCAGCGCCAAATGTAAGGTGCCCTATGTATATCGTTTCGAATTGCTCGGCAACGATGAAGATATAAAAATTTGTCGCGAAGGCCTGCTGGCTAATGCTTCCCAGCTGGGACTGGATGAGGCCGCCTAGCCGCGGTGCGACACACCTAATAGAATCCTGATTTTAAGAAAGGCCGCGTCAGCTGTGAGTACGCAATTGGGAAAGACCGTAGCAGAGCCAGTATCGCAGGAAGAGCAGCTGGATTACCACGCGCTCAACGCCATGCTGAATCTCTACGACGGAGACGGCAAGATTCAATTTGATAAGGACCGCGAGGCCGCCAATCAGTTCTTCTTGCAGCACGTTAATCAGAACACGGTCTACTTCCACGACTTGGAAGAGAAGATCGATTACCTGGTGCGCAATAAGTACTATGACCCCGCGGTTATTGAGGCTTATGACTTCGAATTCATCAAGTCCCTATTCAAGCGCGCCTACTCTTATAAGTTCCGCTTCAAGTCCTTCCTTGGCGCCTATAAGTACTACACCAGCTATACGCTGAAGACCTTCGATGGCCGCCGGTACTTGGAGCGGTTTGAAGACCGCGTCTCCATGACGGCGCTTTTCCTTGGTGATGGTGATGGTGAGCTGGCAGAGCGCCTCGTCGATGAGATCATGACCGGCCGCTTCCAGCCGGCTACGCCAACCTTCCTGAATGCCGGCAAGCAGCAGCGCGGAGAATTGGTTTCCTGCTTCCTGCTCCGCATCGAAGACAATATGGAATCCATTGGCCGCTCCATCAACTCCGCGCTGCAGCTGTCCAAGCGTGGCGGCGGCGTGGCTCTCCTGCTGTCCAATATCCGCGAATCCGGCGCGCCAATTAAGCACATCGAGAACCAGTCTTCTGGCGTCATCCCTGTGATGAAGATGCTGGAGGATGCATTCTCCTACGCTAACCAGCTCGGTGCGCGCCAGGGCGCGGGCGCGGTCTACCTCAACGCCCACCACCCGGACATCATGAACTTCCTCGACACCAAGCGCGAGAACGCGGATGAAAAGATCCGCATTAAGACCCTGTCCTTGGGCGTGGTGATCCCGGATATCACCTTCGAGCTGGCCAAGAACAACGACGATATGTACCTGTTCTCGCCGTACGATGTTGAGCGCGTCTACGGCAAGGCCTTCGGCGATATCTCCGTTACCGAGCACTACGAAGAAATGGTCGAGGACCCGCGCATCCGGAAGAAGAAGATCAACGCGCGCCACTTTTTCCAAACCGTGGCGGAGCTGCAGTTCGAGTCCGGCTACCCGTACATCATGTATGAAGATACGGTAAACCGCGCCAACCCGGTCAAGACCTCCCGGATTAATATGTCCAACCTGTGCTCGGAGATCTTGCAGGTCAACTCCGCTTCCGAGCTCAACGCGGATCTTTCTTATGACCAGGTGGGCAACGATATTTCCTGCAACCTGGGTTCGCTGAATATCGCCATGACCATGGACTCGCCGGACTTCTCCCAAACGGTGGAGACCGCGATTCGCGGGCTGACCTCGGTGGCGGATAAGACCTCCATCGATTCCGTTCCATCCGTGCGCAAGGGCAACGATGACTCACACGCCATCGGCTTGGGCCAGATGAACCTGCACGGTTATTTGGGTCGCGAGCACATCAAGTACGGATCCGAGGAGGGCTTGGACTTTACCAACGCCTATTTCGCGGCCATCATGTATGCCGCCCTGCGCGCCTCCAATAAGATCGCCCGCGAGCGCGGCACGACCTTTACCGAGTTCCCCGAATCCGATTACGCCAGCGGCGAGTTCTTTGACTCCTACGATCCGGCGGAGTTCCAGCCGCGCACGGAGAAGGTCAAGGCTCTTTTCGATGCCTCCTCGATCTACACCCCCACCGCAGAGGACTGGGCGGAGCTGAAGGAGGACGTCGCCAAGCACGGCCTCTACAACCGCAACCTGCAGGCGGTGCCGCCGACGGGCTCGATTTCCTATATCAACAATTCCACCTCGTCCATCCACCCGATTGCCTCAAAGATTGAAATCCGCAAGGAGGGCAAGATCGGCCGCGTGTACTACCCGGCAGCGCATATGGATAACGACAACTTGGAGTACTTCAAGGACTCGTACGAGATTGGCTACGAGAAGATCGTTGATACCTACGCTGAGGCCACGAAGTACGTGGACCAGGGGCTATCGCTGACGCTGTTCTTCAAGGACACCGCCACCACCCGCGATGTGAATAAGGCGCAGATTTACGCTTGGCGCAAGGGCATTAAGACCTTGTACTACATCCGCGTGCGCCAGATGGCCCTGGAAGGCACCGAGATCGAGGGCTGCGTTTCCTGCATGCTCTAAGCGCGGGCGCGGTCCAGGATAGCGCGGGAGGTGCGCTCGGCGGCTTCGGCCTCGCCGGCGTCAATCTCCCGCGCTAAATCCATATGTAGCTGCGTCGTGCCGCGAATCGGATCCCGCTTGCGGGAACCAAAGACGGACTTGCCCTTCAAGATGGCCAGCAAGGCCGGCGCCAGCGCGGCAATCATCTCATTGCCGGAGGCCTCCAAGATGAGGGTATGAAATTGCAGGTCGGTTTCGAGTTCTTCGCCCACCCGTGGGGAAGGGGTGGTCTCGAGCTCGCTGAGCCTTCCTGCTAGCCGCAGCAATTCGCGGCGCTGCTGTGGGCTGGCATTGCGCGCGGCAAGCTGCGCCGCCACCGGTTCGATGCCAAGGCGCAGCTCGTTGAGGCGCGCGACCTGTTCCGCGCGCGTTCTATCGTGGCCCAGCCGCCACGAAATAACGGCGGGATCATAAACCGCCCAGCTGCTGCGCGGCAGCACCTTGAGGCCCACCCGGCGCCCAGAGGAAACCATCCCTAGATGCTCGAGGGTGCGCATGGCCTCGCGCGCCACGGTGCGGGAGATGCCAAAACGCTTTTCGATGTCCCCAAGGCGAAACCGCGTGCCCTCCGCCATGTCCCCGCTGACAATATCCGTGCCCAGTTGATCCACCACGGGTCCCAAGAGGGGAGTGGTGCCTGTCATTTCTTCCTCCATGGTTATACAGCGTTGATTCAGTATAAGCGGTGGCGAAAATCATGCCCTATGCGGCGGGCTTCGTGCGCGCCGAATTGGGTAAACTAGACATCAAAAATCAATCAGTTTCGAGTATTGGAGTGACGTCGCGTGTCGCATGAGTACGATGACTACCTTTCTAGTCACGACCAGCCAGTGAAGGCCATCAACTGGAATAATATCCCAGATGACAAGGACCTAGAGGTCTGGGAGCGGTTGACCGGTAATTTCTGGCTCCCGGAAAAGGTTCCGGTCTCTAATGATCTTCCTAGCTGGAAGACGCTGACGGAAAAAGAAAAAGAAACCACCATGCGGGTCTTTACCGGCCTGACGCTGCTGGATACTATCCAGGGCACGGTGGGCGCGATCTCCCTGCTGCCGGATTCGCAGACCCTGCACGAAGAGGCGGTGTATACCAATATCGCCTTCATGGAGTCGGTGCACGCCAAGTCCTATTCCAATATCTTTATGACCTTGGCCTCCACACCGATGATCAATGACGCCTTCCGTTGGTCCGAGGAAAATGAGAACCTACAGAAGAAGGCGAAGATCATCTTGTCCTACTACAACGGCGATGATCCGTTGAAGAAGAAGGTGGCCTCCACGCTGCTGGAGTCCTTCTTGTTCTACTCCGGCTTCTATCTGCCGATGTACTTCTCTTCCCGCGCGAAGCTGACCAATACCGCCGATATCATCCGGCTGATCATCCGCGATGAGGCCGTGCACGGCTACTACATTGGCTATAAATTCCAGCAGGAATACAAGAAGCTGGATGAAAAGCGCCAGGAAGAATTGAAGGACTACACCTTCGACCTGGCCTTTGAGCTCTATGACAACGAGATCGACTACACCGAGGATCTCTACGACGAGCTGGGCTGGACCGAAGACGTCAAGCGCTTCCTGCGCTACAACGCCAATAAGGCCCTGAATAACTTGGGCTTTGAAGGCCTCTTCCCAGCTGATGAGACCCGCGTCTCGCCGGCCATCTTGTCTTCTCTTTCGCCCAACGCCGATGAGAACCACGACTTCTTCTCCGGCTCGGGTTCGTCCTATGTCATCGGCAAGGCCGAGGACACCACGGATGACGACTGGGACTTCTAACCTTTCCCGCGCACCCTCGCTTTAACCTCAACCGAAAGGTTGATAACGAGCGGGGGTGCGTTTTTCGGTTTTTGACCTGCGTATCTGGCGCACGCTGTGACATGCGACACCACAACCTGGGCGAGAGAACGTAGGCCTTAAATGATGCCCGCCCCACGTGCAGGGGCTATGTGACGGTTGTGGTTATTGAGGGAATACCCCCAAGCTGGCAGACCTTTAAGGGAAGCTGGCAAGAACAGGGGAAAATGTCCTAATATAATCGAGGTAAACCTAGGTGTAGGTGGACCCAGTCCGCTGACACTTTGTTATTCAGGAGGATTCTATGACCGCTGTGGCGCCACGGGTCGACGATTACGTCGCTCCCACACGTCCAGAGCCAACCGGTAGGGAAAAGACCGGTTCAAAGGCTTGGGTATTTTTAACCACCACCGACCACAAGCAGCTGGGCATCATGTACTTGATCATGGCCTTCAGCTTCTTCTTCCTCGGTGGCTTTATGGCATTGCTGATCCGTGCGGAGCTTTTCACCCCGGGTCTGCAGTTCCTGTCCAATGAGCAGTTCAACCAGCTGTTCACCATGCACGGCACTGTGATGCTGCTGCTGTTTGCTACGCCAGTTGTCTGGGGCTTTGGTAACTACATCCTGCCTCTCCAGATCGGCGCGCCGGACGTGGCCTTCCCGCGTCTGAACGCCTTTGGTTTCTGGGTTACCCTGCTCGGCGGTGTCGTCATGCTGCTGGGCTTTATCACCCCTGGTGGTGCGGCTGACTTCGGCTGGACCATGTACATGCCGCTTGCCGATGGCGTACATACCCCCGGTATCGGCGCCGATATGTGGATCGTCGGTGTGGGTGCTACCGGTGTCGGTACCATTGCCTCCGCCATCAACATGATCACCACCATCCTGACCCTGCGCGCACCGGGCATGACCATGTTCCGCATGCCGGTCTTCTGCTGGGGTATCTTCACCGCCTCCGCCATCGTGCTGATGATCTTCCCGCTGCTGACCGCAGCCGCTCTGGGCGTGCTGTATGACCGCAAGCTAGGCGGCCACATCTACGATTCCGCTAACGGCGGTGCCATCCTGTGGCAGCACCTATTCTGGTTCTTCGGCCACCCTGAGGTCTACGTCCTCGCGCTGCCGTTCTTCGGCGTTGTCTCCGAGATCGTCCCGGTCTTCTCCCGCAAGCCGGTCTTCGGCTACATCGGCTTGGTCTTCGCCATCCTAGCCATCGGCTCGCTGTCCATGGCCGTGTGGGCACACCACCTGTTCGTCACCGGCGCCATCCTGCTGCCGTTCTTCTCGTTCATGACGTTCCTGATTGCAGTGCCTACCGGTGTGAAGTTCTTCAACTGGGTCGGCACCATGTGGAAGGGCCACATCACCTGGGATACCCCGATGATTTGGGCCATGGGCTTCATGGCTACCTTCCTCTTCGGCGGTATGACCGGTGTCATGCTCGCCGCTCCGGCGCTGGACTTCCACTTGGCTGAGTCCTACTTCCTGATTGCGCACTTCCACTACACCCTGTTCGGTACGGTTGTGTTCTCCGCATTCGGTGGCCTGTACTTCTGGTTCCCGAAGATGACCGGCCGCATGCTGGACGAGCGCCTGGGCAAGATTCACTTCTGGTTGACCTTCATCGGCTTCCACGGCACGTTCCTGATTCAGCACTGGGTTGGCAACATGGGTATGCCGCGTCGCTACGCCGACTACCTCGAGTCTGATGGCTTCACGGTCTTCAACCAGATTTCCACCATCTTCTCCTTCGTCCTCGGCGCTTCCGTTATCCCGTTGGTATGGAACGTCTTCAAGTCTTGGCGCTACGGTGAGGTCGTTACCGTGGATGACCCATGGGGCTACGGTAACTCCCTGGAGTGGGCAACCTCCTGCCCGCCTCCGGGCCACAACTTCACCTCCTTGCCACGTATCCGCTCTGAGCGTCCGGCATTCGAGCTGCACTACCCGCACATGGTTGAGCGCATGCGCGAGGAAGCTCACGTGGGCAAGCACTAAGCCCGCACTTTAACTCCTGACTACAGCCGCCTTCCCCAGCCTCTCAGAGGTAGGGAGGGCGGCTTTGGCGTCTGTGGGATAATGGCCGGTGTGAATACTCAAGCTGAAACCACGACCATTACTAGCTTCGGACCGGACGAGCCTGGGGCGGCCGCCGCTTTCTTTACCGCGTTGGCTGATTTCTCTGCCCCGCTTGCCGATGTCCACCTCGCCACCGCCTCCAACCACCTCACCCTCACCGCGCAGTGCGGTAACGCTGCCCTAGAGGAACGAGTGCGCGAGGCCATGGCGCCCTTCGGGCACGAGGTGTCCGTTGCACCAAGCTATGCCGTCGCGCTCATCGGCGCGGAGATTACCGCTGAGGACATTAGCGCGGTGCAGGAGACCGTGAAAGGGGAGACGTTTCGCATGCGCCGGATAGCATTGGATTCCCTTTCCGCGGTGGAACTTACCGTGACGCTCGAAGACGCGGACTCGGCGCGGCGGGCGCTGCGGGAGGTTGCCGAGGACCGCGGCATTGATATTTCCCTCGAGAGCCTGAGCAATCGGGGCAAGCGCTTGGTGTGCTTCGACTGCGATTCGACGCTGATTGAAGGCGAGGTTATCGAGATGCTCGCCGCCCACGCGGGCAAGGAAGCAGAGGTGGCCGCGGTGACCGAGCGCGCCATGCGCGGCGAATTGGACTTCGAGGAGTCCCTGCGCGAGCGCGTCGCGGTGCTTGAGAGTCTCGATGCCTCCATCCTCGATGAGGTCGCCCGCGATATAGAGCTCACGCCCGGCGCTAGGGAAGCGATCGGAACCCTCCACCGTCTGGGCCACCGCACCGCCGTGGTATCGGGTGGCTTTATTCAAGTTCTCGAGGGCTTGGCCACAGACCTCCAGCTCGACTACGTGCGGGCCAATACCCTCGAAATCCGCGATGGGAAGCTGACCGGCAAGGTCATTGGAAAGGTGGTCGACCGCCAGGCCAAGGAGGAATTCTTGCGCGAATTCGCCGCCGATTCCGGAATCGGCATGGAGTCCACCGTCGCTGTGGGCGATGGCGCCAATGACATCGCCATGGTCACCGCTGCCGGGTTGGGTATTGCCTTTGACGCGAAGCCTGCGCTGCGCGAGGCCGCTGATGCCTGCATCACCCCGCGCCGCCTCGACGCCGTCCTACCGATGCTGGGGATTGCCGATGACTAAGTTCGAGATAGCGCACCAACGCCTCGTTGCCGCCTGCACCGCCCGGGATTCCCACGAGGACCCCGCGGACCCGTCGACCGTGCAGGCGATGCAGATAGCCCTCCATCTTCCCAAGCAGGTTCCCCCGGCGCGCAGCGAGGTGCTTGCCGCGGCCGCCCGAGCTGTGGTGGCCACCTGCTTGGATGACCGCGCCGGCGAGGATGGCGCCTTCGCCGCGGCACTCGCGCAGTGGTACGGCCACCGCATCCGCAAAATCGCCCGCCGCGCCCGCAATAAGGCGTGGCGCGATGTCCAGCTGCTGCCCGGGGTGACCATTGATGACCGCGCGCGTGCCTTTGCACCCTCGGCGGTGGGGGAGGTGGACCCGTTGATTAGCAAGCTGCAGATTGGTCATACCGACCTCGCGATGGACGAACCAGGGCCTCCGCCTGTCGATACCCCCATTATCTACGTCGACCGCAGCCTCGCCATGACTGCGGGCAAGGCCGCCGCCCAGGTGGGGCATGGCTCGATGATGCTCGCCGCCGCTATGAGCCAAGAGGAAGCCGCTGCGTGGGCGGCAGATGGTTTTCCGCTCTTCGTCCGCGAGGTGGACCCTAAGATATTTCGCACCGCTTGCGCGGAGAAAGACGCGGTCGTCATCATTGATGCTGGGTTTACCGAGATCGCCCCAGATTCGGCTACCGTGTGTGCGCTGCGGCAACCAATCGCTTAAGCGCCCCGCGTACGGTCTCCGGGTTTGTGGTTTGCCAGAACCGCGGCATGGACGCCTTGAGGAACGAACCGTAGCGCTTGTATTCCAGCCGGTTATCCAGCACGGCGACGACGCCGCGGTCCGTGACGTGGCGTAAAAGCCGCCCGGATCCCTGTGCCATGAGGAGTGCCGCGTGATTGGCGGAGACCTCCATGAACCCGGAGCGCCCGGCGGCATCGGCTGCCTGGGATCGGGCCTGCAGCAGTGGGTTATCGGGCCGCGGGAAGGGGATGCGGTCAATGAGGACCAGCGAGCACGATGGCCCCGGCACGTCCACGCCCTGCCAGAGGGTTAACGTGCCAAACAGGCAGGAGTTTTCCTTCGTGGAGAACTTGTCCACCAGCGTGCCGATGGCATCTTCGCCCTGCACATACAAATCAAACGGCAATCGCGGCGCCAAGGCCTCCGCGGCTTCTTCTGCCGCCCTACGCGAGGAGAATAACCCCAGCGTGCGCCCGCCGGCGGCCATGATGAGCTCGTATATTTCCTCCAAGGTTTCGGCGGACAGGCCATCGCGCCCCGGCGCCGGAAGGTGTTTGGCGGTATATAAGATGCCGGATTTCGCCGGGTCAAAGGGCGTTCCTGCATCGAGCGTGTCATACGTGCCGGACGGCAGGCCCCATTGTGCCGCCATGGCGTCGAATCGCCCGCCCAGGGCCAGCGTGGCCGAGGTGAGCACCACCGTTTGCTCCCCAAATAGGTTCTCGCGCAGCATATGCGCGATAGACAGCGGCGCGACGGCGAGCGTATCGGTGCCCTCCAGCCACACGACATCGTCCTGCGCGGCAGGATCATCGGTGGCGAAGACCTCCAAGATTCGCCCGATCGCCTCGGCCAGGTCCGTGAGGTGATTGCTTAAGTTTTGGCGCTCGGCGTTCTTTTCTGGGTCATCGTTGGCCTCGCCTTCTGGGGCGCGGGAGATGAGGGATTTAACGCGCAAGAATTCATCGGCAAGCGCGCGCAAATGTGCCTGCGACGTCTCATCTAAATCCGTCCAGCGGCCGGGTTCCTGGACGCGCAGCAGATCATCGAATTCATCGGCCAACTCCGTGAGGTTCCCGGCATTGCCCAATGACTTAGCCCGGTTCGCCGCCATCTTAATGGCGCGGGAAGTAATCTCCGCCGTGGAAACGGAGGTAATGCGCCCATCGAGCTCGTGGGCCTCGTCGATGATCGCCACATCGTGTTCGGGCAGGATATTGGCCTCAGAGATGGCATCGATCGCGAGCATGGCGTGATTGGTGACGATGATATCGACATCGGCAGCCGCCCTGCGGGCCTCTTCGGCGAAGCAATCCGCACCGTGCGGGCAGCGCCCAGCCCCCAAGCACTCATTCGAGGTCACCGATACCGCCCGCCACACCAAATCCGGCACGCCGAAGTCTAAATCATCCCGGTCACCGGTTTCGGTCTCCTGCGCCCAGTCGTGGATGCGGCGCACGGCCTTGCCGCGGTAGGAGATATCGGACTCATCGATAAGAGCCTCCGGGTCATCCGGTGTGGCCGCGATCTTATTCAGGCATACGTAATTATTGCGGCCCTTCATGATGGCGAAGGTGGGGGTGCGCTCCATGACATCGGCTAGCGCCTCCGTCAGCCGCGGGAGGTCGCGCTCCACCAACTGGCGCTGCAGCGCCAGCGTGGCGGTGGAGACGACGACGGTGGAACCCGAGTTCATCGCATGCCGGATGGCCGGAACCAGGTAGGCCAAGGATTTACCCGTACCCGTGCCCGCCTGAACGGCGAGGTGGCGCTCGGATTCCAAGGCCTTGGATACCGCGTTAGCCATGCGAACCTGGCCCTCGCGGCGGGAGCCGCCGAGCGCATCCACCGCCGCGCCTAGCAGCGTTTCCGTGTCGTGGTTTAGGGGCTCATCTGCGGGGTCACTCACCCCACACAGTCTAGCGACCTAGTCCTCAAAGCCCACCATTCGCGTGGGCACGGCGGCGTCATCGCGCGAAAGCGCCAGTCCCTCCCACGGCAGGGTCTTGCGGGCCTCGTCCAAGTAGGTGCGGGAGGCCTCCAGATCGGGCAGGTCCTCTACGATGTGCCCATCGCGCATTAAAGGAATGGTCAACTCGCGGGTGGTGAGCTGGCCCGTATCCGGCGCGTCTGCGGCAAAGGGGTAGACGACCTCTTCTACCGCCACGCCGGAGGACCGGTAGGTGCGCAGCGCGCGCTTTGCCCCGCCCACCGATTGCTTGGACGACGAGCGCTTGGCCACCGGCACTCCGTCGACCTCGACGACCTTGTAGACCATGCCCGCGGTGGGGGCACCAGAGCCGGTGACTACGGAGGTGCCCACGCCGTAGACATCAACGGGATCACCGCGCAGGCCCGCGATGGCGAACTCATCCAAATCGGAGGAAACCACGATATTGGTATTGTGATTGCCCAGCTCATCGAGCTGCTTGCGCACGCGGCGGGTCACCGCGCCCAAGTCACCGGAATCGATGCGCACCCCGCCAAGCTCCGGGCCACCGACCTTGACGGCGGTGTCGACGCCCTTGGTGATGTCATAGGTATCCACCAGCAGGGTGGTATCGATGCCCAGGGTATCGATTTGCGCGCGGAAGGCCGCCTCCTCATTGCTCGTGCCATCCGGGTTCGTATGCGCCAAAGTCCAGGCGTGGGCGGCGGTGCCAGATGCCGGGATGCCGTAGCGGAAGCCGGCCTCCAGATTGGAGGTGGCGGTAAACCCGGCGAGGTACGCGGCACGGGCGGCGGTTACGGCCGCGTATTCGTGGGTGCGGCGGCTGCCCATCTCCAGAATGGGGCGGCCATCGGCGGCGGTGACCATGCGGGATGCGGCAGAGGCGACGGCGGAATCGGCATTCAAGATGGACAGCACGATGGTTTCTAGCACCACGCACTCGCCAAAGGTGCCGCGCACCGTCAAGATAGGAGAGTTGGGAAAATACAGCTCGCCCTCGCGGTAGCCATCGATCTGCCCGGAAAAGCGCCAGTCGCGCAGGTATTGTCGGGTATCTTCATCCAGGAAATCCATCTGTTCCAGCTGCTCGGGGGAGAAGCGGAAGTCCTCTACCGCGCGCAACACGCGGTCGGTGCCGGCGACGACGCCGTAGCGACGCTCATTGGGCAGGCGGCGGGAAAAGACCTCGCAGGTCACGTTGCGGTGGGCGGTGCCATCGCGAAGCGCAGCCTGCAGCATGGTGAGCTCGTATTTATCCGTGAGCAAAGCGGTGGAGCGATCGATAGAGCGTGCTATGTTATTCATGAGCCTGATACTACTCACAGGTTAAGAAGCTTTCAGCATACCCGGGCCACCACCCTGGTGAGCTGCGGGGAGACCCAATGCCCAAAATGCCAGCGAAAAATGATTAGGCTATAAGGCATGAAGCCGCAACACCCCGAAGTCCGTATGAGCTCTCCCATGGCCACGCCCGACTTGGATGAAGGAATCGAAGTTGATGTGGCCGCGAGCGAGAACCTGCCGTGGATGTGCATCGTCTGGGACGATCCCGTCAATTTGATGAGCTACGTGTCCTACGTATTCCAAACCGTTTTGGGCTACGACAAAAAGCGGGCCAACGAGCTGATGATGCAGGTCCACACGGAAGGCAAGGCCGCCGTGTCCAGCGGCGAAAAGGACAAGGTTGAGGCGGACGTGAAAAAGCTCCAGATCGCGGGTCTGTGGGCGACGATGCAACAGGCAGGGTAGATAGATGCAACCGTGGAAAAAGAAGAAATCGCTGATGCGCGGGCCCAAAATCACGGCGGTATTCGAGCCCATGGAGCGCGAGGTCATCGGCAACCTCACCGCCACCGTCTCTGAGGCGATCATCGGCCGCGCCCAGTCCGCGCCGAAAGACGAGCTCGCGGAAATGCTGGACATGCCCACCGGCCATACCGAGGCTCCAGAAGATCCTTCCCTGGCGCGGCTGTTCCCGGACTTCCAAAAGCCCGGCGATGAGGAATACGACGGCGATGCATCCCTTTTGCGCTCGCTGCACGAAAATGACATCGCACGGGCGAAGCTGCAGAACCTGCAGGTCATCGGCAATGCGCTCGGCCCCACCGGCGGGGTAGAGGTCTCCATTTCGGAGCAGGAAGCCCAAGCCTTCGTGGCCGGCCTCAATGACCTGCGCTTATACGTCGCGGCCGGGGACGCGACCGACGAAAACCTCATGACGGACCGCGATACCTTGGTGGAATGGCTGGCCTATTGCCAGGACTCCCTGCTGGAAGTGTTGATGGATTAATGATCGACGGAATTAGCATTGGCCATTTTTCCGGCGAAGATACCGGCGCCACCGTGCTGTACTGCGGGCCGAAGGGTGCGCTAGCCAGCGTGGATGTCCGCGGCGGCGGGCCCGGCACGCGCGAGACCGATCTCTTGCAGCCGCACAATACCGTTGAACGCGTCCACGCCATCGTGCTCGCGGGCGGGTCCGCCTTCGGCTTGGCCGCTGCGGATGGCGTCATGCGCGAATTGGAAGCGCACGGGGTGGGTTTCCCCGTCTTTGGCGAGGACAAGCCCGGCCCGCGCGTGCCCATCGTGCCGGCGGCGGTGATTTTCGATCTGCTGGCGGGCCCCTCCCGCCCGGGACCGGAGGATGGCGCGGCGGCGCTGCGAGCGGCGATGGCCGGACACGACGAGACGGTCGGCACGGTCGGCGCGGGCGTCGGCGCCACGGCGGGCAAGCTGCGCGGCGGCTTCGGCCTGGCCACCCGCAAGGTGGGAAACTACGAGGTCAGCGCCGCGATGGTGGCCAATCCCGTGGGCGAGGTCATCGACCCGCGCTCCGGCCACCTCTACGGCGCGCCGGGCCGCACGCCGGTCAACGCGGACACCTACCGCGACCTGCCGCACCCTGCGGCGAAGCTGAATACGACGATTGGCGCCGTGCTTACCGATGCCCCCGTCACCACCGCCCAAGCCCAACGCCTCGCCATGACGGCCCACGACGGTATTGCGCGCGCCGTTCGCCCCGCGCATTCGCCACTGGACGGAGATACCATTTTCGCCTTGTCGACGGCGCAGGAACCCGCTGAGGTGGACATGGTCCAGCTGTGCGCCGCGGCGGCTGACGTGGTGGAGGAGGCCATCGTCACCGCGGTCACCGCCGCACGCCCTGGCCTGGGGCTTCGCGCGTATCGCGACTTGCTCGGCTAAGATATTGCCCATTATGACTATGGGTGGAACTTCACGTAATCAGCCGGCGCCGACCAGCACGAACAACCGCGGCCGTGGCCGCATCAGCACCGGCCTATCCTTGGCCCTGGGGTTCCTTGCGGTGGAGTGGTCGGTCCACCTCATCAACGCCGTTGTCTTCGGCGGCGGGTTGTCCAATTACGGCATCCGCCCGCTCGACGTGGACGGCCTGTGGGGCATTATCACGGCGCCGCTGCTGCACGGCAGCCTGGAGCACTTGATGTCCAACTCGCTGCCGGGTGCCCTGTTCTGCTTCCTTATCGGCTTGTCTGGGCGCCGGGTGTGGTGGGAGGTCACCCTGATCACCACCGTGGTGGCGGGCCTTGGCACGTGGCTTTTGGGCGGGGCCGGTACCTCGCACATCGGCGCGTCCGGGCTGGTCTATGGCTGGCTGGCCTACCTCGTGGTGCGCGGCGTCTTCAATCGCTCCCTGCTGCAAATCATTTTGGGCATCATCCTGGGCTTTTCCTATTCCGGGCTGATTTGGGGCGTGCTGCCCGTCGCCGAGGGCATTAGCTGGCAAGGCCACCTCTTCGGCGCCCTGGGCGGTGTAGCGGCCGGCATGTTCATCACTTCCGATAACCCCGCAAAGGCAGGGAGGAAATAATGCCCAACGCGTCGTCTCCCATCGGCATCTTTGACTCGGGCGTCGGCGGGCTGACCGTGGCCCGCGCGGTAATGGAGCAGCTGCCGCAAGAATCCGTTATCTATAAGGGTGATACCGCCCACGGCCCCTACGGCCCGCGGCCCATCTCGCAGGTGCGGGCCTTTTCCCAGGATATCGCCGATGAGCTGGTAGAACGCGGCTGCAAGATGCTGGTCATCGCCTGCAATACCGCCACCGCGGCCTTCCTGCACGATGCCCGCGAGCGCTATGATATCCCCATCCTGGAGGTCATCCGCCCGGCCGTGCGCCGCGCCATGTCCACCACGCGCAATGGCAAGATCGGCGTCATCGGCACTGAGGGCACCATCAAATCCGGCGCGTACCAGGACCTGTTCGCGGTCAACCCCAATGTTGAGGCGGTAGCCGCGGCCTGCCCGGACTTCGTTCCCTTTGTCGAGCGCGGGATTACCGCGGGCCGCCAGATCCTCGGCGTCGCCGAGGGCTACCTTGCGCCCCTGCAGGCCCAGGGCGTGGACACCTTGGTCCTGGGATGCACGCACTACCCGCTGCTTACCGGCACCATCCAGCTCGCCATGGGCGAAAACGTGTCCCTGGTGACCTCCTCAGAGGAAACCACCAAGGACGTCATGCGCCTGCTCACGGAAACGGACATGCTCGCCCCCGAGGGCAACCAGACGGTCCATTCCTTCGAATCCACCGGTGATCCAGAGGTCTTCGCCCAGCTGGCCACGCGCTTTTTGGGCCCGCAGATCGGCTAATCCTCCCCCTTTTGCGCGCGGTACCAGCATTTGGGCCGGATTCATGGAACTATTGGTTCCATGAAGCTGACCATCCTAGGCTGCTCCGGTAGCGTACCCACCGCAGACAATCCTGCCTCCGGCTATGTCGTGTCCTTCGACAATGCACCGTCCATCATCCTGGATATGGGCTCGGGCACGCTGGGCCAGCTAGCTCAACTGCAGGATCCGTGCGATGCTCACGTGGCCTTTAGCCACCTGCACGCGGATCACTGCGCGGATTTTCCCTCCCTCATGGTGTGGCGCCGCTTCCATCCCACCGCCCCGGCGGCCTCGCGTAACTTCTGCTTCGGCCCCTCCGCCACGCCGACGCACCTAGGCCGCCTGTCCTCTGACGAGGTAAATGGGATGGACGATATGTCCGATACCTTGGCGTTTAGCCCGTGGGTGGCGGGGGAGCGCCAGCTTGTCGATGACGTCTTTATCACCCCCTTCCCCGTCAATCACCCGGTTGAGGCCTATGCGCTGCGCATCGAGCACGCCAAGACCGGCAAGACCATTACCTATTCCGGCGATACGTCTTATACGCCCGCGCTTGTCGATGCCGCCCGGGGCGCCGATCTCTTCCTCTGCGAGGCCACCTGGGGTGCTTCCTCCGAGGGCATGGCACCCGGCATGCACATGTCGGGCGCGGAAGCGGGGCGCGCGGCGCGGGAAGCGGGCGTTCGCACGCTGGTACTAATCCACATCCAGCCCTGGGGCGATGCTGAGGCCACCGTGGCGGCGGCACGAGAGGAATTCGACGGCGAAATCGTGCTGGGTACTGCGGGCATGCAGTTCTAAGTTACGCTGGAGGGCATGACTGAATTTACTCGTGCCGATGGGCGCGCGCTCGACCAAATGCGCAGCGTCCGCATTACCCGCAATTTCACCACCAACCCGGCTGGATCCGTCTTGGTGGAATTTGGCAATACCCGCGTGATGTGCACCGCCTCCGTCGAACTCGGGGTGCCGCGTTTCAAGCGCGATTCCGGCGAAGGCTGGCTGACCGCCGAGTACGCCATGCTGCCATCTGCTACCCACGACCGCATGCCGCGCGAGTCCATGCGCGGCAAGGTCAAGGGCCGTACCCACGAGATTTCCCGCCTGGTCGGCCGCTCCCTGCGCGCCGCCGTGGACCTGGAGGAGCTGGGCGAAAACACCATCCAACTCGATTGCGACGTGCTGCAGGCCGATGGCGGCACCCGCACCGCCTCCATCACGGGCGCCTACGTTGCGCTTGCCGATGCCATCGCCCACCTCAAGTCCGAAGGCGTCGTCCCCGGCGAGCCTCTGCTCGATCCCATCGCTGCGGTCTCCGTGGGCATCATCGACGGCGAAATCTGCCTGGATTTGCCCTATGAGGAAGATTCCCGCGCCGAGGTGGATCTTAACGTGGTGATGCAGGAATCCGGCGACTTCGTAGAAATCCAGGGCACCGGCGAGCACGGCCTCTTCGGCCGCGAGCAGCTCAACGGCATGCTGGATGTGGCCCAGAAGGGCTGCAGCGAGCTCATCGCGGCGCAGAAAGCGGCGCTGGGATGGTAATCCTCGTCGCCTCCGGCAATCCGAAGAAGCTGGCCGAGCTCGATCGTATCTTGTCCGAGGCGGGCATCGAGGGCGTGGAGCTGCGCCTGCTTTCCGAGGTCGAACCCTACCCAGAGCCCGTCGAAAATGGCCGCACCTTTGCCGATAACGCGCTCATTAAGGCCCGCGCTGGGGCCGCCGCCACGGGCCTGGTGACCATCGCGGATGATTCCGGGCTGGCCATCGAGGAGCTCAACGGCATGCCCGGGGTGCTCTCTGCCCGCTGGTCCGGCGAACATGGCAACGACCAGGCCAATAATGACCTAGTCTTGGCGCAGATGGCGGATGTGCCGGATGATCGGCGCGCCGCTGCCTTCGTCTCCGTGTGCGCCCTCGTGACCCCCGAAGGCACAGAGCGCGTGGCTGAGGGCCGCTGGGAGGGCAAGCTTTTGCGCGAGCCGCGCGGCGCTAATGGTTTTGGCTACGACCCGCTCTTCCAACCAGAAGGCGAGCCGCGTTCTGCGGCGGAAATGTCGCCTGCGGAAAAGAACGCGGTCTCGCACCGCGGCCGCGCCCTTTCCCAGCTAGCCCCGTTCATTGCGGAGCTGGCCGGCTAATTAAGCGTTGAGCTGGAATTGCTCCTCGATTTCCTTGCGGCGCTTGTGCTCCATCCAGAAGGACAGGAAAGGCACCACGCCGGCGAGCGCGGTGGTAATCAGCTTGCCGGCGGGCCACAGCGCGCGCGGGCCCAGAATCAGGATGGACAGCAGGTAGGTCATGTACGCGATGCCGTGCACGATGGCGATATAGGTCGCCCATTCCGGGATTTCTGCTCCCATGACGTACTGGAAGAACATGCGGATGACCAGGATGATCAGGAAGATACCGGTCACCGTGGCCGCGATGGAAAAGAACTTCAGCGGGCCGCGGATGCGCGCCTTGCGGTCTGGGTGTACCTGGTTTGTCATGATTTATTTTCTCCTTTTATCTGTCGGGCCTTCGCCGCGATCCTCTGCGGTGGACCCGCGGCGGCGCCGGGGCTGATTCAACGCATTAAACTCTTCCACATTTAGCTGCGGGCGCTGCGGCAAGAAATCCTCATCGATGGCGGTTTTCTCCGCCGAACCCCTCACCTCAGAACCATCGGACGAACTAGATTCTGCGTCGGCGTTTTCTGAGGCCTGCAGCGAATCCATCTCGCGGGCTTCGTTTTCCGCGGCGAGGCGCTCATTTTCATAGCGCAGCGTGGTGCGATAGGCATAGACCACGAACACGGCAAAAAGAGGCCACTGGAAGGCATAGCCCAAGTTCTGGAAAGTGCCCGAGCCGGAGCGGAAGCGCGTCCACTGC
Organism: Corynebacterium accolens; assembly: GCF_023520795.1. Lineage (NCBI taxonomy): Bacteria > Bacillati > Actinomycetota > Actinomycetes > Mycobacteriales > Corynebacteriaceae > Corynebacterium > Corynebacterium accolens. Next base: position 1,973,571 of record NZ_CP046605.1, on the reverse strand, counting down.
CAATAGGCGAGGAAGAGGAAAAGCACCACGAAAAAAATGACGAGGGCGATGTGCCACCACCGCACCTTCACGCGCCGTTTCTTCTGATCCTCGTGCATACTCACCTCACCCAGCCTACCTATCCGCCGCCGCAATACGGAATGCCCCTGGTTTCTTGTTTATCAGCCCGCCGTGTACACTATTCAACGTTGCTCGCGCCCGTGGCGGAATTGGCAGACGCGCTAGATTTAGGTTCTAGTGTCTTATGACGTGTGAGTTCAAGTCTCACCGGGCGCACAAGAAAAGCACCGCAGTACTTGCTTGAAGAACTGCGGTGCTTTTGCGGATCCTAATCTACCTCGGTGAACTTGCGGTCCCAGGAGGAGCGGACGGGGTTGGCATCGGCAAGCAGGATATCGAAGCGGTCATTGGCGATCTCGACGATTTCGCTGAGAGCAATGCGATATTCCTGCGCATCGGAATTGGCCAGGCGCCGCACGCCGGCATCGATGACGCGCTCCACCGTGTCATTGGTATCGAGGTACGCGACAAAGGGCATTCCAAAGCGCTCGCGGTAGGCGGCAGATAGCTCGGTAATGCGCTCGGTTTGCACGTCGTCAAGCTCGCTGAGTCCCAGCGAGCCGCGGTCGGCGGAAATATTCGCCGCCTCATCGGCAGAGGCCAAAAGCAGCTCGTCCATCGCGGGGTAGTCGTGGATGAGCGCATCGCGGCGTTCAGCATCCGCGGTCAGCACGGCAACCTGGATGGCGGCGCGCAGCTCGTTGACATCGCTAAACGGCCGGGACTGCCAGGCTAGCTCCAGCGGCCAGGTCTCATTATTAAAGAGCGGGCGCAGCGCGGCGGTGAACTCCTCGCGCGAGGCCTCGTTCAGCTCGTTGAGGCTCACGCCCTTGCCATCGGCGCGCGAGACCTGCGTGCTCGCGCTGCCGGTGTGGAAGAACAACAAGTTGAGCAGAATGGCGGTAATCGCGCCGATGGACATGCCAGAAGAAACGAAGGTCTGCGCCCACTCCGGGAAGGCAGTGGCAACCTCCGGCTTGAAGGTCACCAGCATGGCCAGGCCCAGCGCGGAGGTGACGATGACGGAGTTGCGGCCATCGCTGAGATCCGACTTTGCAATGGTCTGCAGGCCCACCCACGCCACGTTGGCAAAAAGCGCGAGCGATGCGCCGCCGAGCACCGGCGACGGAATCGCGGCGACCACCGCGCCGGCCTTCGGCAACAGGCCCAGCACGATCATGAACCCCGCGGCTGCTACGGCCACCCAGCGCGATTTCACATTGGTCAGGCGCACCAGGCCCACGTTTTGCGCAAAGCAGGTATAGGGGAAGGAATTCATGACGCCGCCCACTAGGGTAGAAACGCCATCGGCGCGGATGGCGCGCACCACATCATCGCGGCGGATGCGCTTTTTGACGATTTCGCCGGTGGCAAATACATCGCCAGTCGTTTCCACCATCGTGATGATCATGACGATAATCAGCGAGAAGATCGCCACGAGGTCGAATTTCGGCATGCCGAAATAAAACGGCGTCGTAATGCCGAGGGCGGGGGAGGAGGAGACTTCGCTAAAGGAGGCATCGCCAAGCGCGAGCGCCACGCCCGTGCCCAGGACCAAGCCGATGAGCACCGCCAACGTGCCCACGAAGCCGGAGGAAAAACGCTGCACCATAATGATGACCGCCAGCGTGCCAAAGCCATAGAGCAAATCGCGCGTGGCCGGCACGCCCTCGGCATAATTGACAAAGTCATTGGCCGATACCGCCAGCAGCGAGGTGCCCATCACCAGCAGCACCGAACCGGTAACCACCGGCGGGAAGAAGCGCAGCACCTTGCCAAAGACTGGCGCGGCGAAGAAGGTAAAAAGGCCCGCGACGATGATGGCGCCGTAAATCGTGGGCAGCGATGCCACCCCGCCCTCGCCGTCGGTGGCTCCCAGGCCAATCGCGATGATGGGCGATACCGCCGTCGTGGTCACGCCCTGCACGATGGGCAGGCGCACGCCAATATGCTTGCCGATGCCCACCGACTGAATGATCGTCGCAATGCCGCAGGTTAAAAGGTCGGCATTGATGAGGTGGATGGTAGTTTCCGCGTCCAGGTTCAACGAGCTGGCGATGAGCAGCGGGACGATGACCGCCCCGGCATAAAACGCGAGGACGTGCTGCAGCCCAAGGGCGGCGAGTTTCGGCGCGGGGGGAACGATGTCTACGGGGTGCTTGGGCTGGGACGCCACGAAGTCCTCCTTGTTACGGAAGCGAAGCTGACCGCCTTAACAGTAGAGGTACACGCAGGTCGGCGCCAAAGTGTACGTGAGCAAAGCCACGATCGGGGCTAGATTGCCCCCGAACAAAAACGTACGGGAGGTTTATATAAATCGGGCTACCAGCAAAGTATGATGACCGGTTTATAACTGGTGCTCACGGCGATGTTTATGGTTGTTAATTTCGCGAATCGGGCCGACAATGGAGAGGTGACGGGGCTTGATGCTGCGGGAAGAAAAAGGCGGCATGTGCCCCGGGAAATTTGACCCAGAAGAAGGGAATTATGACTACCGCAACTAAGCCCCAGCAGTATCAAGGGTGGGAAGGTTTTGCGCCCGGCCCTTGGACCGAGGGCATCAACGTCCGCGATTTCATCCAGCGCAACTACACGCCTTATGACGGCGATTCCAGCTTCCTCGCTGGCCCCACCGATAAGACGCTGCGCGTGTGGGACACCCTGGAAAAGGACTACCTGTCAGTCGAGCGCGAAAAGCGCATTTACGATGTCGATACGCACACCCCGACCGATATCGATGCCTTCCCGGCCGGCTACATCTCAGAAGACGATGACGTCATCGTCGGCCTACAAACCGATACGCCGCTCAAGCGCGCCATGATGCCGTTCGGTGGCTGGCGCATGGTTAAGCAGGCCATCGGCGAGGCAGGTAAAGAGGTAGACCCCGAGGTGGAGAAGATCTTCACCCGCTACCGCAAGACCCACAACGATGCGGTCTTCGATATCTACACCCCGCGCATCCGCGCCGCCCGTTCATCACACATCATCACCGGCCTGCCCGATGCCTATGGCCGCGGCCGCATCATCGGCGATTACCGCCGCGTGGCGCTGTACGGCGTGGACTTCCTCATCCAGGAAAAGATTGAGGCCCGCGATGCCATTGCCGATGCCGGCTTTTCCGAGCACTGGGCCCGCTACCGCGAGGAGCACTCCGAGCAGATCAAGGCCCTGAAGAAGCTCAAGGCGATGGCCGAGTCCTACGGTTTTGACATCTCCGAGCCGGCGCGCACCGCACACGAGGCCGTGCAGTGGACCTACTTTGGCTACCTCGCCTCCATCAAGTCCCAGGACGGCGCCGCCATGTCCATCGGCCGCCTGTCCGCGTTCTTCGACTGCTACTTCGAGCGCGACTTGGCCGCTGGCATCATCACCGAGGAGCAGGCACAGGAAATCATCGACGCGCTCGTGCTGAAGCTGCGCATTGTCCGCTTCCTGCGCACCATCGACTATGACCAGATTTTCTCCGGCGACCCGTACTGGGCCACCTGGTCCGATGCCGGCTTCGGCAGCGACGGCCGCCACATGGTCACCAAGACTTCCTTCCGCCTCCTGCAGACCCTGATCAACCTGGGGCCATCACCGGAGCCGAATATCACCATTTTCTGGGATCCGGAGCTGCCCGCAGGCTACAAGGAATTCTGCGCACACATCTCCATTGAAACCTCCTCCATCCAGTACGAGTCTGATCGCCAGATTCGCGATGAGTGGGGCGATGACGCGGCGATTGCCTGCTGCGTGTCCCCGATGGAAGTGGGCAAGCAGATGCAGTTCTTCGGCGCCCGCGTCAATGCCGCCAAGGCCCTGCTCTATGCCATGAACGGCGGCCGGGATGAGGTCTCCGGCAAGCAAATCGTCGAAGGCTACGAGCCGATTCAAGGCGATGGCCCGTTGGATTTCGACGAGGTCTGGCAAAAGTACGAGGAGATGCTGGACTGGGTGGTTGGCACCTACGTCGAGGCACTGAACATCATCCACTACTCGCACGATAAGTACGCCTACGAGGCCGTGGAAATGGCGCTGCATGATTCCAATATCATCCGCTCCATGGGCTGCGGCATCGCGGGACTTTCCATCGTCGCCGATTCGCTTTCTGCCATCAAGTACGCCAAGGTCACCCCGGTCCGGGATGAGACCGGCCTGATTACGGATTACATCACCGAAGGCGAATTCCCGTTCTACGGCAACGACGATGACCGCGCCGATGATATCGCCGCCACCATCGTGCACACCGTGATGGAAAAGATTAAGGCCATCCCGATGTACCGCAACGCCATCCCCACCCAGTCCGTGCTGACCATTACCTCCAACGTGGTCTACGGCAAGGCAACAGGTTCCTTCCCGTCGGGCCACAAGGCCGGCACCCCCTTCTCCCCGGGTGCTAACCCAGAAAACGGCGCGGATAACCACGGCATGGTCGCCTCCATGCTGTCGGTGGGCAAGTTGGATTACAAGGATGCCCTGGACGGCATCTCGCTGACCAATACCATCACCCCGTCCGGATTGGGCCGCACCCCAGAAGAGCGCATCACCAACCTGGTGGGCGTGCTGGATGCCGGCTTCATCATGGAACAATAAGAATCACGACAAGGAGAACCATCATGGCAACCCCAACCTATGCAGAACGCCTTTCAGACATGAAGGCCAGCCGCGACGAGCACAAGATGAACTCTGGCCTGTACCACGCCAACATCAACGTGCTGGACAAGTCCACGCTGGAAGATGCCGTCGAGCACCCAGAGAAGTACCCGAACCTCACCGTTCGCGTCTCTGGCTACGCGGTCAACTTTGTCAAGCTCACAAAGGAGCAGCAGCTTGACGTCATTTCCCGCACCTTCCACCAGGGTTCATAATCATGGCTGATGGCATTACTGGTGTGGTCACCCTGTCGCCGGAATCCGGCGAGCGCGTTCGCGGTGTTGCCGCGGGCCTGGGAACCGACCACGAACTCGATGAGATTACCCGCCCCGAGCTCATGGAGGCGCGCCGCACCGGCGATATCGCCCTCGTGCACTCTTGGGAGCTGGTAACCGCCGTCGACGGCCCGGGCACCCGCATGACCATGTTCATGTCCGGCTGCCCCCTGCGCTGCCAGTATTGCCATAACCCGGACACCATGGAGATGAAGACCGGCACCTTGGAGCGGGTCGACGATGTGGTCAAACGCATCAAGCGCTACAAGCCCATCTTCCAGGCCTCCGGTGGTGGCCTGACCATCTCCGGTGGTGAGCCCCTCTTCCAGATTGCGTTTACCCGCCGCGTGCTTAAGGAGGTCCACGACGCCGGCATCCACACCACCATCGATACCTCAGGCTTCTTAGGCTCGCGCCTGCGCGATGAGGACCTGGACAATATCGATCTTGTGCTGCTGGACGTGAAGTCGGGCGACGAGGAAACCTATCAGCGCGTAACGAGGCGCCAGCTGCAGCCCACGCTCGATTTTGGTGACCGCCTCAACGCGATAGGCAAGCCGGTGTGGATTCGCTTCGTCGTCGTGCCGGGCCTGACGGATTCGGCCGAGAACGTCGAAAACGTCGCCTCCATTGTGGCGCGGTGGAAGTCCAATGTGGAGCGCGTCGAGGTCTTGCCCTTCCACAATATGGGCAAGGACAAGTGGGAGGGGCTCGATATGACCTACCACTTGGCAGATACCAAGCCGCCGAAACCGGAGGACGTGGAAAAAGTCCGCGACGTTTTCCGCGCAAAGGGCCTGGAGGTCTACTAACCTGGGTGGGCATGACTCACTACCGCCGCTTCGGCCACGATATTATTGAACACACCCTTGAAGTCCCGTGGGATTATGACAATCCGCGCGGGACTTTTGATCTCTATGCCCGTGAAATCATCCCGCCAGGAGGCGAGGACCTGCCGGCGCTTTTGTACCTGCAGGGCGGCCCGGGTTTTCCGGCCCCGCGGCCGGTCAAGCCGACGGGGCTTATCGGCAAGGCGCTCGAGCGCTATCGCGTCATCCTCCTCGATCAGCGCGGCACGGGGCGCTCGCACCGCATCGATAGGCTAAGCCCCGCAGAAGAGCGCAGCGCTGAACACCTGGCCTTGCTACGCCAGGACAATATCGTGCGCGATGCCGAGCGCCTGCGCGAGCATCTGGGGCTGGAGACTTGGTCCCTGTTCGGCCAGTCCTTCGGCGGCTTTTGCATCACCGCGTACCTGTCCCAAGCTCCAGAGTCGGTCAAGCACGCGTTTTTCACCGGCGGTATCCCCACGCTGCAGGGCGCAGATCACCTCTACCGCGCGACCTTTAGCAAGCTCAAGGCCCGCCAGGAGCGCTTCTACCGCGAATTCCCCTGGGTGCAGCGCCGCATCGAGGAAATCATCGACCACCTCGATAATTCCGACGAGCGCCTGCACACCGGCGAGCGGCTGTCCTCGCTGCGTTTTCGCACCATTGGCACCGATTTGGGGCGGGGCACCGGCTTCGACGGCCTGGCCTACCTCCTGGAAGAGCCCTTCCGCACCGTGCGGGGAGAGAAGGCGCTGCGGGATGATTTCCTGTGGGGCATCGGCGAGCGCGTGAGCTTTGCGGAGGCCCCGCTTTATGCGGCGATCCACGAGTCCATTTATGCCGGCAGCGGCGGGCAGGCGTCGACGCAGTGGTCGGCACACCGCGTGCGCGAGGAGTTCCCGGAGTTTGCCGAGTCCGGCACCTGGCTGACCGGCGAGCATATTTTCCCGTGGCAGTTCGACGAGGACCCGGCGCTGCAGGCCTTCAAGGAGGGCGCGCACGGCTTGGCGGAGCGGGAATTTACTGCGCCTTATGCGCTTGCCGATGCCCCCACCACCGCCGCCGCCGCCATCTACCTCGACGATATCTTCGTTCCCCTGGAAGAATCCTTGGCCACCGCCGCGCACTTGGGCGATCTGCGCCCGTGGGTGACGAATGAGTACCAGCACAATGGCATCGGCGAGAACGGCGCGGAGGTGATGGGCAAGCTTTTCGCGCTTATCGATGACCACTAGCGAACGCTTTCCGCCTGTGCGAAAATTAATTTCACACACATAGTTAGGGAGAGGAAATGCTTAGCTTAATCATCATCGGCGTCATCATCTTGCTGATTCTCGGCACCGTATTCGATGGGTACTACATCGTGCGTACCCGCGAGGCGGCCATCTTGGAACGGTTGGGTAAATTCCAGACGGTCGCCCACGCGGGCTTGCACTTCAAAATGCCCTGGATCGACCGCGTGCGCGATAAGATTTCGCTGCAGGTGCGCCAGCTGGACGTGATGGTAGAAACCAAGACGAAGGATAATGTCTTCGTCCAAATTCCGGTCGCGGTGCAGTACGAGGTCGTAGAGGGCCGCGAGCGCGAGGCCTTTTATATGCTGTCCAACCACGAGCAGCAGATCGTGGCCTATGTGCAAGATAATGTGCGCTCGTCGGTGGCGAATATGGGCTTGGATGAGTCCTTTTCCTCCAAGGACACCATCGCGCAGAACGTGGCGGCCTCGCTGCGGGATAATATGGCCGAATACGGCTGGAACTTCGTCAATACGCTGGTAACCGATATCCGCCCGGATTCCCGCGTGCGCGAGTCCATGAACTCCATTAACGCGGCGCAGCGCGAGCGCGAGGCGGCCATCGCCCAGGCGGAGGCGGAAAAAATCCGCGTGGTCAAAGAAGCCGAGGGTGCCGCGGAGGCAAAGAAGCTACAGGGTAGGGGCGTTGCCGAGCAGCGCAAGGAGATTGTAGAGGGCATCGCCCAGCAATACGAGCTACTGCGCGATGCCGGGGTCCAGGAATCCCCCGAGGTCCTCATGCTGGTATCGCAGTACCTCGATGCGATGGTCGATGTCTCGAATAACGGCCAAGCCTCCGTGCTCTACATGCCGTCCAATCCGCAGGGCATGGGCGACCTATTCAGCGGCATGCGCGACGTGCTGATGGCCGACCGCGCGCTCGACGAGTCCGCCGGGCGATAGGAGCCTACCTGCGCCGCAGGAGGAGCACCAGCCCCAGGATGACGGGGACGCCGCCCATGATGAGAAGGTAGGTCGTTTCGGCGGATGCCGAGGTGGGATCGTATAGCTGCGACATCGAACCGGCCAGCGAGGTGCCGATGGCCATGGTGAGGAAGTACAGCGCGGAAAAGCGGGTGGCATAGGCCCGCGGCGCGTGGGCGGCGGATGCGGCCATGCCCACTGGGCCGATGAAGAGCTCGCCGAGAGACATCAAAAAGATGGTGCCCGCTAGCACGAGGAACGGCGTGGAATTTTCCCCGCCGCCGACAAAGGGCAGCAGGAGGAACATGCCTGCACCGGCGAAGATGATGCCGCAGCCCATGAGCGCGCGCCGCGAGTTGGCCCAGCGCGTCATGCCCGCCGCCAACGGCAGCGAGAGCAGCAGGATAAATAGCGGGTTGAGTGATTGCGTCCAAGCCGGTGGGATCTCGACACCGCCGATGGATCGGTTGAGGCGCTGATCTGAGTAGACCGCGAGGACGCCGTAGATTTGCGGTTGCAAGGTCCAGTAGGCCGTCGAACAGGCGAAGAGTGGAATGAAATCCAGGATGCGGCGCCGTTTGTCCGCTGAGACCTGCGGGGATCGCAGCATGCTGGCAAAAAGCCCCGCCGCGGCCGCTACCGTGGCGATAAGAAGCAGCACAGTCAGTGTTCCCGGGGAGACGGTGATAGCGAGCAGCACGCCAGCCAGAAGCGCCGCCAGTGCGACCAGCCCCGCTTTGCCCGGGGCTTGGGTGGGGTTAGGTGGGCGAGACGGTACGTCTATCTTTTTCCGCAGCGCGACGTAGGTGGCACAGCCGCAGCACATGAGCACCGCTGCGGCGAAGAATCCGGCGTGGTAGCCGTATTCTTCGGCTAGCCAGCCCGTGAGCATGGGGCCAAAAAGCGCGCCGATATTGATGCCGAGGTAGAAAATCTGAAAGGCCCCGTCGCGCGCGCCGGCCTCGGCGGGGAAGGCGGTGCCCAGAATCGTTATCGCGGCGGTCTTGAGCAGCCCCGAGCCGAGCGCGAGCGGCAAGAGCCCGATGATGAGCCCAGCGGTGCCGGGGACGAGCGAGAGGGCAAAGTGCCCGCACACCAACAGCCCGGCGCCGGTAAGCAGGGTGCGCTCGGCGCCCAAGAGGCGGTCGCTGACCCAGCCGCCCACAAACGTGAAAAGATAGAGCAGGCTGCCGTACGCGCCGACGAGCGCGGTGGCCTGCGTTTGCTCCATGCCGAGCCCGCCGGAGGTGGAGTAGAGGTAGTACGCGAGGATGGCTTGCATGCCATAAAAGCTGAAGCGCTCCCACATTTCGATGCCCGCAACCGCCGGCAAAACCACGGGTACGCGGCGAATTGAACGCCGTTCAAGAACTTTCATAAAAAGGACTATAGCGGCCGAGAGTGTGTGCTAGATCTAATTTGGTGGATATTTCTACTAACGACATAGCGACAATCGATGCCCACCACATCTGGCACCCCTACGCCGAGCCCGGCGCGCCCACGCGCGTCGTGGAGTCGGCCGCGGGCGTCCACCTCACGCTTGCCGATGGCACCCAGCTCATCGACGCCATGTCCTCCTGGTGGGCCGCCGCCCACGGGCACAGCCACCCGCGGCTTACCGCGGCCGCCAAGGAGCAGGTCGATCGCATGAGCCACGTGATGTTCGGCGGGCTCACGCACGAGCCGGCGGCGCGGCTGACGGCCAATCTTATGGAGCTTACGCGCCACGACTTCGCGCAGGTCTTTTATGCGGACTCGGGATCGGTTTCGGTGGAGGTAGCAATCAAGATGGCCCTGCAATATCAGCAGGGGATTGGCCACCCGGAGCGCACCAAGATGCTGACCTGGCGCTCGGGTTATCACGGCGATACTTTCGCCGCGATGAGCGTGTGTGATCCCGATGGCGGCATGCACTCGATGTGGACCGGCACCCTGGCGCAGCAGATTTTCGCCCCGGCACCGCCCACGCGCGGGGCGAGCGAGAAGATGCGCGCGGATTACCTGCGGGAGTTGGAAGGCTGCATTACGAACGAGGTCGCGGCCTTGATCATCGAGCCCGTCGTCCAAGGCGCCGGCGGCATGCGTTTCCACGATCACGAGTTGGTGCGCGGGGCGCGCGAAATCTGCGACCGCCATGGAATCGTGCTGATCGCGGATGAAATCGCCACGGGGTTTGGGCGCACCGGGGACCTCTTTACCACCCAGGCGGCGGGAGTGGTGCCAGATATCATGTGCGTGGGCAAGGCGATGACCGGTGGTTTCATGACGATGGCCGCCACGCTTGCCACCGCCCGGGTAGCCGAGGGTATGCACCCCCGCGCGCTTATGCACGGACCGACCTTTATGGCTAACCCGTTGGCTTGCGCGGTATCTGCCGAGGCGACCTCCATGATCCTGGAGGGAACGTGGCGGGGGCAGGTTGCGGGCATCGAGAAGCAGCTGCGCGCCGGGCTTTCCGGGCTAGAGGACGAGCCGGGCGTGGCGGACGTGCGGGTGCTGGGCGCTATCGGCGTGGTGGAGATGGAGCGTGACGTCGATATGGCAGGCGCCACGGATGCGGCGGTGGACCAGGGTGTGTGGCTGCGCCCGTTCGGCCGCCTCATCTACACCATGCCACCGTTTATCAGCACCGAGGACGAGGTCGCGCAGATTTGCCGCGGGGTGCGCGCTGCAGTAGCAGGAGGAAGGCGATGATTATCTTTGTCACTGGCACCAATACCGACGTGGGAAAAACGGTGGCCACGGCGGCGCTCGCCAGTGCCTTTGCCCAGAGCGGGTGCGAGGTTGTCTATGCCAAGCCCCTGCAGACCGGCGAGCCGGACAAGAGCGGCGACGCGGCGACGGTGCGGGACCTGGCCGGGGTCGAGGTCACGGAGATGGCGCGCTTTCCCGAACCGCTAGCACCGAACCTCTCGGCGCGCCGGGCGGGCATGACGCCGCCGAGCAAAGAGGAACTCCGGGACTGGATCGCAGGGTTGGACGCACCAGGCCGTGTGGTGCTGGTGGAAGGCGCCGGCGGTCTGCTGGTGCGTTTGGCAGACGACTACACGCTTGCCGATGTCGCCACCAACCTCCTCATCGTCACCTCCCTCGGCCTCGGCAGCCTCAACGCCGCCGAGCTCACCGTCCGCGAGGCGCAGCGGCGCGGGATTAACGTGATGGGGCTTATCGGCGGCAGTTTGCCCGCGAGGCCGGATCTGGCGACGCGGCTGAACGTGGACGAGCTGCCGGCGGTCACGGGCTGCCGGTTGTGGGGCAGAGTGCCAGAGGGGGCCGGAGCGCTGGGCCGGGAAGACTTCGCCCGGATGGCCAGAGAGCTCTTTCCCGGTGATGTGTGCGCGCAGTTGCTTGCGCACGCCGAGTAGCGCTACCTCGATGAGGCAGCGCTAGCGGACCCAGCGGACCTTGCCGTTTACCCGGGCAAGGCGGCCGCGCAGGGGAGGGGCATTGGGATCGTCTTGGTTCACCCCGTTGTGGTATGGGCAACACACCGTGAGGTTATCCGCGTTGGTCATCCCGCCGTGCTTCCACGCCTGCAGGTGATGGATCTGAGACTTATCCGCCGGGTGATTGCACGGCGGCCACGGGCAGGTGGGGTTTTCGGCGGCGGCCATCAGCCGCTGTTTTTCCGAGGCGAAGCGCGAGGTCCGATACAGGTTGACCGGGCCCTTCACCGGGTGGATTAGCGTGGCTAGCCCGTGCTCGCTGAAGGTGCGCTCTACGAGCTGCGCGCCGGTGATGGTAGAGCCGTTGGTGAGGCGAAGCGTGACCTCGTCGCCATCGCCTTCCAGTATTTGATCCAGCGCGTTGAGCGGGATAATCACGTTCGTCGTGGTCTGTACCGTGGCAGCGCCCTCGCTGCGGAGGAGTTCGCGGAAGGATGCGAGTGGGTTTTCGGGGTCGAGGGCGGAATCGAGATCCGCGAGGAAGGACGAGGGCGCGGTAATGCGCATCGTCCACGGTCCTTCCGGGCGGCGCAGGAGTTGTACGCCCTCGCGCGGCGGCCGGCGGCGCGGGCGCCATTCGCGCAGGCGCTTTTTAGCAAGCCGGGCGATCTCAGAAGCCGGTCCGTGCTGCCGGCACAGCTCTACACGCAGGTTCCACGCGGCGCGCTTGGTGGCCGCGCGGGTGGCGTACTTCTCGATGAGCTTGAGCGTCACCAAATCGTGGTGGCGCGCGCCTGCGGCGGCAAGGCGCTGCTTGCGGCTAAAGGAAGTGGTGCCGAAATAAACCTCCGCTAGGGCAAGCAGCTCGCGGGCCTCGACATCCGGTAGGCCGAGCTCAACGAGGTCGCTTTCAGGCATGCCGTGGGCCTCGGCGAGGATATCCATCGCCGAGGAAATCTGGGTGGCATAGGCCTGCAGTGCGTTCATGCCTGCAAATCTAGGCGCGCGCTACCACCGCGCCAATCGGGGGCGGCGCCGGCCTGTGGATAACTTGTATAAACGTCTACAAAATTATCCCGCGGCCACCGCAAAAAGATACGAAATCAGCATGCGCTTTAGCTCCATGACCACGGAATCGAACTTGTCTGGATCGCCCGAAATGGCGTAATTGAGCAGCGAAACTACGGTGTGGATAAGGAAGCGCGCCAGCTCAATGCGTTGCGCATCGCTGTGCTCGGTGGCCAGCGGGCGAAGGATCTCGGAGAGTGGCTCCAAGAGCTGCAGCTCGGTATCGGCGGCTGTGGCCCGCGTCGCCGGGGTGGATTGGATGGCGTGCCAAACAGCGCGCCGGGAAGGGTCCTCGCGCCACATCCGCGCGAGGTGGTCGATGAATTCATCCAAGACATCCGGCCACTGCGGGGCTGGAACGAGGCGCGAAAAGCGCTCGATTTCGGCCAGGCTGGTGGCGGTATCTTGCCGGTCGAGCTCGCAGATGAGCACGTATTTATTGGCAAAGAACTGATACAGCGTGCCGATGGGAACCTCGGCGCGGTGGGCGACTTCATCGAAGGTGAAGGATTCGAAGCCGACATCGACAAGCACGGCGCGCGCCGCCTGCACAATGCGCTCAAAGCGCTCCCGGCTGCGCGCCTGCGCTGGCCGACGCCGCGGGACGAGGATTTCCTCCACCGGCTTACTCGAGGCCCTTCATCACGCGCGCGACGTGCCCAGTGGCCTTCACGTTGTAGTGGGTCTGGCCGATGGTGCCATCCGGCTCCACGAGGAAGGTGGAACGGATAACGCCTTGGACCACCTTGCCGTAGTTCTTCTTCTCCCCGAAGGCGCCATACGCGGTCATGACGGACTTATCTGGATCAGAAAGCAGCGGGAAGTTGAGATCGTGATCATCGCGGAACTTCGCCAGCGCCTCGGGCTTATCGGGGGAGATGCCTACCACCGCGATATTGAGGTCATTGAGTTCCGCTAAGGAATCGCGAAAATCGCAGGCCTCCTTGGTGCAGCCTGGGGTATTAGCGCGCGGGTAGAAGTACACCAGTACGCGCTGGCCTGCGTAATCGGAAAGGGACACGGTGTTGCCGGTGGCATCGGCAAGCGCAAAAGCGGGGGCAGTATCTCCTACGTTCAAACGAGTTTCAGTCATGGACCCCACTTTACGTGCTCCCCGGCCTGCGCGGGGGAGGCCCTGCACGGTAAGATAAGCTCGTTAAGAGCGAAACTTAAGCTAAGAGGAGAATTCCGTGGCACGCAATATTGAAGATATTCAACGCGATATCGAACGCACCCGGCGTCAGCTGGCTAGCACCCTGGATGAAATTGCGGATCGCAGCAAGCCGCAAAACCTCGTCGATGACGCCAAGAACGCCGCCACCGAAAAGTTGCAGGACCGCAACGTGCAGTTGGTGCTCGGTGGCGTCGGCGCGGCCGTTGCTGGGCTGATTGCCTATTCCGTGTTCCGCTCGCGCCGCCGCAAGAGCGACCTGAAGGAATTGCAGCGCTTGCTGTCTGAGCGCCACTAATTTTCCCTGCCTTACCCCCACGCGCGCCGTGGGGGCTTTTTTCGTATGCTAAGTTGCGATGAAAACTCCAATTCCTTTTTATTTGCAGGAAATTTTGACCCAGGTGCGAGGAAACCGCAGCGGCGCGGTGGCGGACTATATTCCCGAGCTCGCGAAGGCGGAACCGGACTACCTCGGCGTGGCCATCTGCACCACGACGGGGCACGTATATTCCGCTGGCGATGCAGAGGTGGAATTTACCTTGCAGTCCGTGTCGAAGCCCTTTGCGTATGCTCTAGCGCTGCAGGAGCTCGGCTTGGATGCGGTGCGTGAGATCGTTGGTATGGAGCCATCTGGCGAGGCCTTCAACGAACTTTCGCTGAACCGCTATGACCACCGGCCGGTGAACCCGATGATCAATGCGGGCGCGATTGCGGTAACGCAGCTGATTAACGGCGTGGATTCGGATCCGGCCGAGCGCGTGGAGCAGCTGCGCAGCTACTTTTCGCGGCTGGCGGGCCGCGAGTTGAAGATTGATGAAAAGGTGCGCGATTCCGAGCTGCAGGTCTCCGATAGGAACCTGTCTTTGGCGCATATGCTGCGCAATTACGACATCATCCAGGACGAGGCCCACGATGCGGTCTCGACCTACGTGGAGCAGTGTTCGATTAAGGTCACGGTGCGCGACCTCGCCGTGATGTCTGCCACCCTGGCCAATGGTGGCACGCAGCCGGTGACGGGGGAGAAGATCCTTGATGCCGATGTCTGCCGCCTGACGCTTTCTGTCATGAGCTCTGCGGGCATGTACGACGGCGCTGGGCGCTGGATGGCCGAGGTCGGAATCCCAGCGAAGTCCGGCGTTTCGGGCGGCCTGCTGGGTACCCTGCCCGGCCAATTGGGGGTGGCGACCTTCTCGCCGCGGCTCAATAAGGAGGGCAACTCCGTCCGCGGCGTGGATGCCTTGACCTTGCTCTCGAAGGATATGGGACTGCACTTGATGTCCACCGATGAGCGCTACGGCGTGCACCCGGTGCGCAGGATGGAAACCGAGGACGACCTCACGGTGATCTTCCTGCAGGGGCTTATCAATTTCAACGCAGCGGAGACCATCTTGCATCAGCTCACCGAATGCGAATTCGGCGAGGGCACGGTGGTACTGGAACTATCCCATATCACCGGATCCAACCGGATGGGCCGGCGCATGCTGAAGGAAGGCCTCCGGCGTATCCGCGAGGCCGGCTTCGATATCGCCATCGTGGATCCGGACGGCGAATTGGAAGATCGCACCATGGCGGACGGCACCGAGGTGCCCAAGGGAGAGCCGGAAGATTACGCAATTGCCGAGGAAGCAGTTTAGGTTTGAGCCACCTTACTTGGTTAGGTTAGGATAAGTTCGCCCTTATCCTCGTATCGAGGATTCCGATCGACCAAGGACTCAAAATGGCATATAGATTCCCCAAGGTAATCGCCGTAGTGGCGGCCTCCGCCGCTGCATTGGCAGGCTGCAGCGCCGCCGAAGAAACTACCAACAACAGCAGCGGCAGCGACGATGCTGCCCTGTCCTTCACCGACCTCGCGGGCCGCGATGTAGAACTCGACAAGGCCCCCGAGCGCGTCTTGTTGGGCGAGGGCCGCTCCATTTTCGCCACCGGCATTCTCAACACTGAAGACCCGCTGGATAAAGTCGTGGGCATCGGATCCGATCTGAAGAAAAACGTGCCGGACTACTACAACGTCTTGGAAGAAAAGCTGCCCAAGGTCACTGAACTGCCGGAAGTTGGTGCTATCTCCAAGGGCGATGTCACCGTGGAAAACCTGGTGAGCCTGGACCCAGACCTCATCGTATTGTCCAAGGACCAGTATGACGCTTCGCAAGAGGCGGGCTTGACCGAAAAGATGGACCAGGCGGGCCTTAAGTACGCCGTGACCGATTTCCGCGCCAAGCCGCTGGAAAACACCACCAAGTCCATGGAAATCTTCGGTGAGATCTTCGGCAAAGAAGAGCGCGCCGAGGAATTCAACAAAGAGTGGCAAAAGACCGTGGACCTGGTCAAGGAGCGCGCGGACAAGGTAAAGGATAAGCCCAAGACCTTCGTCTGGCGCGCGGCCGGAGTCATGGACTGCTGTGGCTCCTGGAATAACTCCAATATCGCGCAGCTGGTCAACGAGGCCGGCGGTGAAAACGTGGCCGATGGCATCATCCCAGGCGAGGTCGGTGCCGTGACCCCAGAAAAGGTCCTCGAGGCGGACCCGGACATGGTGATTGCGACCGGCGGCGACTGGTCCGAGAAGAAGGACGATGAGGGCAACCCCGTCGGCTACGCCGCGGTGGGCTATGGCATCGGCGAAGATGAGGCAGAGGCAAGCATCGCTAAGCTGCCGAGCAACCAGCCAGGCTTTGAGAACCTGCGTGCGGTCAAGGAGCACAAGCTGCATGGCATGTGGCACCAGTTCTACAACTCGCCGTTCAACTACCTAGCGCTGCTGCAGATTGCGAAGTGGATCAACCCGGAGGCGTATGAGGATATGGACGTCGACAAGGAGTGGATGCAAGCGCAAGAAAAGTACTCGCCGGTTGCTGGCGAGGGAACCTTCTTTAGCACGAATTAATGGTAAGCGGGGAGGTAGCTGCCCTTACGCAGCAACACAAAAAGCTCACCTGGCAGCGCATTAGCATCGTCGCGGGCCTGTGCCTCATCGCGGCGGTGGCGTTTGTGGTCAGCAACTTCGTCGGCGCCATCGACATCAGCCCCGGCGAGGTCATCAGGGGCATTGTGAATCCCTCGAGCCTGGATGACCAGACGCATACGGTGCTGTGGAAGCTGCGCTTGCCGATGGCCGTCATGGCCCTGCTCATCGGCGTCAGCCTCTCGCTGGCCGGCGCGGAGATGCAGACCATCTTGAATAACCCGCTGGCGGAGCCATTTACCCTCGGCATTTCCGCCGCGGCGGCCTTCGGTGGCGCTAGCTCCATCGTGCTGAAGTGGCAGCTGTTAACCCAGCCGCAATTCAACTTGGCGTTGGTGGCGTGGCTGTCGGCGGCGGTGGCGACGGCGATCATCGTCGTGGCGGCCATCATCCGCGGCGCGAAGGCAGAAACCATGGTGCTGCTGGGCATTGGTTTGGTCTTTTTCTTCCAGGCCATGCTCGCGCTCATCCAATACCAGTCTTCGGCCGAGGCGCTGCAGCAGATCGTCTTTTGGTCCATGGGTTCGCTCACGCGCGCCAACTGGGTTGCCAACGGCGTGCTTGCGGGCGTGCTGCTGGTTGCCCTGCCCATTTTGTGGGCGCTGTCGTGGCGGCTTACGGCCTTGCGGCTTGGCGATGCCCGCGCTGCCGCCATGGGCATTAATACCGCCCGGCTGCGCGTGGTGGTGCTCATCGTGGTCTCCCTCGTGGCGGCAACGACGGTGGCCTTCGCCGGCATCATCGGCTTTATCGGTCTGGTAGGTCCGCACATCGCCCGCATGCTGGTGGGCGAGGACCAGCGCTATTTCGTGCCCGCCTCCATGGCCGCAGGTGCGGCCGTGATGTGCGCGGCTCACGCGGCGAGCCTGATGATTAAGCCTGGTCTGGCCATCCCGATCGGCATTGTGACCTCGCTTTTGGGCGTGCCGTTCTTTATCGCCATCGTGATGACTCGAAGGAGGGCGCTGTGGACGTAGAACTTACCCTGCGCGGTATAAGCGCGGCCTACGGCAAGCGCACCGTGCTCGAAGCGGTCGACGTGGATACGCTGGAAGGCGGCCAGTTGGTTGGCCTCTTAGGTCCCAACGCGTCCGGCAAGACCACGCTGATCAAGTCCCTTGCCGGCGTGCACCGCGGGTACAAGGGCGAGGTGGATTTTCTGGTGGATGGCGAAAGCCCGCGGGGCAAGCGCCGCCGCCAACTCATCGGCTACGTCCCGCAGGACCTGCCCAGCACCGCGGCGCTGCGGGCGTTTGAGACGGTGCTTATCGCGGCGCGTCGGGAAGCATGCGAGGATCCCATCACCCGCAGCGCCGAGGTGCTGCACGCGATGGGGCTGGATGCCATTGCCTCGCGCTACCTCAACGAGCTATCTGGCGGCCAGCGCCAGCTCGTGGCCGTGGCGCAGATGCTGGTGGGCAACCCGGGCCTGATGCTCTTGGACGAGCCGACGTCCGCGCTCGACCTGCATCGCCAGTTCTTCGTCCTCGAGGAGGTGCGCGAGAAGGCTAGGCGGGAAGGCAGCCTAGGGCTGGTGGCCATTCACGACATCAACCTGGCCGCGCGCATGTGTGACCAGCTGGTGGTGCTTAAATCGGGCCATATCCGCGCCCAGGGCGCGCCTGGAGACGTGCTCACGTGCGAGCTGGTGGAAAACGTCTATGGGGTAGAGGCAGACATCGTGGAGCACCGCGGTGTTCCCGTCGTCGCGCCCCAGCGCGTGAATAAGCAGTAAAACAAGCAAAGGCCGAGCGAGATGCTCGGCCTTTTTGCTAGCTTTGAAAGCGAACTTTGAAAACGAAAAAATCGCGAGGCATATACCTCGCGATTTCGCTGTTGTGCGCCATCAGGGAATCGAACCCCGAACCCACTGATTAAGAGTCAGTTGCTCTGCCAATTGAGCTAATGGCGCAGTGTTGACGTCCTGCCGTGCGGCTCTCTGTGCAACGAGTAGAAACTTTAGCACCCCGGTTGAAAAACTGTAAAATCGCCTGGTCATAGCGTGTTTTCGGGGGAGTATAACAGTTTGGACAATGGTGCGCTTGTTTCTGGTATTTGGGGTGGCAAGGCGATAATCTGGATTGGTCTTGAAAGAACTACTGTGTTTCTAAGGTCTACTTAGTGATTAACTCCCTCTCTAATTCCCGCCGCATTGCTGCTGCGAGCATTGCGTGCATTTCCCTGGTAGTAGCCTCGTGCTCCGTTGATTCCGCCGCCGAAAACCGCCCGGAGGAGCAGGAAACTACCTCGAGCTCAGCAGAGAAATCTGAGCAGAAAGAAAAGTCGAAGCTTTCGGCTTCCGTGAAGGATGGGGCAGAAGACGTCGATCCTTCCAAGCCCGTCACCGTGGAATCCACCACCGAGCTCAAGAGCGTGACTATGACCAATGAGCTGGGCGTGGAAGTAGAAGAAAAGCTCTCTGAGGACGGTAAGAAGTGGACTACGGCCGAGGATCTTGGCTATAACCACACCTATTCCATCGTCGCCTCCGATAAGGACGGCAATAAGAAGAACCTGAGCTTTTCTACGTCTCAGGCGGTGGGCGTCGCCCAGGTGGCGATGACGCCTATCCCGGGCTCCGAGGTGGGCGTGGGCCAGGTCATCGGCGTCAATTTCGGTACCTATATCACCGACCGCAAGGCGGCAGAGGACACGATTACGGTCAAGACCAACCCAGAGGTGGAAGGCGCGTTCTACTGGGTGAATAACCAAGAGGTGCGCTGGCGCCCCAAGGAGTATTGGGAGCCTGGCACCAAGGTCGAGGTCAAGGTCGATCAGTACGGCAAGGATCTCGGCGGCGGAATCTACGGCGGGGAAAATACGGGGACGGATTTCACCATTGGGGATCGCACCGTCGCGCTGGTGGATAACGCCACCAAGACCATGAAGGTCTACAAGAATAAGGAGCTCCTGCGCACCATTCCGGTATCGCTGGGCCGCGATTACCAATACGACACCCCGAACGGGCGCTATGTCATTGGCGATCAACACCAGTCGCTCTTGATGGATTCTGAGACCTTCGGGTTGCCGCACGATGCGGGCGGGTACAGCACCGAGGTGGACTGGGCTACCCAGATGTCTTATTCCGGCATCTACGTGCACTCTGCGCCGTGGTCCGTGTGGGCGCAGGGTAACTCCAATACCTCCCACGGCTGCATCAACGTCACGCCAGAGGCTGCGCAGTGGTTCCAGAACACCGTCAAGCGCGGCGATATCGTCCGAGTATTCAATACTTACGGCGAGACGCTCAATCCCATGGACGGCTTGGGCGACTGGAATATGTCCTGGGAGGAATGGTCCAAGGGCAACGCGGACGCTAATCAATAATCCGCACAACCTTTAGGCGCATGGCTACAGTGGTGGCCATGCGCTTTTCTATTTTGGACCGCGGGGCGGCGGGCAGACTCGATGGGGTAGCCGAGCATGCGCAGCATGTGGAGCGGCTGGGGTTTCATAGGTTTTTCCTCGCTGAGCACCACGGCGTGCCGGGCATCCCAGCGGGCCAGCCGGGCATGTTGGCCGCGCACGTAGCGGCGCGCACGCAGCGCATTCGCGTGGGCACCGCAGGCATCATGGTGCTCAACCACCCGCCGTTTCTTGTCGCGGAACAAATCAACCTTCTGGAGGCGCTGTACCCGGGCAGGATCGATATTGGGTTGGGCTCCTCGGTGGGCTTTACGGCGCCGGTGCGCAAGGCCCTGCGCCAGGGCGATCCGCTGGAGCTCAAGCCGCAGTTCGAGAACGAGGTCGAGACCCTGCTGCGCTACCTGCGCGGCGAGGAGGCGGTCACGGTGCGGCCCGAGTACGCGGGCACGCCCCTCTATATCCTCGCCGGCTTCCGGTCGGTTACGGTGGCCGCGCGGCTGGGATTGGGCGTCATCCTGGGCGGGCCCGTAGAGATGCAGGAAAAGGCGGCGCGGCTCTACCGCGAGCACGCGCTTGCCGATGCCCCACCTATCATCTCCTCCCTCAATATCGCCGTCGCCGATACCGCGGACCAAGCGCGCGACCTTTTGCTGCCTGAGTCCTATGCAAAGGTCATGGCCCAGTCCACCGGGGAATTCGCGCCGCTTCGCCCGGCCCGCGAATTGGACCTGGAGGGGCTAACGAGCCAGCAACAGCGCCGTATCGACGAGTCCCTGAGCCACGACGTCTGGGGGACGGTGGGGGAAGTGGGGGAGGAACTAAGGGGCATCGGCAAGCGGCTGGGCGTCGATGAGTTCCTGATTACCGGAGACATGCCGGATCTCGCGGGGAGGGCCCGCTCGGAGGAAATGGTGGTGGAGATATAAAAAATCCCGAGCGCGGGGCTCGGGAGTTTGGGGTGGCTGACGGGACTCGAACCCGCGACAACCAGGATCACAACCTGGTGCTCTACCAGCTGAACTACAGCCACCATCGTTGCGCGAAAGCAACGAGATATAGGTTAACTCACGCCGCGTAAATTACAAAAACGCCTGGTAATCGGCGGTGGTTTCGGCCTTGAGGGTCTCGGCTTCGGTAGAAGTTGGGCCCTCATCGGTGCGAAAGACGCTGCGGCGATAGAAATCCAGCTCGCGGATGGACTCGATGATGTCTTGCAGTGCGCGGTGGGCCATGCCCTTATCAGGCTGGTTGTAGTAGGCCCGCGGGTGCCAGCGCCGGGCGAGCTCCTTGATGGTGGAGACGTCGATCATGCGGTAGTGCAGCGCCTCATCCAGCCGCGGCATGTAGGCGCGGATGAAGGTGCGGTCGGTGGCGATGGAATTGCCGGCCAGGGGAGCGGGGTGCTCGCAGTGCTCGTTGATGAGCGCCAGCACCGCGTCCTCGGCCTCGCGGATGGTGGTGGCGGACTGGCGGATTTCCTTATCGAGGCCGGAGTTCGCGTGCATCTCGGTGACGAAGGAATCCATCTGGGATAGTTCCTCTTCGGTGGCGTGGACGACGAGATCGATGCCCTTGCCAAGGATGTTGAGGTTGCCATCCGTGATGACGGCGGCTACCTCGACGATGACGTGGCGCTCTGGGTCGAGGCCGGTCATTTCCAGGTCGATCCACACGAGGCGATCATATTTTGCGGCGATTTCGGGAGAAGACATGCGTTCCATTCTAACCCCGGCCGGCCGGGCCCTCCGCGCGCCCCGATCCGCACCTCGCAAAGCAAAAAGAAAAATTTACCTATCGTTTTACCGACACGGGGGAGTGATTTACGGCATACTTTCTATATCGTGCTTCACAAGGGAGGTGCGAATGACTAAGGAGTTTCTCGATGGCAAATTTTCTCGATGCCCTCAATTCCATAATTTGGTCGCCCGCCCTCGTGTTTTTGTGCTTGGGTGCGGGTGTTTATTTCACCGTGGTAACGCGGGGCCTGCAGGTCCGCTGCCTTCCGGATATGCTGCGGCAAATTTCTAAGGGCGAAAAATCCGATGACGGTGTTTCTTCCTTCCAATCGCTGATGGTCTCGCTATCTGGCCGTGTGGGCGTGGGTAATATCGCCGGCGTGTCCACGGCCATTGCTTTCGGTGGCCCGGGTGCGGTGTTCTGGATGTGGGCGGTGGCGCTTTTGGGCTCGTCCACCTCTTTCATTGAGTGCACCCTGGCGCAGATTTATAAAGAAAAGGACCAGGACACCGGCGAGTACCGCGGTGGCCCGGCTTACTACATCGAAAAAGCGTATAAGCACACCAAGGCCGCGCCGTTCATGATGGTCTATGGCATCCTCTTTGCCATCGCCATGATTTTGGCCACCAGCTACTTCCTGCCGGGCATTCAGGCCAATGCTGTGGCCGCAGCGGCCGATACCGCGTGGGGTATTAACTCCACCTGGGCCGCGGTGGTCCTGGCCGGCATTTTGGCCATCATCATTATCGGTGGTGTCAAGCGCATCGCTAACTTCGCCACCCTGGTCGTGCCGTTTATGGCCGTGATCTACATCGGCATCTCCATCGTCGTGATGCTCATCAACTACTCGCAGATCCCAGAGGTCTTTGGCCTTATCTTTAAGTCTGCCTTCAACCTCGAGGCCGGGTTCTCCGGCATGCTGGGTGTGGCCATCATGTGGGGCGTCAAGCGCGGTATTTACTCCAACGAGGCTGGCCAGGGTACCGGCCCGCAGTCCGCTGCCGCCGCGGAGGTCTCCCACCCGGCTAAGCAGGGTTTCGTGCAGTCCTTCGCCGTGTACATCGACACCCTCTTCGTGTGCTCCGCAACGGCGTTCATGATCATCTCCACGGATATGTACACCGTCTTCCGCGGCGAATCCGAGGACGGCGAGGTTGTCTACCAGGGCTCGCTTCCCGATGACGTCGCGGTCGGCCCCGGCTTCGTCCAATCCGGCCTCGATAGCGTCTTTGCCGGCTGGGGCCCGACGTTTATCGCCGTGTCCATTGCCTTCTTCGCCTTTACCACCGTGCTGGCGTACTACTACATGTCCGAGGTCAACCTGACCTACTTCAACCGTTGGGTCAAGTCTCGCCCGATTCGCCGCGGCCTGGTGTGGGCGCTGCGCATCCTGATTATCGTCTCGGTCATCGTGGGTGCTACCACGACTCCGGGCTCGGCCTGGGCGCTGGGCGATATCGGCGTGGGCACCACCGCATGGCTAAATATCATCGCCATCCTCTTCCTGCAGGTGCCGGCGCTGAAGGTCCTGAAGGACTACGAGAAGCAAAAGAAGGCGGGCAAGGATCCGGAATTCGACCCAGAAGCGGTGGGCATCAAGAACGCCGATTTCTGGGTGGACCGCAAAAACGCCCGCGCGGCGGCACAAGCCGCCAGCAAGCAAGCCGCCGGCGAGAATGCGGAAAGCTAGCCCATCTGGGAATAAAACCGCCCAATGAGCGGCGCGATGACTGGGGTCGGCAGCACCTTGCTGACCACGTTCATCGCCTTTGACAAGGGGCCAGGGACCACGCGTCGCTGGCCTTTTTGCATGGCCGCGATGGTCTCTTTGGAGCAGGACTCGTAGGTGGTCCACAGCGCATCGGGCACGACCTTATCCACGATGGTCTGGTCCTCTTCGGCGATGGTCGCTTCGCGCACCGGACCAGGAGCTAGCAGGGTACAGCTGATGCCAGAGCCCTTGAGCTCATAGTGCAGCGCCTCCGTAAACGCATTCACCCCGGCCTTGGTAAAGACGTAGGTCGCATTATTGGGGATGGGGATATTGCCGGCCGTTGAGCCCACATTGCAGATGGCGCCCGCACGCCGCGGGAGCATGTGCTCCAGCGCGGCGCGGGTCAGGCGGTGCACGGCGGTGCCATTTAAGGCGAATTGGGAGGTCTCGTAGCCCCAGTCCTGGTCCATGAAGGGCCCGAAGCTGGCGATGCCGGCGGAATTGACCAGGATGGAGACTTCCTTGGAGGAGATGGCGTCAATGACTACCTCGACCCCTTCATCGGTGGCCAAATCCGCGGGCAGGGCACTGGCCTCAATGTGGTGGCGGCGCTCAAGTTCTGCGGCTATGTCTTTCAGGATTTCGCCGCGCCGGGCAACGAGGATGACGTTATAGCCCATCGCCGCGAAATCGTGGGCCATCGCCTTGCCGATGCCCTGACTAGCGCCCGTAACCAGGGCATAGGAGGTACGAGATGGTGCCGGAAGTGACATGTCGAGCCTTTCGAAGGTGGCCAAGTACTGAAAGACCCAGCGTAGACAAAAAGCCGGCATGCTGCGAAAAAGTCTCGAGGCATCACAGGCATATAGAGCTTCGAGGGGCCTCCTAATAGGCCATCAGGCGGCCATTCAGCTCCCCGTGACTGCTACGCTCCGGAGAAATATCGGGAGTGTGACTGGCGGAGGTTTTCCTCACTCGCGCTAGCAACCGCCACAATTTCCATATCCGGGTCATTATTGGATCGGTCTAAACGCAATCGTTCACGCGTAGCTGCGGAGAGTGAATCGAACTTTTCACATCGGACAGTGCCCTTTTTGCGATGGTATTCAATCAAGAATGCTGGCATGGAGCTTGTCACTTTCCTTTCTGTGCGATATCTGACCGTACTTTAACTAATTCCGAAAGTCTATCTTCGAGTATGCCAAAAGCACGGCTCCTCAGCTGACGAATTTGCCGAGGTCAAGCCCGGGGTCAAGTCCGGTGGGCAAATCCTAGAGTGCTTCAGATGATATTTGGACACTCGAGCGTAACCATTACGAAGGACAGATACGGTCATCTTTATCCGGAAGATTTAAGCGCGTTCACTTCCGGTTGCGATACGTTATTTTCAAAGGATTGTGCCCATTGTGTGCCCAAAGGCCACTTTCTTCGCGGTGTTAATCCGTCAGAAAGTGGCCTTGAGCTGCGGTGCCCCCAGCAGGACTCGAACCCGCGACACATGGGGTAGAAACCCACTGCTCTAATCCGCTGAGCTATGGGGGCTGGACAGCACACTCATATTAGCCCACAGCCACGGCGATTCCTAAGCCAGGGGGCGGGCGGAATCGTGCGAGCGCAAAATGTCGACCAATTCTTGGGCGGCCGGGGTAAGTTCGCGGTCGGAGCGATAGGCCAAGATGGCATGGAAGCGCGGAAGATCCTCTTTGACCGTTAGTTTAGCGATGCCCTGCGGATGCAGCGCGGGGGCGCACCGGGGCATGAAGCTGATGCCAAAGCCACTGGAAATCATCGGGATGGCGGCATGCAGCGATGCGACGTCTTGAATGTGATCCGGCTTGTAGGAGGGGTGGTTCTCCCACAGGTCATCGTAAAGCTCCGCCATGCCTGGAAGCTCGCGGCAGTGGGGAGGCACCAGCCAGGTTTCCTCGCGCAAGTCCTGCAAGGAGACAGGGGAAGGAAGGTCTGCCATGGCCTCTGGCACCGCGAGGGAGTAGTCGAATTCGGCGACGTCGTGGATGGTGAGCTCGGGAGAGTAGCGGCGGATGAAGGCTTTGGGGTCGGACGTCGGCAAGAGCGCGAGGTCCACCTGGCCTTCCAAGAGCCGCTTGATAGCAGTGGCGGCGGTGGAATCATCCAGGCTGATGCGGGCTGAGGGGTGGATTTCGGTGAGCTCGGAGAGGACAGAAGGGGTAAATTCCCAGTTTAAGATGGGGCACGACGTCAGGGACACGGTATTGGCGTTATCGCCGGTGATTTCGCTGATGTGGCGTTGGGCATCGGCAAGCAGGGCATCGACCTTGAGGGCGGTGTCATAGACATAATCACCCGCCTCCGTGGTGGTTACGCCCGAGCGCCCGCGGGAGAGCAGCTGGGTATTGAGCTCCTTTTCCAATTTGCGGATGGAAAGGCTCAGGGAAGGCTGGGTCATTTCAAGGGCTGCGGCGGCATGGGTGAAGGACCCATTGTCTACAACGGCACGGAAATAAAGAAGTTGACGGGTGTCCATAGGCTCTATCATGGCACATCCGGGGGCAAAATATGCGTTCGCTTTGGATTAGGGTGGCCCTATAGAATGCGAGCTATGGTCAATACGCTGGTCAAAAGCACGCCGTCTGGAACGCAAAAACCCCGTCCTTCCTGGGGAATTTTTATTGCAGCAATGCTTTTTGCTGGCTTGGTCGCCGGGTTCATTTCCCTATTCTTATTGGCGGGTTCCTTGGCCGCCTTGGGCATTCCGGACCCAGGGCGGATTACCACCTTCGGCTTGCCGCTTTTCCGCGGTCTGGCGTGGCTGCTGATGGCGCTATCCGTGGGATCCTTTTTGGCCTCGTCGTTTCTCATCGCCCCGCGCGGGGACAACGATTCCCTCATCGAGGCGCCTTTATCGGTCGACGGCCATATCGCCGCCCGCACTGGCACGTGGTCGGCCTTCGGCGTTGCGGCCGTGGGGCTGGTAGAAATCCCGATGATCATGTCGGACCTGACCGGCACGCCATTTTTTAAGGTCTTCAACCTGACCATTTTGAAAATGGCCTTTACGGAGATTTCCTCCACCATCGTGTGGGGAATCGCGGTGCTTATCGCCCTTACCGTGGGAATTATTGGCAGCTTCAGCCGCACCTGGGCCATGCAGCCGGTCCTGCTTTTGCTGTCCATCCTGCAGGTGGTTCCCATCGGACTTGAGGGCCACTCCGCGACCGGCGGCGACCACGACTACGGCACGAACTCGCTGCTGTGGCACCTGGTATTTGTGATGCTGTGGGTGGGCGGCCTCATGGCGCTCATCGCGCACGGACGGCGCCTGGGCCCGAACCTCGCCTTCGCCGTCAAGCGCTATTCCGCCATCGCATTCATGGCCATCGTCGTGCTGGCCGTGTCTGGCCTGGTCAATACGCTCATCCGGATGGATATTTCGGACCTGCCGCAATCGCCCTACGGCATCATCCTGATCACCAAATTCGTGCTCACCATCCTGCTGGGCATTATGGGGCTTATCCACCGTGAACTCACCATTCCGCAGTTAGATAAAAACCCGCGGCTCTTTATCCGCATCGCCATCGTGGAGCTCGCGGTCATGGCGGGCACGATTGGCGTAGCCATCACCTTGGGGCGCACCGTGCCGCCGCCACCGCGGGATCCGAACTTGAGCTCCATGCAGATCCTCATGGGCTATAACCTGCATGAGGCGCCCACGGTATTCAATATCTGGACGATGTTCCGCTTTGACATCATGTTTGGCACGATTGGCCTGCTCTTGGCCGCGGCATATGGCTACTGCGTTTACCGCGTGCACAAGCGCGGATTGAGCTGGGACAAGGGGCGCACCGCGTGGTTTATGGTCGGTTCGCTGGGCCTTACGCTCGTCATGTCCACTGGCCTAGGCCTGTACATGCCAGCAATGTATTCCATCCACATGCTGGTGCACATGATTTTGTCCATGACCATTCCGCTGCTCATGGTGCTAGGCGCGCCCGTCACCTTGGTCATGGAGGCCTACGAACCGGGTCCGAAGGGCCAACCCAGCCCGCACGATTATGCCTTGGCGCTGACCCAATCTAAGTTCGTGCGGGTCATTACCAATCCCTTCGTGAACTTGGCGCAGTACCTCTTTTTCCTCTACGTGCTCTACCTTTTCCCGAGCCTGTACGAATTCGCCATTTCGGAGCACGCCGGCCACCTCATCATGAACTACGTGTTCCTCATTTCCGGCTACTTCTACTTCTGGGAGGTCATTGGCCCAGATCCCTTGCCTAGGCGCCATTCCACGCCTTTCCGGCTTGGCATGCTTTTTTTGTCGATGCCCTTTCACCTCTTCGCCGGCGTGTACCTGATGCAGCTGCAGACGGTGCTTGGCCTCGACTTCTATCAGTACCTCGAGCTGCCTTGGGATCAAGACTTGCTGCAGGACCAGCGCGTGGGCGGGGGCATCGCCTGGGGCTTTGGCCAATTCCCCTTGGTCATTGTCTTTGGCAAGCTCTTTTTGGATTGGCTGCGCGATGACCGCGCGACGGCGCGGCGCCACGATGTGCAGGCGGAGGCGGACGATGACGCTGAGCTCGCCCGCTATAACGCGATGCTGGAGGATATGAGCCACGGCGATGAAAGCGGGTTCCGCGGGCACTAATTTATTGCCCACCTGTGGATAACCCACCCGAAAGTGACCATCCTGGGGCCGTTTTGTTGAAGGGGACAACAAGTTATCCACAGTACTGGGCGGCATGGCATGGTGCTGGTTGCGCTGCGGCAGCAGGATGTGAAGGCGAGCGAGGGACATACCACTCGCGAACCCACAACCTAGTAAAGGAATTTCAGCACCATGTCTCAATATCCAGTGATGTTAACCGGCCGCCTTACCCAAGATCCCATCTTGACCAAGACCTCGACCGGCGCATATAAAACCAAGCTGCGCATCGCCTCCTCGCGGCGCGTGCCTGATCGCCCCGCCGATACCGGCACCGACGCGGAGAACCAACGCGGCCAGCAGCAGTGGCGCGATGTAGACCACCTCTTTATTGACGTGGAAATGTGGAACCAATTTGCCATCAACGTCAAGAAATCCCTGGCCAAGGGCATGCCGCTATTGGTCTGCGGCTCGATCGTCTCCGATCAGTGGCGCGATGATGAAGGCAAGGACCACTACCGCACCTTTATCAAGGCGCAGTATGTGGGCCTGGACCTAAACCGCCACGTCATCGGAGCAAAGCGCTTGGCGCCGCAATACAACCAGGAAAACATCGCCATCCCAGAGCTTGGCGAAAACGAAGTTGTGCCCGACGTGGATAACTCCGCGCCGGGAGATACCGCCGCCGATACAGCTGCAGACCGCATCCAAGCGGGAAATAGTGCGGCAGCCCAAGACGGCGAGGAAGTAGCAACGCAAGAGGAGGAGGCCGCCGAAACCGTGCATGCATAGCGCCAGCCATTCGCCTCGGGTTCGCCCGACCCGAGGCACCTAGGCGCGCATTCTGATGTAGTGTTTGTGTAGATAAATACGTCTCCCAAATTTTTGCAAAGGGGTAAAAAGTGGGCGAATTCATCTACACGATGAAAAACGTGCGCAAGGCAATTGGCGATAAGGTCATCCTTGATGATGTCACGATGGCGTTCTACCCGGGCGCCAAGATTGGTGTGGTCGGCCCCAACGGTGCCGGTAAGTCCTCCATTCTGAAGATCATGGCCGGCTTGGATCAGCCTTCCAATGGTGAGGCATTCCTCGACCCGGGCGCTACCGTGGGCATCCTGCAGCAGGAGCCGCCGCTGAATGAAGAAAAGACCGTGCGCGGCAACGTCGAGGAGGGCCTCGGCGATATCTTTGAAAAGAAGCAGCGCTTTGAGGAAATCGCCGAAGAAATGGCGACCAATTACAGCGATGAGCTCATGGCGGAAATGGGAAAGCTGCAAGAGGACTTGGACGCCGCCGATGCATGGGAGGTTGATTCCAAGATCGAGCAGGCGATGGAGGCATTGCGCTGCCCGCCTTCCGATGCCCCAGTGACCAACCTCTCCGGTGGTGAGCGCCGCCGCGTGGCTCTGGCTAAGCTCCTGTTGACGGAGCCAGACCTGCTGCTTTTGGACGAGCCCACCAACCACTTGGACGCCGAGTCCGTGGAGTGGCTGGAAAAGCACTTGGCGGATTACCCAGGTGCCGTCTTGGCCGTCACCCACGACCGCTACTTCCTGGACCACGTCGCGGGCTGGATCTGTGAGGTGGACCGCGGCAAGCTGTACCCGTACGAGGGCAACTACTCCACCTACCTGGATAAGAAGCAAGAGCGCCTCCAGGTTGCCGGCAAGAAGGACGCCAAGCTGCGCAAGCGCTTGAAGGACGAGCTGGAATGGGTACGCTCCGGTGCCAAGGCTCGCCAGGCCAAGAACAAGGCTCGTTTGGAGCGCTACGAAGAGATGGCTGCAGAGGCAGAGAAGTACAAGAAGCTGGACTTCGAGGAAATCCAGATTCCTACCCCGCCGCGCTTGGGCAATAAGGTCGTCGAGGCAAAGAACCTGGTCAAGGGCTTCGATGATCGCACCCTGATTAAGGACTTGTCCTTTACCCTGCCGCGCAACGGCATCGTCGGTGTCATCGGCCCGAACGGTGTGGGTAAGACGACGCTGTTCAAGACCATCGTCGGCTTGGAAGAGCCGGATGATGGCTCGGTTGAGGTCGGCGAGACCGTCAAGCTGTCCTACGTGGACCAGAACCGCGAGAATATCGACCCGGAGGCTACGGTGTGGGAGGTCGTCTCCGGCGGACTGGATTATATTCACGTTGGCCAAAACGAGATGCCATCGCGCGCGTACCTGTCCGCGTTCGGTTTCAAGGGCCCGGATCAGCAAAAGCCGTCGAAGGTGCTCTCCGGTGGTGAGCGCAACCGCCTGAACTTGGCGCTGACCTTGAAAGAGGGCGGCAACCTTATCCTTCTTGATGAGCCAACCAACGACTTGGACGTCGAAACCCTGGGTTCGCTAGAAAACGCCTTGGAGAAATTCCCTGGCTGCGCCGTTGTTATTTCCCATGACCGCTGGTTCTTGGACCGCACCTGTACCCATATTCTGGCGTGGGAAGGCAACGTTGCCGAGGGGCAATGGTTCTGGTTTGAGGGTAACTTTGGTGACTATGAGAAGAACAAGGTGGAGCGTCTGGGAGAAGACGCCGCCCGTCCTTCTCGCGTCACTCACCGCAAGCTCACCCGATAATCCTGAGGAGAATGATGGCGACCGATAACGCACATACCCACCAAGTGCCCACCCGTTGGGGCGATTTCGATATGTACGGCCACATGATGAACGCCAACTATATCGAGGTTGCCCAGGAGGCACGCTTGGCTTTTGCCAAGGAGAATATCTATGCCAAGGGCATCGATTTCATGGCCTTGGTGCGCCATCTCGACGTGGACTATATGCGCCCCATTCCCTTTGAGGGCAATGCCCACGTCATCGTGGAAACCACCGTTTCCCACATCGGCTCGTCGTCCTTTACCACTTCCCAGCAGGTCAAGACCGCTGCAGGGGAGGTAGCGGCCACGGTGAATTGTGTGCAGGTAGTCATTGACAAGAAGAAGCACACCCCGCGCCCGCTTACGGATGAGGAAAAAGATATTCTGCAGATGAGCGCCTCTTAAACGGCGCACAGTGCACATATAGAAAGGTAGGGCCCGCACGCCATGGTCACCGAGTCGCTTGAAATTCGCAGCGGAGGACCTGGCTTGCGGGCCCTTCTTGCGCGCGCAGTTGGGGTAGACGCGAATGCATCGGTGCGCCTGCGCCAGCTTGCCGATGACGTCGTTGACGCCTTCGTCACCACCCCCTTCGAGGTTGTCGCCTCCCGGCGGGTGCAGGGGAAAGTCTCCCGCGATGGGGCAGTGGTCTCCGCGGAGACGCTGGAGCAACAGCTCGCGGAACACGATGGTACCGGCGTTATGGAACTCGGCCCGTCCCGCGATGCGTCGTGGCCGGGCGCATTGCCCCCGGCGACCGGCTTTAGCGTGGTAGATACCCTGCCGGTGACGGTAGTGCGCGAGCTCTCGGACCAGGGACAGAAGCTGACCCGGGAGTTTTCCGGCCCCATGGGCCCGCCGCCCAGCCTGCTTAATCAGACCGTGGTCACGGTTGAGGGCAATGGGCAGACGGTGGAAATCCCGATGCGGATGATTTTTGCCTGCACCAACTTGGGGCTAATTCCGGGGTTCTCTGCCTCCATGGATATTCCGCGGCACCTGCGAGTGTCGAGTCTTGGCCGGTGGGTGCGCCTTGATGCACCGTTTGGCAGCATCTACCGTTCCACGCGGTTATCCGTGCTGTAAAACTCCCCGAATCTGGTATTTCGCCGCCCAAAACGGACAGCGAACAATATCTATAACCCAATAGTCGGGGGTGGTGGATATTTTCTGGGTATGCATTTCTAACCCTATACACTGCAGTATCGAGGAAATCGTGATTATTGTAGTCACCCCCGTTCGTGAAATACGCACAAACTAATATCCTCCTTCGTATTCTGCGTTAACCTGACAGCGAGAAGTAAATTTTCGCCTCTGTAACCAACACATGAAGGAGAACCTCCGTGCGCATTTCTGTACCCAAAGAAATCATGAATAATGAAAGCCGCGTCGCCCTCACCCCAACCGAGGTGCGGACCTTGGTTACTGATGGGCACGAGCTATTCATCGAATCGGGCGCGGGCGTAGGCGCGTCCTTTCCCGATGAGGAATACGTAGAGGCTGGCGCTACCATCGTTGATTCTGCGGACGAGACGTGGGCCAAGGCCGAGCTTCTGCTGAAGGTAAAGGAGCCGCTCGAGTCCGAGTACCAGTACCTGCGCTCTGATCTCACCGTCTTTACCTACCTCCACTTGGCGGCGGATCGCCCGTTGACGGAGGCGCTGACGGAAGCGAAGACAACCTCCATTGCCTATGAAACCGTGACGGACCGCCGCGGCACTCTGCCGCTTTTGACCCCCATGTCCCAGGTCGCCGGGCGCTTGGCTGTCATCGAGGGCTCGCACCACCTGCTGTCCACTCAGGGCGGCCGCGGCCTCCTGGTTTCTGGCATCCCGGGCACCCAGCCTGCGCGCGTGGTGGTCATCGGCGGCGGCCAGGTAGGCGCGTCCGCCGTGGCTATGGCGCACGGCCTGCGCGCGGAGGTTACGGTCTTGGACGTGGATCCACACGTTTTGCAGCGCTTTGATGACCAGTACGCCGGCGGCGTGCGGACCCTGATTTCTGACCCATCCACGCTGGATAAGGAGCTGGAGGAGGCCGATCTCGTCATTGGCGCCGTCCTGATTCCAGGCGCTGCGGCACCGAAGCTGGTGCGCGAGGAAACCGTGAAGAAGATGAAGGAGGGCGCGGTGCTTGTCGATGTCGCCATCGACCAAGGCGGCTGCTTCGAGAACTCGCGCAAGACCTCCCACGACGAGCCGACCTTCAAGGTGCACGACACCCTCTTCTACTGCGTGGCCAATATGCCCGGTGCGGTGGCCAATACCTCGGCCCGCGCCTTGGCCTCGGCGACGCTGCCGTATATCCGCGCGGTGGCCAACGACAACCTGGATGCCGCGATCGAGCGCTTCCCAGGCTTGCGCTCCGGCGTGATGACCCGCGGCGGCAAGCTGATATCTGAGCCGGTACGCCAGGCTTTCGACTGGAAAGACTAAGCATCCGGCAGCGCTAACTTGGCGCTAGCGCACAGTAAAAGAGGCCCGCGCACTTACCTAATGTAGAAGTGCGCGGGCCTCTTTGTACAGCCTGTAACGCCTTGCACAGGCAGCGCTACAAGCAGGTGAAACTTAAGGCGCTCTATTGATGAGCATGGCGGCGACGCGCTGCATGTGGTCCCAAATCATGGTGCGATACGCCGGCGGGATGGTGTCTTCCTCGATACTATCGAGGGATTTTCCCATCAGCTCGAGCCAGCGGTCGTGAGCTTCCATATCAATGGGAAAGGTTGCATGCCGCATGCGCAGGCGCGGGTGGCCGCGGTTTTCGGAGAAGTGTTGGGGACCGCCCCAGTACTGAATCAGGAACCAGGTAAGGCGCTGTTCCGCGCCTTCCCAATCCTGATCCGGGTACATGGGGCCAATCACGTCATCTTCTTTGACCTGGTCATAAAAGCCATGCACGAGACGCTCAAAGGTAGGGGTCCCACCGATGGCTTCATAAACGGAATTCATTTAGGCATCGTCTCCCTTATGCGGATTGGCAATGCCGATGCCGTGTGGGTAAGGGGTGCTGATGCCCTCTGCGTGCATGACGTTGAGGACGCGGGACTGGACAAAGCGCTGGACATCCCACTGGCGGCCCGGCAGCGTCTTGGTGGACACGCGGAAGGAGACGTAGTCCGGCTCGAACTTGGACATGCCGTCGATGCGCGGGGTGCTGAGCACCATCTTGCGGATCTTTTCGTCCTTGACGGCATCCTTGACGGCCTTGTCGATGACCTCCCCGGCAACCTCTGGGTCGTTGGATAGCCCGACGGGGATTTGGATGCGGGCAACGGAGTACTCATCGGAGTGGTTAGCCACCTGCAGGATTTCGCCGTTGCGGACGTACCACAGGGCACCGTCGATATCGCGGACGGTGGTAATGCGCAGGGAAATGGACTCGACGTCGCCAAAGACGCCGTTGCCCAGGTCAATGACATCGCCAATGCCGTATTGATCCTCAATGAGCATGAAGATACCGGAGAGGAAGTCTCGGACCAGTTCTTGTGCACCGAAGCCGAGGGCAACACCGATAACACCGGCAGAAGCGATCAGCGGGGCAACGTTGACTTCCAATTCATCCAGGATGGCAATGCCAGCCGAAACCCAGACCACGATGGCAACCGCCGATCGCCCCACGCCGGCGAGGGTCTTGATGCGCGAGGCGCGGCGCGCCTCCCTGGTTTCTCGCAGGGTGTCATCCGGTTGGCCGTCCTCCCCAGACCTGCTGCGGGTGCGGCTGGGCTTTTTGAGGGTGGAGGCCTTAATGCTGTTTTTCGCCAGCCGGTTGATGAGGTGGCGCAGCGCCCAGTGCGCAATGAAGGCCAAAATGATAATGAGGCCGATGCGGATGGGCCGCTCGATAAGCCAAAGTTGAACGTTCTCGTCGTTCCAGAAGCTGGATACGGACTCTACTGCATCGTCTTTTTTCTCTGCAGCGCCCTGAGCCATGGTAAATAGGTTCGTACTCATCATTCTTTCTTGATCGTGGACACAAACTAACCGCACCCATTCTAGAGGAGAATCCTGAAATCTCACTGACGGCGCCGAATCGGCAATGCGTGGAGAGGGCAGAATATAAATTGCCGAATGGCCGGTGTGGATGAACCGCTTAGTCTACGATTGGGAGGCATGACTGAACACAGCGCGCATAACTTGGCAAAAGGATTTTCATCCCGTTCCATTCACGCTGGATATCACCCGGATCCGCACATGGGATCCATCAACGTGCCGATCTACGCCTCGACTACGTTCGCCCAGGATGGCCTCGCGCAACTGCGCGGCGGCTTTGAATACGGGCGCGTGGCCAACCCGACGGTTCGCTCGCTTGAAAAGACCTTGGCCGCGCTGGAGGGCGCGGATTACGCCCGTGTCTTTGCCACCGGTATGGCCGCCGCCGATACGATGGTGCGCATTTTGGTGCGCCCCGGCGACCACGTCATTTTGGGCAATGACTCCTACGGCGGTTCCTACCGCCTGCTTAATGATTTCACGGAATGGGGTGTGGAGATGTCCATTATCAATACCTGCGATGTCGATGCCGTCGCCGCCGCGGTAAAGGACAATACCAAGCTCATCTGGCTAGAAACCCCGACCAACCCGGCGCTGAATATCACCGATATTGCGGCGGTGGCCAAGGTTAAGGGCAATGCGCAGGTGCTGGTGGATAATACCTTCGCCACGCCGTACCTCCAGAACCCCCTCGCGCTGGGTGCGGACCACGTCCTGCACTCCACCACGAAGTACTTAGGCGGGCATTCCGATGTCTTGGGCGGCGCCGTAGTTACCAATGACCCCGAGGTGGATGAGCAGCTGCTGTACTTCCAGGGCAACGTGGGCGCGGTCGCCTCTCCCTTCGATGCCTACCTGACTGCGCGTGGCATTAAGACCCTCGGCGTGCGCATGGATCGCCACTGCGCCAATGCGCAAAAGGTGGCGGAATTCTTACAGGCCTGCCCAGAGGTCAAACAGGTGCGCTACCCGGGATTGGCAGAGCACCCGGGCCACGAGCTGGCGGCACAGCAGATGCGTGGGTTCGGCGGCATGATGTCCGTGCGCTTCCACGACCCAGAGCACGCCAAGCAGATTTGTTTGAATACGCGCCTTATTTGCCTGGCGGAATCGCTGGGCGGGGTGGAATCGCTCATCGAGCACCCGCAGAATATGACCCACGTATCGGCCGAAGGCTCCGAATTGGTGCCGCCGGAGGACATGGTGCGCATCTCCATCGGCATCGAGGACATCGATGACCTGCTGGCGGATCTACAGCAGGCGCTCGACGCCCTTTAAAACGCGCTCTAAAACGCGTACTTAGTGGCCGCCGGCAACCTTGAGCAGGGAGCCAGCGGTCTTATCGGTTTCCTGCAGCATGAGCGGATCCGTTCCCGGCATGGGGGAAATCGTTGTATCCGGCCACTGCGCATAGGTGGGAATGCCCACGATATGCAGGCGTTCATCCAGGCTGCCATCTGGGTGGACGGTGCGCCGCGTGGCACCATCGGTTTCGGGGGAACCGGTGTCCTGCCCGTGATCGGCAAACGGGCGCACCCGGCCACCCTCGAGCAATCCACGGGTGAGCGGATCGCCGGCGACGCGGATATCGGGCTTGTGCATGAAGGCATCGACAAGCGTGGGCGCCGATGCCGAGCGCGGGCCAGAAGTCAGGGTGAAATGGTCTGACTCGATCGCGAGGGTGGGGTGATCGCCGAGGAAGTGGACCAGGTGGGCATCGACAAGCGCGAGCAGCTGGCGCACGCGGAACAGCGGAGGGCCCGAGCCCACCATCTGCCCAAAGGACATAAATTGCGCGTAGCGGCCTGTGCGGGACTCGCGGGTATAGCGGCCTTCCGCGCCCAGGATGGAGGCGGGCTTGCGCGACTGGGACAGCGACCACAGCGCGGCCTTCATGGGCGAATCGTGCCCGGCGGCAGCCTCCTGGATATCACCCGCCAGGCTATCCGCAATGTGGGCGGTCAACGCCGAAATATCGCCGGTAAAACCAGCGACCTGGTACATAAGATCTGTCATATCCCACGGCAGGGTGACCAAGGGAGCGAGGGCGGCGCCGAGATCATCCGGCGCGGTGGCATCGATGACCGCGAGGATCTCTTCGCGCGGGCGGAGCAGCGCCTCCGGATTCACCCGTTCCAGCGTGGTGATATACGCCTCGTAGCTATCGCGCGCGATGGCGGGCCAAACCTGGGCGTCAAAGTCGATATCCTCGGCGCCCTGGAGCTTATCGATGACCCCATGCAACCGCCGCCGCGGCATCGTGGGCGGCAGTTCGTTGTACTCGGACTTGGGGTGGAAGGGATAACCGCGGCCGGAGGCGACGATGAAACGCGGCTCCTTCCCGCTCGCCTCGTAGCGCAGGCCGGAGCGGGTGGTGGCATCCTCGACGAACCTGCCGCCGCGCTCGATGGTGGTCAGCGCCATGATGTCATAAAAGCCCATGCCAAGCCCGCGCACCAGCACGTCTTCGCTGGCGGGAATGGCTTCGTAGTCTTGTTCCACGGGGTTGCCTGGCGCGATCCAGCGCAGCCCAGACTCCGCCAAGCGCTGCTCCTCATCATTAAAGCGCGGCGCCATCCAGCCATAGGCTAGGACCGTAGCATCGGCGCGCACCTGCGAGCCGTCGTCCAAGTGCAGGATATCGGCCGCGCCGTCTGCGGTGATGGTCTCCACGCGGTGGTGGTGGTTGACCGTAGAAATGCTCTCCGGCAAGCGCGCCAGCACCACGTCATAGACCCAGCGCAGGTATTCGCCGTATAACGCGCGCGTGGGGTTGGACTCCGGGCGGGTAGCGGTCAGCTCCGCGCGGTACTCCGTGGCAACATGCGGGGCCGGAGGGTGCTGGGCAAACAGCTCGCGCTTGGCAGGAGCTACCTTATCGCCCTCGCCGCGCAGCAGCTGGATCCACTCGTATTGCGTCGGCCCCTCGAGCACCGGGGCATCCACCGTCGCGCCGGGCTCGGTAAAAAGCGTGACAGCCCCCGCGCGCGTATTCATGCACAGGGTCTTGGTTTGGGCGGTGTCCCAGACGCGGCCGGCGCCGTGCTGGGCCTCATCGATGAGGTGAACGGTAACGGGGGAGCTGGAATCATCCATGCGGGCGGCGAGGCGTTCCAGGATAGAGATGCCGCGCGGGCCCATGCCGACGATCGCGATTGCAGGAGTAGCCATAGCTCCTTATCGTTCCACATTTCGGAACGGGGACGGACGCCGCGCACCGCTAGCATCCATTTTCCCTATGATGGGGTGGCATGACTAATACCACGAATGTGCCAGAGAAAATCGCCGTCGTTACCGGTGCCACCGGGGGCATGGGGCGCGAGATTATCAAGGATCTCGCCCGCGATCACCACGTGTATGCGCTGGGTCGCAGCGCCGAAGAGCTGCCAGAGGCCGCGAATATCACGCCGGTTGCCAGCGACTTGGTCGCCGGCTTGGACGAGGGCATGCAGCTGCCCGAGCTAGAGCGGGTCGATGTCCTCGTGCACGGCGCGGCGCGCGCCACGAAGTTCTCGGTGGAAGAAGCCACCCCGAAAGATTGGCGCGCCCACATGGACCTCAACGTCCACGCGCCGGCGGAGGTCACCCGTGCGCTCTTGCCGCAGCTGCGCAAGGCAGAGGGCACCGTCGTCTTCATCAACTCTGGGGCGGGGCGCAAGAGCTACGGCGATAATGTGGTCTACGCTGCCACGAAGCACGCGCTGTATGCGCTTGCCGATGCCCTGCGTATCTCCGAACCCGGTATCCGCGTCTCCACCGTGGCGCCAGGCCCCACCGACACCCCGATGCTGGAGGGCCTGCAGGACTACAACCCGAGCGAGGTTATTGCGCCCGTGGAGGTGGCGCGCGCCATCCGGACCGTCGTGGAGGCTGGGCCCACCACCCAGCTCACGGAGATCCAGGTGCGCCCGCGCATCGAGCTGAATCTCCGCAAGAACTAGGCACTTAGTTGGCGTCGACCTCGCGGTTGCGCAGGGCGCGGGCCACGCGGTCGCGCTGCTCGGTAATCGCGCGGCGCAGGCCGCCTGCCAGATCCTTCTGTAGGAAGGCATCGGCGCGATCGAGGCCGTCTTGGGTGATATCCCAGGACGGGAATAGCCCGGTGACGGTGGTCAGGCCCACCTCGGAGGACTGGGAATCCCAGATCTTTTCGGCCACCTCGAAGAATTCCGCGGTGGGCAAGAGATCATCGGAGTGCGGGTAATTTAAGCCCTCCAGCTTGGAGGTGAGCTCGCGGTTGGTGAGATCCCCGGCGACGATCTCTTCCCATACCGCGCGCTTATTATCCGCGGTGGCAATCGCGGCGCGGGCGCGCAGGGAAGAGTAGTGGCCGGTAGCGGAATTATCGCGCTTGAGCTGGGCGGCGATGGCGGCCTCGGCATCGGCAAGCGCACCCGCGGCAGCAAGCGCTGCGACGGCGAACCAGCGCAGCCCGGCATCATCGGAATCCGCGAGGAGATCGTGCAGGTAGTCCCGGGCCGGCTCGTGCAGCCGAATCCGAGACAGGGCCTGCGTGCAGATGATGGAACGCTGCGCATCGGTGCTCCGGGCGCCATCGACAAGCGCCTGCGCCAAAACCGTGCTGTCTTTCGCCCACGCCGGATCGGCGTAGTTCTTCAGCGCGGTAGAAGCCTGCGAGACGATGCGCTCGAGGACGGCTAGCTCGGTCTCCGCCTTCATGCCGCGGGCCACCAAGCGGATGAAGTCGCGGGCGCGCATGGTGCCGGCGCGGGTCATCTCCCAGGCGGTGGACCAGCAGAGGGTGCGCGCCATGGGGTCGTCGAATTTCTCGATATTATCCAGCAGGAATTGCAGGGAACCTGCGTCCAAATCGATGAGGCAGTAGGTCAGATCGTCATCGTTGGGCAGGATGAAGTCGATGTCATTGAGGTCGCGGCCGACCAGCTCTAGGATCTCGGTGGATTTGCCCTCCACGTCCATCTCAAGGCGCTCGGTGCGCACGACCTTGCCGTCCTGCGTACTGTAAAGGCCGACCGCCACGCGGTGGGTGCGCAGGGTATCGCCGCGTTGGGTAAGGTGAGCCTGGGTGATGGTGCCGTCATCGTCGGCCGCCGTGGCAACCGCCAGGGTATTAATACCAGTGGTCCTCAGCCATTGCTGTGCCCAGAAGGAGAGATCGCGCCCGGATGCCTCTTCGAGGTGGCGGAGCAGATCATCGAAGGTGGCGTTACCCCACGCGTGGGCGGCGAAGTGGCGGCGCACGCCGGCGAGGAAGTTCTCGCGGCCAACGTAGGCCTGCAGCTGCTTGAGCACCGAGGCGCCCTTGGCGTAGGTAATACCGTCGAAGTTTTGCTCCACGGTTTCGATATCGCTGGCATCGGTGGAAATGGGGTGGGTGGTAGGTAGCTGATCCTGCTGGTAGGCCCAGGACTTTTCCACGTTGGCGAAGGTGACCCAGGCGGTATCGTATTCGGTTTCTTCCGCCTGCGAGATTGCTGCGGACCAGGTGGCAAAGGACTCGTTGAGCCACAAGTCATTCCACCACTGCATGGTCACGAGGTCACCGAACCACATGTGGGCAAGCTCGTGCAGGACGGTATCGGCGCGGCGCTCGTACTTGTAGTGCGTGGCCTGCGAGGTAAAGACGTATTCATCGCGGAGGGTTACGCAACCGGCGTTTTCCATCGCACCGGCGTTGAACTCGGGGACGAAAATCTGGTCGTACTTGCCAAAGGGGTAGGGGAAGCCGAAGTTGCGGTGGTAGAAGTCGAAGCCCTGCTTGGTCTCAGTAAAAAGGCGCTCGGCATCGAGGGAATCTGCCAGCGAGGCGCGGCAATAGATACCGAGTGGAACCTCGAGCTTTTGCGCCGGCTTGCCCTCGGGGTGCTCGGTCAGCTCGCCGCGCCAAGTGTCGGTGACCTCGTGGTAGGGGCCTGCGCACAGGGCGACCAGGTAGGTCGAGAGTGGGTAGTCGATCTCAGAATGGGAGGTATCGCCCTCGCGGGTGACCGGGCCATTGGTGATAATGGTCCACTCCTCTGGGGCCTTAAAGTGCAGGGAGTAGGTGGCCTTCAGATCCGGCTGGTCGAAGCAGGCAAACACGCGCTTGGCATCGGCGGTTTCAAACTGGGTGTAGAGGTAGACCTCGTTATCGGCAGGGTCCACGAAGCGGTGCAGGCCCTCGCCGGTGCGGGAGAAGGGGATCTCAGCGGTGACCTCGAGCGTGTAGTCCGCTACCTGCAGCCCGGAGAGTGGAATGCCGTAGGTGGGGTCATAGGACTGCGTGGGCAGCGGGTTTCCATTCAGGCGTACCTCGTGCAGCTTGTCCGCGCGCAGATCGATGAAGGTAGAACCGGCCTCCTGGGTGCTAAAACGCACCGTAGTGGTGGACAGGAAGTGGGTATCGGAATGCTTAAGGTCTAAAGTGACATCGTAATGGTCAACGTTGAGCATCTGGGAGCGATTTTTTGCTTCCTCCCACGTGAGGTTTACAGAGGTCATTGCCTAGATTCTCCTTTGCTAACGAAAATAGTGATGCATCAAGGTTAGCAGCGCGTTTACAGTGGTGGGGCAAACTGCACTTATTTCAAGGAGGAATAATGACTACCCCAGTTAAGTTTTGGTTCGACGCTTCCTGCCCGTTCGCATGGGCAACGTCCCGCTGGATCAAAGAGGTAGAAAAGGTCCGCGATATTGCCGTGGAATTCGAGCCGATGTCCCTGTCGGTGCTTAATGATGGCCGCGATCTTGATCCCGAATACATGGAAATGATGGAGGCCAACTGGGGCCCTGCCCGCGTATTTGCCAAGGTAAAGACCGAGCAGCCAGAAAAGGTAGATGAGCTTTATACCGCCATGGGCACCTTGATCCACGCCAAGGGCAACGGTGGCAAGAAGGGCGATGGCGGCTATGACAAGATCATCGCCCAGGCATTAGAGCAGGTTGGCCTCCCCGCAGACTTTGCGGAGGTGGCCCACACCGAGGAGTACGACGAGAAGCTGCGCGAATACCACCACAACGGTATTTCTTCCGTGGGCGATGAGGTAGGCACC
The DNA here is from genome assembly GCF_023520795.1 of Corynebacterium accolens. Classification (NCBI taxonomy): domain Bacteria; kingdom Bacillati; phylum Actinomycetota; class Actinomycetes; order Mycobacteriales; family Corynebacteriaceae; genus Corynebacterium; species Corynebacterium accolens. Next base: position 1,931,927 of record NZ_CP046605.1, on the reverse strand, counting down.
CCGGTTATTAAGCTGGGCGATACCGCCTTCTTTGGCCCGGTTATTACCCGCGTTCCCAAGGGCGAGGAAGCCGGTGAGCTTTTCGATGCCTCCGTGCGCCTCGCCCAGTTCCCCTACTTCTTCGAGCTCAAACGCTCCCGCACGGAGATGCCACAAGTAAAAGAAGACTAGTTTCTAGTGCTGCGGGCTGTGCTTGCGGCGCACCGCCGCGGCGAGGCAGCAACCAGCGACTACCGGCGTTAAAATAAACGCTGGTAGCCCGGCGATATTGATGATGGGCAGATAGGCTTGCGCGTGGAATTCTTCCCATGCGGCGGCCACCCAGGTAGCCCATGAGGCCGCGGTGAGCAGGGATAAAATCCCTATCACCGCGGCCAGTTCGCCGAGGCGATTTTTCTTTATAGCCCTCTGCACCAGCCACCACAGCCCCACGACAAGGTGGGCGACTGTGAAGAGTACGGTATAAAAAAGCGGCAAGAGGAAGTTCTGAGTGGACAAGAACATATTCGCCGCAAATAGCAGCACCGCGACAGCAAGGATGCTGCCGTAATACGCGAGGACGCGAGGGGTCATATAGAGCCTTTCTGTGCGGCACGTAGTGGCGCTTTAGTTTATCAGCGCCGGACTATAAGCGAAATAGGTTGTACAAAGTGGTGCCCAGAAGGCGGCGGTGCCGGTACTGTAGGGGTTATGCGCGTATATCTTGGAGCTGACCACGCAGGTTTTGAAACCAAAAACCTGATTTCTGAACACCTCACCAAACAAGGCCATGACGTTATCGACTGCGGCGCCCATACCTATGACGCCGAGGATGACTACCCCGCATTCTGCATTGAAGCGGCCCTGTGTACCGTCAACGATCCAGGTTCCCTGGGAATCGTGCTGGGCGGATCCGGAAATGGCGAGCAGATTGCCGCCAATAAGGTCAAGGGCGCGCGCTGCGCGCTGGCATGGTCGCCAGAAACCGCGCGCCTGGCCCGCGAGCACAATAATGCGCAGCTCATCGGCATCGGCGGGCGCATGCACTCGCAAGAAGAGGCCCTAGAAATCGTGGATGCCTTCTTGGATCAAGAATGGTCCCGCGCCGAGCGTCACCAGCGCCGCATCGATATCCTCGCAGAATACGAGCGCACCAATATCCCACCTGAGCTGCCCAAGGACCCGCGCTAAAACTGCGGGGATCTGTGAATAGACATAAATGAACGCCGCGGGCCTTTTAGGCCACGCGGCGTTTCTATGTGGTGGTTACACCAAGCGCATTAGGCGTCGTTCATGTCATTGGGGTGGTGCCCACCGCGGCCGTCTTCGCCTTCCTCCAATGAGGTAATGGCGGCCATTTCTGCGTCCGTGAGCTCGAAGCCGAAGACATCGAAGTTTTCTGCGATGCGCGATGGCGTCGAGGACTTGGGGAAGAGGATGACCCCATTTTGCAGGTGCCAGCGGATAATGGCCTGGGCTGGGGAAACACCGTGCGCCTCGGCGGCTTCAGTAACCTCTGGTGCCTCCAAGATATCGCTCTTGCCCTGGCCCAGCGGTCCCCATGCCTCGATGGCGATGCCGTGGGCGCGGCCAGCGTCCAGTTCGCGCCAGCGCTGGAGGTAAGGGTGCAGCTCCACCTGGTTAATTGCGGGGACGACGTCCGTGTGCACCTCCAGCTGATCTAAGTGCTCCGGCTCAAAGTTGGATACGCCAATGGACTTCGCCTTGCCCTCTTTGCGCAGCTCAATGAGTTGCTTCCAAGCCTCCACGTACGTGCCCTTGGCCGGGGTAGGCCAGTGGATGAGGTACAGGTCAACGTAATCAAGGCCTAGCTTCTGTAGGGATTCATCCAGTGCGGCAGCGGCATCGGTGTGGCGGTCATTCCACAGCTTGGTGGTAATGAAAAGCTCCTCGCGCGGGATGCCGGAGTTGGCGATGGCCTTGCCCACGCCCTCCTCATTGCCGTAGATGGCCGCGGTATCGATGTGGCGGTAGCCCACGCGCAGCGCTTCGGCTACGTATTCCTCGGTCTTTTCCGGGTCCATCTGGAAGACGCCAAAGCCCAGCTGGGGGATTGTATTGCCATCGTTCAAAGTAATATTAGGTACGGTCATGGACACCAGATTACGCTTTTCTGGCCACCGCCCCAATGTGATGTATTTATAGCCGCGCTTGGCGGGAGATGGGCGGCGGGATGGAGGGAGGCATCGGCAAACTGGAGCCTCGATAAAGCTAAGGAACCAGCAAGGAGGCCTAACGGCGGAGCTGGCTGGGTGACCCCGGCCGGGACGCGTGCCAGCGCTTAATATCCTCAGCAAGCCACAATGCGCTACGGCCATCGAGCATGGCCACAGGGGCGGGTGTGCGCTCATTTGCGTAATAACTCGCCCACGTGCGTGTGGTGATGCTGCAGTACTCGGCGCACTCTGCAGTGCGCCACAGCTCTTTTCCTGTGTCCGCGTCAATGATTTTAGGCTGCACGGTTTTTCCTCCCTTGGGTAGTGGCTGTAGCTAGGTTGTAGCCGGATAGTGCCGCTAAGGCTATGACAATAAGCCAGATGGGCGAATCGGCAATTATCGAGTAGGCGGCGGCGACTACGATGCCTGAGACGGCGGGGCCTGTTTCAATGTCACTGTAACGTGTCCTTTCGGTATATTGGGAGGTGTGCCCCTAGAGGCTATTTGCGATGCCTACCCGATTTGGCGGGTGGTCGTTGCGGTACTGCTTTATCTGAATAGCTAGGCTACACAGTGAAATTATTAGCGCCGCGACCTCCATCACCTCTTCAGTTTTGTAAGTGCCGTGCAGACTTACATTTACTAGTATAACATATTAATGCGTTATTGGTAAACTGGAAGAACGAACATTTTAAGAATATTTCCCAAAACAGCCCAACCCCGCACCACACAAGCCGGATGGGGGCCGCCCGCCGTGGCCGCACCCTGGAAGAAACTCTAACCAAAGCTAAAACTATTCAAACCCCCACAGACTATACAATCCGTGAGGGTTTAAACATGCCAACCAAGATGGTTCTACCAATGGTTCCACTTACTGCCAATAACCAGCTACGATAGTCAATTATTGCAGTACAAACATGGAGGGAATGACGGGAATCGAACCCGCGTCTTCAGCTTGGAAGGCTGAGGTATTAGCCACTATACGACATTCCCACAGCGTCACCTCGAACGCTGTCGGCTACTTTAGCGCACGTGCGCCCCAAAACGAAAATAGGGAACACACGCAGTGGATAGGCCGTTAAAATAGATAGAACCAATTCCGGCAAAGAAAGCGATGATTGTTGTGGAACTCCTACTTCTTGTAGTCGTACTCGGTGGCGGCGCGTGGTATCTATCCTCGCGCAGCTCAAAAAAGAGCCGGGAGGAGCGAGAGGCGCAGCAGTTAGCGGATGCCCAGGCGGATGCGCGTCGGTGGATTGAGCGCCTGGGCGGCCAGGTCATGCAGATCTCCGGTACGGATACCGCCTCGCAGCAGGCAATGGCGGATGCATCAGAGCGCTTTACCGCGGCCAACTCTGCTATTTCGCGGGCCACTACGGTCAAGCAGGCCAACTTGGCCCGCGAATCGGCGCTTGAGGGCATGCATTACGTCAATGCGGCCCGCGAGATTATGGATATGAATCCGGGGCCGGAGTTGCCGCCGCTAGAAGGGCAGCGGGCCGCCGGTAAGGTCACCGAGAAGCGCACGGTGGATGCCAATGGCGAGCAGCTGACTGCGTCTCCGTACGCCTCCGAGGAAACCCCGAATTATTACCCAGGCGGAACCGTGGCCGGGCGCCCCGTTCCGGCCGGTTGGTACTCCCGCCCTTGGTGGGCGGATGCCCTGCAAACGGGCGTGTGGATGATGGGTTATTCCATGATGTTTAATGCCATGTTTGCCGGCATGTCCGGCGTGGGCTATTCCGCAGCCGCCGCAGAAAACGGCGACTGGGGCGGCGCCGAGGGTGGCGACGGCATGGACGGAGCTGACGGCGGCGCAGACGCGGGAGATGCCGGAGACGCCGGCGATATGGGCGGCGATGCCGGAGGGGGAGACGCCGGTGATGGAGGCGGCTTCTTCGACGGATTATCTGACGGCGATGGCGGCGGATTCTTTGATGGCATGTTTGATTTTGATTTCTAAGTCAAGCGGCCGGAAATTATGCCGCTAACCTGCGTCTACGCCCTTAACAGGGGGTTGATTTAGGAGATTTAAATCCAACACGCTAAACTGTCTCAGGTATGCAACGCAGCCAAGGCAACTTGGTGGCCTACATACGGGGCGTGGCGCAGTTTGGTAGCGCACCTGCTTTGGGAGCAGGGGGTCGCAGGTTCAAATCCTGTCGCCCCGACGTATGGGGGTCTGAAAATGCCCTAATAAGGTTTTTCAGACCCCCTTTAATTTTTATGTACGTAGAAAAACAATGAAGCCAGGGAGATTCACTCGTGAAGACCACCGTAGACAAGCTGAGCGATACCCGCGTTAAGCTCACCGTCAACGTTCCGTTTGCGGAGCTAGACCAGGAAATCGATCAAGCTTACGCGGCAATCGCGCAGCAGGTTTCTATTCCAGGTTTCCGTAAGGGCAAGGCCCCGCGCCAGCTGATCGACGCTCGCTTCGGCCGCGGCCCGATTCTGGAGCAGGTTGTCAATGACATGCTGCCTTCCCGCTACGAGCAGGCCGTTCAGTCCGAGGACCTGAAGGTCATCGGCCAGCCGGACGTAGACATTTCCAAGATCGAGGACAAGGACTTCGTCGAGTTCACCGCCGAAGTTGACGTTCGCCCTGAGTTCGAGGTTCCGAACTTCTCCGAAATCTCCGTCACCGTCCCAGCCATCAAGGCCGGCGAAGAAGACGTGGACAAGGCCCTCGAGGATCTTGCAGAACGCTTCGGTGAACTGAAGGACACCAAGCGCAAGATGAAGACCGGTGACTACGCCATCATTGACATCACCGCAGAGGTGGACGGCGAGAAGATCGAGGAGGCTTCCACCGAGGGCCTGTCTTACTCCATTGGTGATGACAACCTCATCAAGGGTCTGGACACCGCACTGCGCGGCATGAAGACCGGCGAGGATAACGAGTTCACCTCCACCATCCAGTCTGGCGAGCACAAGGACGAAGAGGCTACCTTTAAGGTCCACGTGCAGCAGACCAAGGAGCGCAAGCTGCCGGACATGGATGATGAGTTTGCCCAGATGGCCTCCGAGTACGACACCATCGAGGAGCTGCGCGAAGCCACCAAGACCGAGGTTGAGGAGTCCAAGAAGGCTGAGCAGGCCGGCCAGATCCGCGATGAGGTTCTGAAGGCTGCGCTTGCCGGTGTCGAATTTGAACTGCCCCAGTCCGTCGTCGACGAGCAGGCTCACGCCCAGCTGCACCAGATCCTGGGCCAGCTGGCACACGATGAGAAGGCGCTGGCACAGCTGCTCGAGGCACAGGGCACCTCCCGCGAAGAGTTTGATCAGCAGACCCGCGAGCAGGCCGAAGAGTCCGTGCGCACGCAGATCTTCTTGGATGCCGTGGCAGAAAAGGAAGAGCCGGAAGTATCCCAGCAGGAGCTCTCGGACCACATCCTGTTCACCGCGCAGTCCTACGGCATGGACCCGAACCAGTTCATCCAGCAGCTGCAGTCCAACGGGCAGATTGCCAACCTGTTCTCTGACGTACGCCGCGGCAAGGCACTGGCTGCCGCCATTTGCCGTACCACCGTAAAGGACGAAGAAGGCAACGACGTTGACGTTGAGCAGTACTTCGGTGAGGTAGAAGAAGACGAGAACGAAGCTACCGACGCGGAGTAAATCTTCTCCTTAAAAGCCCAGCTTGGCCCCTCGCACCGGCGAGGAAGTCTGGCTGGGCTTTTCTCATCGCCGGGTCGAAAAAGCAGACAAAGATCGGTGCAAACGCTGATAGCGAACAGACCCCACAATTATCGCCACATTAAGTAGTGTGGTGGCATTAGAGATTAACCGTCCTCAAGGAGACTTTTCGAATGTCTAAGAAATCTGACCAGCTTCAGATGACCACCCCAGCAGGCTCCGGCCTGAACTTGGGTGACAGCGTCTACGAGCGCCTGCTGCACGAGCGCATTATCTTTTTGGGCACCCAGGTAGACGATGAAATTGCCAATAAGTTGTGCGCGCAGATCCTGCTGCTTTCCGCAGAGGATCCCACGCGCGATATTTCGCTCTACATCAATTCCCCGGGTGGCTCCGTGACCGCGGGCATGGCCATTTATGACACGATGAAGTACTCGCCCTGCGATATCTCCACCTACGGCATGGGCTTGGCCGCTTCCATGGGCCAGTTCCTGCTCTCTGGTGGTACGAAGGGCAAGCGCTATGCACTGCCGCACGCTCGCATCATGATGCACCAGCCTTCCGCTGGCGTGGGCGGTACCGCTGCCGATATCGCCATCCAGGCGGAGCAATTCGCCCAGACGAAGCGCGAGATGGCCGAGCTCATTGCAGAGCACACCGGCCAAACCTTCGAGCAGATCACCAAGGACTCTGACCGCGACCGCTGGATGACGGCGCAGCAAGCCAAGGAATACGGCATTGTTGACCACGTTATCGAGTCCGTGAACGGCCCACTGAGCAACTAGGGAATAAGGAGAAAATCACTATGAATAAGTCGCAGATGCCAAGTTCCCGTTACGTACTGCCTTCTTTTATTGAGCAGTCCGCTCAGGGGACGAAGGAAACCAACCCGTACTCTAAGCTCTTTGAAGAGCGCATCATCTTCTTGGGCACCCAGGTCGATGACACCTCTGCCAATGACATCATGGCCCAGCTGCTGGTTCTTGAAAGCCAGGATCCGGACCGTGACATCACCATGTATATCAACTCGCCCGGTGGCTCCTTTACTGCCCTGATGGCAATTTATGACACCATGCGCTATGTGCGCCCCGATGTGCAGACCGTGTGCCTGGGCCAGGCGGCGTCCGCTGCCGCAGTGCTTTTGGCCGCTGGTGCTCCGGGCAAGCGCGCGGCGTTGCCGAACTCCCGCGTATTGATCCACCAGCCTGCAACCCAGGGCACCCAGGGCCAGGTCTCGGACTTGGAGATCCAGGCCGCAGAGATCGAGCGTATGCGCACCTTGATGGAAAATACCCTGGCGGAGCACACCGGCCGTACTGCCGAGCAAATCCGCATCGACACCGACCGCGATAAGATCCTCACCGCGGAAGACGCCGTGGAATACGGAATCATCGATACCGTCTTTGAGTACCGCAAGCTCAATTCTTAATACGGTGCTGGTGGGCTAACTCCATCAGCTAACACCCTGCGAGGCCGCTTCGAGAGGAGCCCTCGCAGGGTTTTATTATGTGCATATGAGTGCGCTCGATATATGCCTATGAGGGGCGTAGCAGGGGAGTGGTAGTGCGCGAGCGGCTACCCCAAATGGGGTGAATCTTTCAGAGAAATATCTGCAGGTCGTTAGGCAGATTTTTCAGTGCGATGTTTCACGTATAATGCCCGATTTGTGAATTAGACCTCTGAGTGGTCGTATTATGTTATGACAAATAAGGATCCAGAGGCGGAGGAGCAGACCTCCGCACCCGCTGCTTCGAGCGGGGAGCGCACATTCTTCGGTCACCCGTGGGGGCTGGCTAACCTGTTCGGCGTGGAGATGTGGGAGCGATTCAGCTTCTACGGCATGCAGTCCATCGTGCTGCTGTACATGTACTACGCCACGACCGATGGTGGCCTCGGCCTCGACCGCGGCGATGCAACATCGATCGTCGGCGCGTACGGCGGCTTGGTCTACATGGCCTGCCTGTTGGCATCCTTGGTAGCAGACCGCATCCTCGGTGCGGAGCGCACCCTGTTCTACTCCGCGATCATGGTAATGGCTGGACACCTCGTCTTGGCCTTCATCCCCGCCGTGACGGGTCTTGCCATCGGCCTGATCCTCATCGCCGTTGGTTCCGGTGGCGTGAAGACCACCGCGTCGGTGGTGCTGGGCTCGCTGTATAGCCGCGACGATCCTCGCCGTGACGGCGGCTTCTCCATCTTCTACATGGGCGTTAATATCGGCGCCCTCTTTGGTCCGCTTCTTACCACCGCAATGTGGGGCTGGAAGGGCTTCCACTGGGGCTTCGGCATCGCTGCCGTCGGTATGGCCTTGGGCCTTATCCAGTACACCATCATGCGTAAGACCACCATTAAGGACGCCGGACACGAAATCCCGAACCCGGCGGACTCCAAGCAGCGCATGATGGGCTTGGGCGCGATCGTCGTCGTCATCCTCGTCATGGTCATTGGCCTGGGTACTGGAATCATCAAGGTAGAGTGGCTGTCCAATATCGTCACCGCCGTTGCCCTTATCGCCGCCGTGTACTTCTGGATTCAGATGTACACCTCTGATTTGGTGACCCGGAAAGAAAAGAACCGCCTCTTGGGCTTTATTCCGATGTTCATCTCCGGTGTGCTGTTCTTCGGTATCTTCCAGCAGCAATTTACCGTGATGACCATTTACGCCGATGTGCGCTTGGATCGCCACATCTTCGGCCTCGAGATCCCGCCGTCACTGGTGCAGTCCATTAACCCGATCTTCATCGTTATCTTCTCCGCAATCTTCGCAGCGATGTGGACGAAGCTCGGTGACCGTCAGTGGTCCACGCCTGTAAAGTTCGGCGTAGCCAATATCATCATTGGTGTCTCGCTCTTCTTCTTCCTGCCGTTCTCCGGTTCGGGCGCAAACTCCACGCCAATGTATGTCATTATCTGGATCCTCTTCCTGTTCACCATGGGTGAGCTCATGCTGTCCCCGGTGGGCAACTCGCTGGCCACCAAGGTGGCTCCAGAGGCATTCCCATCGCGCATGATGGCCGTGTGGATGATGGCCGTGGCCATGGGTACCGCGCTTGCCGGCTCGCTGGCTAGCTTCTACAACCCAGAGGATGCGGCTGCGGAAAACACCTTCTTCATTTCCCTGGGTGTCGCTTCCATCGCGCTGGGCATCGTCCTGCTCGTGCTGAGCCGCTGGGTGGTCAAGAAGTTCGCTACCTTCCGTTAAAACGGGAAGTAAATACCCTATATTTTGAGAGGTGCGTTGGCGTTAAGCCGGCGCACCTCTCTTAGTGTTTTATACCACGGTATTAAAGGCTGAAGATAGATTAGATTTTTGAAAAAATACTGGTAGAACGCGGATTTTCGGTATGGGGCTGGTGCCAAGCTACGCGCGGAAGGTTAACACTAGGCAAAGTGCAGTTTACTTCTTAGAAACGCTATTGGCTCGCCTTATTATTGCGCGGTACGCTGCTCTTGGTGCGCGACGAATAACGGCGTCGCAAATGCACTTTCTCGTCATTTGTTGATTGCTTACAAGGGGCCAATGCTGTGACAGCGACTTTGATTATCTTGGGCATTGTGGTGGTTACCGCCCTAGCCTTTGACTTCACCAATGGTTTTCACGACACCGCTAATGCGATGGCAACCTCCATTGCTACCGGCGCGCTGAAGCCATTTACCGCGGTAGCGATTTCTGCCGCGCTCAACCTCGTCGGCGCATTCCTGTCCGTGAATGTCGCGGCAACGGTGGCTAAGGGCATCGTCAACCTCGATTCTTATGACCTGTCGGGCGCAGCCGCTGATTCCGATGGTCAGGCCCTTTTGATGGTGGTCTTTACCGGCCTTATCGGCGGTATTCTCTGGAACCTGTTCACTTGGTTGCTCGGACTGCCGTCCAGCTCTTCCCACGCCCTTTTCGGTGGCCTTATCGGCGCCGGTTTCGCAGCCATGGGCACTGGGGGAGTGGAGTGGACCTCCATCATGGCCAAGATCATCATTCCGGCTGTGGCCTCTCCGATTATCGCCGCCTTGGTATCTGCCTGCGCCACCTTCCTCGTGTATTGGGTAACCAACACCATTCCAAATAAGGAAAAGAACGAGCACTTCCGCCACGGCCAGATTGTGACCGCTTGCTTGGTATCGCTGGCGCACGGTGCCGGCGACGCTCAGAAGACCATGGGCGTTATCTTCCTCGCCCTCGTGGCCTCAGGCCATGCGGTTGCCGATGCCCGCATTCCCACCTGGGTCATTGTTGCCTGTGCGATTGCCATTGCGGCCGGTACGCTGTCCGGCGGCTGGCGCGTTATCCGCACCTTGGGCAAGGGGCTCGTGGAGATCGAATCCCCGCAAGGTATGGCAGCCGAGGCAACGTCTGCGGCCATCATCTTGACCTCCGCTACCGGCGGCATGGCGCTTTCTACGACCCACGTATCCACCGGTTCCATCCTTGGTACCGGTTTGGGCCGCCGCGGCGCGGAAGTTCGCTGGGGCGTGGCGATGCGCATGGTGGCTGCTTGGCTCATTACGCTGCCCTGTGCTGCTTTCGTTGGCTTCGCATCGTGGTGGCTGGCGCACGGCGTTTCCTCTGTCACGACGGTAGCTACCGGTGCCATCGTGGACTTCGTCCTGCTCCTGGCCATGACCGCGCTCATCGTTATCCGCTCCCGCATGAACCCGGTCGATGCCTCCAACGTCAATAATGACTGGGATGACAACGCTGAGTCCGTGGATTCCTCTTTGGAGCCACGCGTTGGCGCGAAAGAGTCCGTCGCAGCCGCAGGGGGTATGACCCCGGTAGCGGCGGTCGACGGGAGCACGAACCCCACCTCATCTACTCCGAACGAGGAGCGCTAGAACATGACTGCTGCAGAAATCTTCGAATCTATTCTCCGCGTCGCCGGACTGGCCCTCGTCTTCGGCGCCGGCATTCCCCTGCTCTTCGCCCTGGGCATGCGTTCCATGACGGGCGATCCCATTCGCGATGATAACGGCGTGGTGGTAGGAGATACTCCCGCGAGCCGGCAAATGAAGGTGCTGGGTTGGACCGTTTATGCCGTACTAGGTGCCATCATTGTGGTGGCAATCGCGTGGATTGCGCGCGATACCCTGAACCATTACTTCGGCTTCGCCCCGTTCGGCGACCTTTAAGAGTCACCCGCGGGCCGAGGGAACGAGCCCGTGACCATGTAATACGCCTCACAGCCACTTAAAGTTAACAAAAGGTTAACTTTAAGTGGCTTAGGGGTTGCTTAGTGGGTAAGTACCAAGTATATTCAACCCTATCAACAGTGCAACATTGAGAGGTGAGAGAGATGAACACGATGCGGACCTTCTTTGGTGGCATTAGCGATATGTTCAAGGACTCCACCACGGGTACGGGTTTGGATACGGTGTCGCAGACGCCGGTTTCTGCCCGCGTAGCGGAAAATCTCGTTGACGCGGGGCTGACCCCCGCGACGACCAAGGACGTCGCTGAGTCCTTCGCATTCGTTGCCGGCCACGCGCCAGATGAGTTGGAAATGCTCGATGTCGAGGCATTCTTGCTCGAATTCGGCTGGCTGCAATAAAAGCCGCACTAGATAACCCCGCCAGGCACCATCCTCGGTGTCGGCGGGGTTATCTGCGTTATAGGGCTGGGCATCGGCAAGCGCTAGCGCGGCGGCAGGATGGCCTCCGGGGTTTCGGGCAGGAGCTGGCCGCCATCAATAATGAGCGTTTGGCCGGTGATATATCCGGCCTCGGTGGAGGCGAGGAAGGCCGCGGCATTGCCAATATCGCGGGGGCTGCCAAGCCGGTGCAGCGGGATGGAGCGCGTCATTTCATCGAGGTAGTCCTGGCCCTGCGCTTCGAGGCCTTCGGTGAGGATATTTCCGGGCAAAACGCCATTGATGGTGATGCCATCGCGGGCGATTTCTAGGGCAACGGAGCGGATAAAGCCCTGTTGGGCCGCCTTGGAGGCGCCGTAATGTGCCCAACCGGGAAAGCCGGTGTGCGAGCCGGTAATGGAGGTGGTGATAACGATGCGCCCGTAGCCGCGCTCCTTCATATACGGCAGGGCTTCTTGCACGACCTTGAACGTGCCGTGGGTGTTGATTTCAAACATTGTCTCCCACTGTTTATCGGTCATCTCTTCCAGCGGGCAGTTGGGAAAGATCCCGGCATTGGAACAGACGATGTCGATCGCCCCGTGTGCGGCGTGGACCTTGGCAAACATTTCTTTGATGGAGGCCCTATCGGTGACATCGACGGGGTAGGCGGTCGCACCGAGCTCCGCGGCGGTGGCTTCGGCCTTATCGGTATCAATATCGGCAATGACGACGCTGGCGCCGGCTTCGCGCAAGGAGGCAACGATGCCCTTGCCGATGCCCGCAGCCCCGCCCGTGACAATCGCGGTACGGTTGGTGAGGTCAAACATGAAATGGCTCCTTCGGCGGTGGTGGAGGAAGTAGAGGATCCAATCTCAAGTTTAGTGATGTGGGCGGATAAAGATCTGCGAATTTCGCCACGCGGAGGGAATGAATAGGAGCCGTGTCGGGTTGATTTACTAAGGTAGATTTTTGAACAACCAACCGCGGGGACGGAAGTGAGCGAGCCTTCCTACCCACCTTTAAAAGCGGTAAACAAGAGCGAGTGTGAAAGTACTGAATGGCACGTATGCAAGAAAGCGCTGATCTCCTGAAGTGTTCCTTCTGCGGAAAGAGCCAAAAGCAGGTGAAAAAGCTTATCGCCGGTGGCGGGGTCTACATCTGCGATGAGTGCATCGAGCTCTGCAATGAGATTATTGAAGAAGAGCTCGGCCACGAGCAGGCCGAGGAGTCTTCCGAGGCGGAGGTGCGCCTGCCCAAGCCTTCGCAGATTTCTTCCTTTTTGGATAAGTACGTCATTGGCCAGGACAAGGCCAAGCGCGTGCTGTCGGTAGCGGTGTATAACCACTACAAGCGCATTAAGGCCGAAGAATCCGCCGCGCTAGATGCGCGCCGGAAGAAGGCCGAAGGCGAAGAGGTAGAGATCTCTAAGTCCAATATTTTGATGCTGGGGCCTACCGGTTCCGGTAAGACCTACCTGGCGCAGACCTTGGCGCGCCTGCTGGATGTGCCTTTCGCCATCGCGGATGCCACCAGCCTGACGGAGGCCGGTTATGTGGGTGAGGACGTCGAAAATATCCTCTTGAAGCTGCTGCAGGCAGCGGACTTTGACGTGGAGCGCGCCCAGCGCGGCATCATCTACGTCGACGAGGTGGATAAGATTTCCCGCAAATCCGAAAACCCCTCCATTACCCGCGATGTCTCCGGCGAGGGCGTGCAGCAGGCGCTGCTGAAGATCCTGGAGGGAACCGTGGCCGCCATCCCGCCGCAGGGCGGGCGCAAGCACCCCAACCAGGAATTTATCCAGCTAGATACCTCCAATATCCTCTTCATCGTCGCCGGCGCGTTTGCAGGCCTCGACCAGGTGATCGCGGATCGCGTGGGCAAGAAGGGCGTTGGCTTTGGCGCGAAGCTGGGCACCGAAGACGAGCGGGAAAAGGTGGACCTGTTTTCCCAGGTGCGCCCGGAAGACCTCGTGAAGTTCGGCTTGATCCCAGAATTTATCGGCCGCCTGCCCGTGGTGGCGACGGTGGATAACTTGGACCGCGAGGCCCTGGTCAAGGTGCTCACTGAGCCCAAGAACTCGCTGCTCAAGCAGTACAGCCGCCTATTTGAGATGGATGACTGCGAGCTGCACATGGATGACGGGGCGCTGGATGCTATCGCTGAGCTCGCCCTCGAGCGCAAAACCGGCGCGCGCGGCCTGCGCGCGATCCTGGAAGAACTGCTCGTTCCAGTGATGTTTGAGCTGCCAGACAGAGAAGATATTTCCGCCGTGCACATTACCGCAGACTGCGTCACCCAGGGCGCAGAGCCCGAATTCACCTACAAGGATGAGGCGAAGGAATCGGCTTAGTGAGAAGGGGGCACCGGCAAGCAGCCGGTGCCCCTACTTTTATGCCTCGCCGTAGATATCTTGCGGGGAGGCTTCATCGCCCTCGTCGGCATCAGAAGGCACCAAATAAGACTCGTGGCCGGAATCGGGGATATTGGCGGTGAGGAATGCCAGCACGGCATCGACGGTAAGCCGGTGCATGCCGTCGGTATTTGCCTGGCTGGACATATCCACGCCCAACAGGTTGTCCATCATCGCCCGGTTGGTCACGCGGTACGAGGTGAGCGAGGCGATGATGGTGAAAATATCGTTGGTGGAAATGCCCGGGCGGAAGGCGCCGGCGTCCTGGCCCAGCATGAGCAGGCGATCGAGGTGAAGGGCGACGCCGCTAAAATCCGCCACGGGATTGGTGGAAGAGCCCACGATGGACTGGGCGGTTTCCCAGGTCATCATGCGGATGGCCTCGGGGTGGTTGACGTACTGCCAAAAGATCCAGTCCACCAGCTTGCGCACGCCCTCGACTGGGACCGCGGAATCGAGTTCCAGGTCTTCTTCGTCAGGGCGGAGGCGCTCGGCGGCGGTGCTTAGAGCGCTTAAATACAGGCCCTGCTTATCGCCAAAGTGGTAGTGAATCATGCGCTTGGACATGCCGGATTCCGCGGCGATGGTATCCAGCTTGGTTTCAGAAAAACCCCACGCGGAAAACTGGGAAATGGCGATATCCACCACGGCATCGGTGCTGATGGAATCCGCAGCGTGAGTGTCGGAGTCCTCCGCCTGCTCCGCAGCGTGCAGCGGTTCGGTGTGCTCAGTGCTCATAGCATGTGTCCTATCTCTGCTTCGCGGCGCCGATGTGGCGATGGTGGGTAGTGTCTCGGGAACTGCACGGCCGGCCTCATGCTGGTTTGATGCGGCAGTGGTTGGCCACCGTGCAGCCGCCCACAGGCAGTGAATGCATCCCTGCAAGCGCGCTTCCCAGTGGGGTCTGTGCCGCTTCCATCATGCCCGATTAGCCCCACCCCGCGGGAGGTATGTGCCCATTGGGGGCGTTAATTTGGAGGTAAACGGGGGTAATATCCGGAAATTTGGCGGCGTTTTCCCTCCGAAAGAGGGGGATTTATTTCACAACACGCTACCTCCGTATAGCGCTAAGCTCGGGGGTGGATACATCCCGTGGAGGGTGGCGTGCATGAGGGACGCTTACAACTCCACGACATATGAGGAGGAATGAGCATGACCCAGCCAGTAAAAGTAACCGTTACCGGCGCCGCCGGAAATATCGCCTACTCCCTGCTGTGGCGGATTGCCGCAGGCGACGTATTTGGCAAGGACACCCCGGTAGACCTTGCCCTCTTGGAAATCCCCGCGGTAGTAGAAAAGGCCGAGGGCGTGGCCATGGAGCTGCGCGATTCCGCCCTGCCGCTGGTGAATTCGATTGCGGTGACCGATGACCTCAAGGTGGCCTTTGAGGATGCCTCCGCCGCATTCCTCGTCGGCTCCCGCCCACGCAGCAAGGGCATGGAGCGCGCTGACCTGCTCGAGGCCAACGGCGCCATCTTTACTGAGCAGGGCAAGGCCATCAATGACTACGCGGCGCGCGATGTCCGCGTGCTGGTGGTGGGCAACCCAGCCAATACCAACGCGCTGATTGCCGCGCATAGCGCGCCGGATCTGGATAACTCCCAGTTCAACGCGCTCATGCGCTTGGACCACAACCGCACCTTGGGCCAGCTGGCGGCCAAGACGGGCAAGGCCACCAAGGACTTTTCCAAGATTGCGGTCTGGGGCAACCACTCCGCCACCCAGTTCCCGGATATCGCTTTCTCCAACGCGGAGGTAGATGAGCAGTGGTACCGCGAGGAGATGATCCCCAAGGTGGCCAAGCGCGGCGCGGAGATCATTGAGGTGCGCGGTAGCTCGTCTGCGGCGTCGGCTGCATCTGCGGCCGTGGACCACATGCACGATTGGGTCCACGGCACCGAGGATTGGCGCACCGCCGCCGTGCCTTCGGATGGTTCCTACGGTGTAGACGAGGGCCTCATCTGCGGCTTTCCCACCATCTGCCGCGACGGCAAGTGGGAAATCGTCCAAGGCCTGGAGCTCAGCGATTTCCAGAAGGAGCGCATCGAGGCCTCCGTGCAGGAGCTGCGTGAGGAGCGCGAGGCCGTAGCCCACCTGCTGAAAGGTTAAGCCTCCAGCACCAAGTTATCGATAAGCCGCACCGGCCCCACATGCGCTGCTACCAGCGCCAAGGCGGGCCGGTGTTGTGCATCTACGGGCTCGAGCGTGGCCGGGTCCACCACGGTGAGGTAATCCACCGTCACGCCGGGGGAGGAAGCGAGCTGGGCCTCAGCTTCTTCACGTGAGGCGCCATCCTGCAGCGCGAAGAGTGCCTGGGATAAGGCGACCGCCTGCTCACGCTCGGCGGCACTGAGGCGCGCATTGCGGCTGGACTCGGCCACGCCGTCCGTTGCGCGCACGATGGGCACGCTGATGATGTCCAGCGGCAGGTCGAGGTCCGCCACCAGGCGGCGGATGATCGCTACTTGCTGCGCATCCTTTTGCCCAAAATAAGCGCGGTCTGGTGTGACAAGGTGAAACAGCTTGCTCACCACGGTGGCCACGCCGTCAAAGTGGCCGGGGCGCGAGGCACCTTCCAAGACCGAGCCCATCTCACCCGTGCGCACCCACACCCGCGGGGTGCCACCCGGGTACATTTCCTCCACGCTGGAGGCGAAGACCGCATCGACTCCCAACGAGTCCAGCAGTGCGGCATCCGCGTCGAGGGTGCGCGGGTAGGCGCGGTAGTCTTCGCAGTCGCCCAGGTCCGTGAACTGGAGGGGATTGACAAAGACCGAGCACACCACGGTGTCGTTGTCTTCGCGGGCGCGGCGAATGAGGGAAGCGTGGCCGTCGTGAAGCGCGCCCATCGTGGGCACCAAACCCACGGAACCGGACGCTGCCGCGCGGAAGGCACGGAGTTCGGATTTAGTTGTGAGGATCTGCATGGCTTAAGACCTTAGTCCTCGAAAGACTCCTCGGCGTTGGGGAAGGAACGTTCACCCACATCTGCGACATAGTCCTTCGCTCCTTCCAGCAGCGCGCCGCGCAGATTCGCGTAGCGGCGCACAAAACGCGGCGCCTTGGGACCTCCCAGGCCGAAGGCATCGGTCCACACCAGAATCTGACCGTCGGTCTGCGCGCCGGCGCCGATGCCGATGGTGGGGATGGGCAGCTCCTTGGTCACCTGCTCAGCAAGGGCTGCCGGGACCATCTCCAGCACCACGGCGAAGGCGCCGGCCTCGGCGAGGGCGCGGGCGTCGTCGTGAAGCTTCTCCGCACCGGCACCCCGGCCTTGGACCACGAAGCCGCCCAAGGCGTGGACCTGCTGGGGTGTAAAGCCAATGTGGGCGCAGACCGGGATGCCGGCGGCGACAAGCGCGGCAACAATGGGAGCGCGCTCCGCACCGCCCTCCAGCTTCACGGCCTGCGCGCCGGTTTCCTTCATGACGCGCACCGCGGTCTCCAGCGCCTGGGAGGGGCCGTCCTCATAGGAGCCGAAGGGAAGGTCCACCACCACGAAGGCGCGGGAGGTCGAAGCAACCACCGCGCGGGCCAGCGGGATCATCTCATCGAGGGTGAGCGAGAGCGTGGTTTCGCGGCCCAGCACCACGTTGGCCAGGGAATCGCCGACGAGCAGGAGATCGACCCCGGCTTCATCGAAGATTTCGGCGGTCAAGCAGTCGTAGCTCGTCAGGCACGCGAAGGCCTGAGAGTTGTCTTTGGCTTGGGTGAAGTAACGGGTGCGGAGGCGGGCGCGGTGGCCAGGGTTGTGAGACATGCCCTTACTCTAGACAGGCCGGTGGTGCCAGTTGACGCACAGGGTAGAGTTGGCCAGGTGACTGATCAGAATAAAGAGCAACTCGTTGGCACCAACCGCGCGGACCAGCTTCCCAAGTCCTGGGAGCCGCAGGCAGTAGAAAAAGACCTCTACGAAGGCTGGGTAAGCGCCGGTTACTTCACCCCGGATGCATCCTCGGAGGCGGAGCCCTATTCCATCGTGCTGCCGCCGCCGAACGTCACCGGCCAGCTGCACATGGGCCACGCCTTGGACCACACTCTGATCGACTCCATCATTCGCCGCAAGCGCATGCAGGGCTATGCCACCCTGTGGCTGCCGGGCGCTGACCACGCAGGCATCGCCACCCAGACCAAGGTGGAGGCCCGTCTGCGTGAGCAGGAGGGAAAGAAGCGCTGGGATTATGAGCGCGAGGAATTCATCGACAAGGTCTGGGAATGGAAGGAGCAATACGGCGGCACCATCCAGAACCAGATGCGCGCCATCGGTGACTCCGTGGACTGGACCCGCGAGCGCTTTACCCTGGATGAGGGCCTGTCGCGCGCGGTGCAGACCATTTTTAAGAACCTCTACGATGAGGGCATGATTTACCGGGCCAACCGCCTGGTCAATTGGTCGCCGGTGTTGGAGACCGCCGTTTCTGATATCGAGGTCGTCTACAAGGACGTCGAGGGCGAGCTGGTCTCCATCCGTTATGGCTCGCTCAATGACGATGAGCCGCACCTCATTGTTGCCACCACGCGTGTGGAAACCATGCTTGGCGATGTCGCCATTGCCGTCCACCCCGACGATGAGCGCTACGCCCACCTCGTGGGCCAAGAATTGGATCACCCCTTCCGCGATGACCTGAAGCTGAAGATCATCGCCGATGATTACGTGGACATGGATTTTGGTACCGGTGCGGTAAAGATCACCCCGGCCCACGATCCAAATGACTACGCCATGGGCACCCGCCATAACTTGGATATGCCGACGGTGATGGATACCACCGGCCACATCGCGCATACCGGCACCCGGTTTGATGGCATGACGCGCGAAGATGCGCGCGTGGAAATTAGGGAGGCGCTGCGGGAGCAGGGGCGCATCCTCAAAGAAATCCGCCCCTATGTTCACTCCGTGGGCCACTCGGAGCGCTCCGGCGAGCCCATCGAGCCGCGCCTATCGCTGCAGTGGTTCGTCGATGTCGCGCAGATGGCGAAGGCTTCCGGTGACGCCGTGCGTGAGGGCGATACCGTCTTGCACCCGCAGTCGCTGGAACCGCGCTATTTCGAGTGGGTCGATGACATGCACGATTGGTGCATTTCCCGCCAGCTGTGGTGGGGCCACCGCATCCCCATTTGGTACGGCCCGGAGCGCACGAACGAGTCCGGCGAGGTCGAACGCGACATCGTGTGCGTCGGCCCCGATGAGGAGCCGCCGGCAGGATACGAGCAGGATCCGGATGTCCTCGATACCTGGTTCTCTTCGGCGCTGTGGCCATTTTCCACCCTGGGCTGGCCCGATAAGACCCCGGATCTGGAGAAGTTCTATCCCACTAACGTGCTGGTCACGGCCTATGACATCTTGTTCTTCTGGGTCGCACGCATGATGATGTTTGGTACCTTCGCCGGCACCAAGACCCCAGAGCTTTTGGGTCAGGGCACCGATGGCCGCCCGCAGATTCCTTTCAAGGACCTCTACTTGCACGGACTTGTGCGCGATGAGCAGGGCCGCAAGATGTCCAAGTCCCTGGGCAATGGCATTGACCCGATGGACTGGGTGCGCGATTACGGCGCCGATGCGCTGCGCTTTACCCTGGCCCGCGGCGCCAACCCGGGCGTGGATTTGCCGCTGGGCTCTGACGCCGCTGCGGCATCGCGCAATTTCGCTACCAAGCTCTTTAATGCCACCAAGTTCGCGCTGATGAACGGCGCCGGCGTGGCACCGCTGCCAAAACGCACGGAGCTTTCCGATGCCGACCGCTGGATCCTCGACCGCGCCGAAGAGGTGCGCACTCAGGTCGATGCCTACTTGGACGATTATCAATTTGCCAAGGCCAACGAGCTGCTTTACCACTTCACCTGGGATGAGCTCTGTGACTGGTACCTGGAGATTGCCAAGACGCAGATCCCGCGTGATGGCGAAACGGTAGAAGGCCGCAATACCCAGATCGTTTTGGGCCGCGTCATCGACGTGGTGCTGCGCCTATTGCACCCCACCATGCCGTATGTGACCGAGGTGCTGTGGAAGGCATTGACCGGCGGGGAATCCATCGTCATCGCCCCATGGCCCACAGTGGCCGATACCAACGGCGGCGCCACCAAGGACGCGGTGGCCGCCCGCCGCATTGACGATGCCGATAAGCTCATCACCGAGCTGCGCCGCTTCCGCTCCGATCAGGGCGTCAAGCCATCGCAGAAGGTACCGGGCCGCCTCGACTTCGCCGCGGCAGACCTGCAGGGCCAAGAGGAATTGGTCCGCAACCTGGCCAATACCACCGCGCCGGACGAGGACTTTAACCCCTCGGCCTCCATTGAGGTGCGTCTGTCCCAGGCCACCGTGGAGGTCACGCTGGATACCCACGGTGCGGTCGACGTTGAAGCCGAGCGCAAGCGCCTGGAAAAGGATCTGGCCAAGGCCAATAAGGAACTGGAACAGACAGGCAAAAAGCTGGGCAATGAGAACTTCCTGGCCAAGGCGCCGGAAGACGTGGTCAATAAGATTCGGGCGCGCCAAGACATCGCGCGCGAGGAAGTCGAGCGCATTACCAGCCGTTTGGAGGGCCTTAAGTAGTGTCAGATCAGCGCTTCAATCACGACGCCAACGGCAATGGCGAGGCCGCCGGGGGAGAGGACGATTTTGAGATCGTCGACGCCCTCAAGGAGGGTACCGATGGCACCCCGGTGGAGATCACGGAATCGGGCCTGACCCTGAACCTGGGCATGGGCGAGGACGAAGAATATAATGACGCCGCGCCCCAAGAGGTATCCCCGGAGGAGCTGCAGGCGCTCGGTGAGGTGGAAGACGAGCTCAACCAGCGCTGGCCGGAGACCAAGATCGAGCCCACCCTGGAGCGCATCGAGATGCTCATGGATTTGCTCGGCCACCCCGAGCAATCCTTTGATGTCATCCACATCGCGGGCACCAACGGCAAGTCTTCTACCGCGCGCATGGTCGATTCGCTGCTGCGTTCCTTCCACCGCCGCGTGGGCCTGGTCACCAGCCCGCACCTGCAGCGGGTCACCGAGCGCATCGGCATCGATGGCCGGCCCATCCACCCGCGCGACTACGTGCGCCTGTGGCACGAAATCAAGCCGTATGTGGAGATGGTGGATGCGCGTTCCGATGTCCCCATGTCCAAGTTCGAGGTCCTGGTGGGCCTGTCCTATGCAGCGTTTGCCGATGCCCCCGTTGACGTCGCCGTCGTCGAGGTTGGCCTCGGCGGGCTGTGGGATGCCACGAACGTGGTCAATGCAGACGTCTCCGTAATCACCCCGGTGGGTCTTGACCACACGGATTACCTGGGCAGCGATATTCGGGAGATTGCGGGGGAGAAGGCGGGCATCATCAAGCGCCGCGCCGATGCCGAAGACCCGCTGACCCCGAACGAAAACATCGCCATTATTGCCGAGCAAGTCCCCGAGGCCATGCAGGTCATTCTGCAGCGCGCGGTGGATATGGATGCGGGCGTGGCGCGCTCCGGCGCAGAGTTCGCGGCCCTAGAATCCCGCATCGCGGTCGGTGGCCAGCAGGTCAATATCCAGGGCCTCGGCGGCATGTATGAGGATATTTTCTTGCCGCTGCACGGCGAGCACCAGGCCAAGAACGCGGCCGTTGCCCTTGCGGCGGTGGAAGCCTTCTTCGGTGCCGCTTCCGGGCATCCTCTGGATATTGCCTCTGTGCGCAATGGTTTTGCCAAGACGATTTCGCCCGGCCGCCTTGAGCGCGTGCGCACCTCGCCCACGACGTTTATCGATGCCGCCCATAACCCCCACGGCGCCAAGGCGCTCGGCGCGGCGCTCGACCGCGATTTCGACTTCGCGCGGCTTATCGGCGTAGTCTCCATCTTTGCCGATAAGGACGCCCAGGGAATCCTCGCCGCGCTGGAGCCGTATTTGAGCGAGGTAGTCATTTCCCAGAATTCCTCGCCGCGCGCGCTCGATGCCTATGAACTAGCGGAAACGGCCCGCGATATTTATGGCGAAGAGCGCGTCTATGTGGCCGATGATCTGCCCGGTGCCTACGCGCAAGCCGTGGAGCTGGCCGAGGAATCCGAGGTGCAATCCGGCTCCGGTATTGTCATTACCGGTTCGGTGGTCACCGCAGGTGAAGCCCGCGCGATGTTTGGAAAGGAGCCCGCATGACCAGCCCTGATCCCCGGTCCCGCCCGTCTCGTCCGCCTCGTCCGCCGCGCCGCGGCGATGAAGTCGCGGATAATGAAATCGGCCCATTGGGCTTGGGGCAGGACCCCGTCAAGGATCCGCTCAAGAGCTTTAATGGCATGGTCATCGCCAGCTCGCTCATCATGGAGTCGATCACGCTCGTTTTAGCCCTGCCTCTGTTGTACAAGCTGTATGACGGCACGCTGTGGACGCCGTTTAACTACGGTGTGGTCGTAGGTGCCCTGATATTCCACCTGGGCATGATCGCGTTTATGAATAAGAAGTGGGCGCTGACCGTCATCGTCTGGGCGCAGCTATTGGGGCTTATCCTGGGGTTTATGGCGCACTGGTCCATCGCCGCGATCTTCATCATCTTCGGCATGGAGTGGCTGCTCGCGGCGTATTTGCGCAGTAACTTAATCGCCCGCATGAAGCGCGGTTACTTAACTACCCAGCACCTCAACCAGAAGTAGGGGCCATGCGCACCGTCTATCTCGTCCTCGCGGCCCTGGCTTGCATTGCCGCGGTAGCTGCCCGCGCGGCCACGGGTGCGCCGTGGCTGCCGCTAGTAGCGCTTATCATTGCCGCCGTATTTTTGGCCCTGGCCCTGCGCGCTAATTTTCAGCGGGCAGAAGAAGCCACCATTGATGATTTGGATAAAGAGCAGCGCGCAGAGATTAAACGTTTGCTGGGCAACGGCCAGTTCGGCACGGCCGTCAACCAAGTGCGCCTGTGGTTTCGGGGTACCTCCCACGAGGGCGCGACGGAGATAGTCCAGCAGCTTACTTAATGCTTATTAAATGCCGACCACTACGCTGCCCCCACTTATAGCCCTCGGTCGTGGACGAGTTGTGGGTATTCGGTACAGTATGGGGCATGACTGAACGTACATTGATCCTCATTAAGCCGGACGGCGTAAAGAATGGCCACGTGGGCGAGATCATCGCCCGCATCGAGCGCAAGGGCCTCAAGCTGGCCGAGCTGGACCTGCGCGTGGCTGACCGCGAGACCGCAGAAAAGCACTACGAAGAGCACAAGGACAAGCCATTCTTCGGCGAGCTGGTGGACTTCATCACCTCCGCACCGCTGATTGCCGGCGTTGTTGAAGGCGAGCGCGCCATCGAGGCATGGCGCCAGCTGGCCGGTGGCACCGACCCCGTTTCCAAGGCCGCACCGGGTTCCATCCGCGGTGACTTCGCACTCAGCGTGGGCGAGAACATCGTGCACGGCTCCGACTCCCCAGAGTCCGCAGAGCGCGAGATCGGAATTTGGTTCCCGAATCTCTAAGTACTGAAGCTACCTAGATTTCAAGGAAGCCCGAGCGTTAAGCTCGGGCCTTTTCCTTTATAAAGGGATTTATTAAGGGTCTAAAAACGTTGATTGGCTCACAGAATTGCGGGCATATTAGCTCAAAGTTTTATAGTTAGTGGCTCTTTAATCGAAGGAGAGTAACTTGCACAGTGCGGTGAAAGCTTGTTTTTGCACTTCATGGGTGACGGTGCGGCCAGTTTGCCGTTTGGCTAAGAGGCCAGCATCCCGCAATTTTGCAAGATGGTGAGACACCGTCGGCTGGCTGAGACCGGATAATGTGGTCAGTTCGGAAACGCTCATCGGGCCGCAGCCTTCATCGCACAAGATGGATAAAAGACGAAGTCGGGCGGGATCTGCAAGTACCTTGAATTGCTGGGCAAGATGCACGGAATCGGCCTGGTCTATGGGGCCGTTGCTGAGTGAACAACATTCGTTGATGTGGGGATTTTTGGTCGTGCCGTGCGAAGAAACCATGCCTTTAGTATATGGGCGTTTGCCTCATCTATTCATATTGACGAGCATCGATATGAACGGTTACAGTAGTGCAGAATACAGTGCTACTTGGGTCAATAGAGGAGACGGTTATGGCTACATCACAGCAGCCGCGTTTGGCTTTTCTCGATCGCTTTCTTCCCGTGTGGATCATCATAGCTATGATTCTTGGCCTGCTTATAGGCCATTTTCTTCCGGGAATTGGAAGAGCGCTCTCAGCTTTGGAAATTGGAGGTATTTCCCTTCCAATCGCTTTAGGGCTGCTGGTGATGATGTATCCACCGCTTGCTAAAGTGCGCTATGAAAAGACCCGGGAGATTGCCACTGACAGACGGCTGATGACCGTGTCGATCGTCTTGAATTGGCTCGTAGGGCCAGCATTCATGTTCGTACTGGCCTGGATATTTTTGGCGGATCAACCAGAATTGCGCACGGGTCTTATTATTGTCGGCCTTGCCCGCTGCATCGCTATGGTCTTGGTATGGTCAGACCTATCCTGCGGTGACCGGGAAGCCACGGCAGTACTAGTAGCAATCAACTCCGTTTTCCAGGTTGCGATGTTCGGAGTCCTGGGTTGGTTTTATTTGCAGATACTGCCGGGGTGGCTGGGCCTTGATACCACATCTGTCGAATTTTCTTTTTGGTCCATTGTTACTTCGGTGCTCGTGTTCCTAGGTATTCCGCTTTTGCTCGGGGTCATCTCCCGAGTATGGGCAGAGAAAACTAAAGGGCGTGAGTGGTTTGAAAACCGCTACCTTCCCGCCGTGTCTCCTTTAGCAATGATCGGTTTGTTGTACACAATCGTCTTACTGTTCTCCCTGCAGGGAGAACAGCTCGTGGAGCAGCCGATAGCGGTGGTTAGGGTAGCGGTGCCTCTGATGCTGTACTTTGTCGGGATGTTCTTTCTGGCTTTGGGCGTAGCTAAAGCTGCCGGAATGAATTATGCACAGTCTGCCTCAGTGGCCTTTACCGCAGCGGGAAATAATTTTGAGTTAGCCATCGCGGTGTCCATCGGTACCTTTGGTGCCACCTCTGCTCAAGCGTTAGCCGGTACCATTGGGCCTCTTGTTGAAATTCCGGTTTTGGTTGGCTTGGTATACGTAATGCTCTGGATTGGTCCCAAGTTATTTCCAGGAGACCCGAGTCTGCCGAATTAGCGTCTGCCAAGTTGATACAGGCACCGCACTCCAGTAGGGGTGAGGGTGATGCGCCAGCTTTCTATTTTCGAGCGCAGGCCAATATTTTCTACCTTCACTAGCCCATGCTTTTTTAGTTCCTGGAGCGCATCGGACAGGGGATCTAGCTCCACCTGCATCAGGCGGGACAAAGCCTTAGTGGTGGTCGTATTGCCCTGGACGGCCCCGGCGGTGACGAGGGCGGTGAGGATATCGAGGTGGGCATCGGCAAGCTGCATGGCACTATCCGTGACCCCTTCTAAGGGATCTTCAGCCACGATGCGCTGCATGCGGCGGCGGCCAATGCGGAAGGACTGGGAAAACATGGCCCACAAGCCCAGCGGGAGTGCGAACGCCGACACCGCGCCGGTTAAGATACCTTCCACGGGTGGGGCCAGGGAAATGTCCGGCAACCAGCCAGCCGCGGATAGCGGGGCCATGGCTAGCGGTAGAGCAATTGGAATTACTGGCGCCCAATAAGCAATGGCGGGGTAATCGCCCTCGAGGTAGATATCCTGGCTAGCCCCAATGGAGCGGGGATAGTGGCGGATGAGGGGCACTAATCCGATGACTGCAAAGACCGCAAAAACGGCGGCGCCTATCAGCATGTAGCTGGCCCCCGTTTGAGCAAAACCGAGGGCAAAGCCGGCCGGAACGCCGCATAAGCACGCCTCTTTCGGCGTAATCTCATTGCGCTGCCGGTACTGCGATAATGTTCGGGCGGGACGTGGTGCCAGTTCTGCCATAAGTTCAAACGTATCATCGCCCACAGCCTGCTCGCCCCGCCAAGATTCTGTGACACAATGGAACTCACGCGCAGCGCGCGCATAATTTCATAATCCTACAAGCTTTAACGCAGTGCGTTTATCGTGGCTATTCGTGCGGCAGCGGCGCGGTCCTTTTTGGGGCTGTGCCTGCGCCCGAGTGGCCGACGCACCATACAATCGAAGTACAGGAGTAAGCCCAACTAATGGCGGCACAGAACTCTCAAGAAACAACTGAAAACCTCCAGGCAGCCGCGGCTTTGGCCCAGCGCATAGACCCGAGCGAGCTCAAAGATAAAACCCGCGTGTATGCCTTGGCCAAAAAGCTCGGCTTATCGTCACGCCAGCTGGTGGCCCAGCTTAAGGACATGGGCCTGAACAAGACCGCGCAGAGCTCCATTACCCGCGCGGAAGCAGGCGACCTTTTTGCTGCTCTAGCCCGCCATGAAGGGGGCTCGGATGCGGAGCAGCCTGCAATCGCGGACGAGAGCCCGGCAGAAGCAAAGCCTGAGAGCAAGACCAAGACCACCAAGCGGGCTCGGCGCACCCGCAAGGCCACGAAGAAGTCCGCGCCCGCGGCAAAGAAAAAACCAGCGCAGGCAGATGCCGCGGAGGCAGATAGCGCCCCGGCTGACAACACCGCAGCCGATGCGGAAGAGGAAAAGAACCTGCGCTACCGCGTGCGAAAGAACGTGGACAATGAAATCTCCCAGATTGAGGAAAAGGTCGATGCATCGCTGGTAAAAAGCGCATTGCCGGATGTAAAGCAGGCGCCGGACCGTCTGCCGGATCCTGAGCCGGCGAACGCGCCCGCGCGCGCTGAAGATGATGCCCCTGCCGACGCTGATGCTGCTGGTGCGAGCGAAGCGACCGGGACCGTGGATCCAGCGAAGCTGCATGAGGTGCTGGCAGAGGCTGGCGAAGACTTCGACGATGATTACTATGCACCGCGCATAGTCCCGCGCGCGGAGACGGACGACGATTCCGCCGCATATGACTTCGCGCCGCTGTTTATGCCGCCGCAACAGCAGGATGCCGCCGAGCTTGGCGAGGACGATGCCGCGGACATGGCGGCGATCGCTGAAGCCGCTGATGTGGCGGAGCCTAGCGACGACGCCGAACCCGACGAGGCCGAGGCAGGCAATAAGGCAGCGCGCGGGGGTTCTGACAAGCGCCGCCGCGGCCGCCGCGGTACCTCCCGCGGGCGCGGCGGGAACGAGAGCTCCAAGAAGGAGGCGGCGGATAAGGAGCCGGAGCTTATCGATGAGCCCAAGGCTATCCGTGGCTCCACCCGCATCGAGGCACAGAAGCGCCGCCGCGCAGAATTGCGCGAGAAGGGCCGCGAGCGCCAGCACATCGTCTCCCAGGCGGAATTTTTGGCGCGGCGCGAGGCCGTGGAGCGCACCATGGTGGTGCGCGATAAGCAGCGCGAGGACGGCGCGGGCGTCGTCACGCAGGTTGGCGTGCTTGAAGATGACCTCTTGGTCGAGCACTTCGTTACCACCGAGTCCCAGGCCTCCCTCATTGGCAATATTTACTTAGGCCGCGTGCAAAACGTCTTGCCGTCTATGGAGGCGGCATTTGTGGACATCGGCCAAGGCCGCAATGGTGTGCTCTATGCCGGCGAGATTGACTGGCGCAAGACCAAATTGCACGGGCGCTCCCGGAAGGTAGAAAATACCCTGAAATCCGGCGACCAGATTTTGGTGCAGGTGGCAAAGGATCCGATTGGCCACAAGGGTGCGCGACTGACCACCCGGATTTCCTTGGCCGGGCGCTACCTCGTCTACGTTCCAGGCGGGCGCAGCGCCGGAATCTCACGCAAGCTGCCGGCACCGGAGCGCAAGCGCCTGAAAGACATCTTGGGCCGCGTGGTGCCAGGCGATGGCGGCGCCATCATCCGCACCGCTGCCGAAAACGTTCCCGAAGAGGCCATCGCAACCGACGTGCAGCGCCTGCATAACCGGTGGGAAGATATTTCCGCCCAGGCCAAGAAGGAAAAATCCTCTAAGGGCGCTAAACCGGTCACGCTTTATGAAGAGCCGAATATGCTCATCAAGGTTGTCCGTGACCTCTTCAACGAAGATTTCCACCGCCTGATCGTGGACGGGAAGCGGTCCTTTAATACGGTCAATGCCTACGTGGAATCCATGGCCCCGGATCTTGCGGACCGCGTGGTGCGCTATAAGCCGAAGGACCACGGCGGCCAAGACGCCTTTGCCGCCTACCGCATTGATGAGCAGCTGCATAAGGCGCTCTCGCGCAAGGTGTGGCTGCCCTCTGGCGGCACCTTGGTCATCGACCGCACCGAGGCCATGACCGTCATCGACGTCAACACCGGCAAGTTCACCGGCTCCGGCGGCAACCTGGAAGAGACCGTGACCCGCAATAACCTGGAGGCTGCCGAGGAAATCGTGCGCCAAATGCGCCTGCGCGATCTGGGCGGCATGATTGTGGTGGACTTTATTGACATGGTGCTGCCGGAAAACCAGGATCTGGTTTTGCGGCGCCTGAAGGAGGCCTTGGGCCGTGACCGCACGCGCCACCAGGTGTCCGAGGTTACTTCCCTGGGCTTGGTGCAAATGACGCGCAAGCGTTTGGGCACCGGCCTGGTAGAGACCTTTTCCACCGAATGCGAGCACTGCCATGGCCGCGGCATCATCATCCACGAGTACCCGGTCGATGAAGCAGAAGACAACCACTCCGGCCACCACTCGCACGGTTCCTCCAAGGCTCACAAGAAGCCTGAGCACGATCCCCAGCAGCATCCGGCTGCCGTGGTCATGCACGAGCACGACGATGAGGACGAGCGCGCGGAGAAGAAGGGGCAGAAGGGACGCAAGGGCCGCAGGAATGCCACGTCCCAGCCGCAGAAGTACCAGAAGACGGACGCCCCGCTCTACGGCAACGAGGACGAGCAGTCACCGTCGCTGGAAGAGCTGGTGGCCAATGTCGTCGTAGACGATGAGACCGGTGACTCCGAGCAGAAGGATTCCCAGAAGCGTGCCGATAACGCCCGCGGACACCGCGACGACCGAGGCCGCAGCGAGGGCAAGCAGAAGAAGCGCCGCCGGGCGCAGAAGAAGTCTGAGGTCTCTGAAATCGAGGCCATCGCCTATGCCGCGGCGGACAACGCCGCCGAAAGCGATGAGGTACAGGAATTTAATTCCTATGTGCCCGATGGCCGAGAAGCACCGGCGAAGGAGAAGAAGCGCACCCAGCGGGGCAAGAAGCCGCGCCGGGCAACGCGGACCTCGCCTGCGACCCGTCGCGCGCAGGAGCAGCCGAACAAGCGCCAGCAGGCCGCTGAAGGAAAGGCTGAGGAAAAGAAGGCAGAAGTTGCCGATGCGCCGGAGAAGACCTACGAGGAGGCAGTAGCCGAGTTTGAGGCCTCTCCGCGCCGCAAGCACCGCACACGCGGGAATTCGCGTTCCGATAATCGCCCGCGCCCAGAGGATTTTGCCCAGCCACAACAGGCGGAATCCGCGAGTTCCTCCGATAAGGCCCGCGGTGACGATGTGGCCCAGCAGGAAGGCGAGCAGCAGCAGTCCCGGGGCAAGGCACGCGGGCGCGGCCGGCGCCGCAGTGTTCGCACCCAGCCGAACTCTCGCCGGGCTACCGTGCAGGCTTCGCACCGGGCCAACGCCCAGGAGGCGCAGCACGGCGATAAGGGCGAGGACTCCTCGCGGACGGCGGAGCAGCGCCACGAAAATATCAGTGGCGGGAAGAAGAATTCCCCGGCACAGGGAGGCCGTCGCGGCAAGCGCCGCGTGGTGCGTACCAACCCGAGGGATAAAGCCACCTCGCACAACGCGGGTACGCCTTCGGCTACACCTGTTCAAGGGGAGAAGGATTCCCAGAAGGCTAGCGCCCCGCAGACCGAGACCAAGGTTATTCGCCGTGGGAAGAAGCGCGCGGTGAAAAAGACGGGGGCGCCGGCAGCAGCTGCGCGACAGGAACGTGCTGGGGAAAAGGCGTCTACAAACGCGCCGGAGACCCCGCAGACTGGAGCTAAGGATGCGGGCCGGCGGCAGCGCCGCGTAGCACGGCGGTCTACGTCCTAGCGCACCGCCACGCGGGGACGAAGTGCGTGGTTTGTATTTTGTACCCGCGGCGGGGTAGTCTTTGACAGTCGCTGTTTAGAACTCTCGGCGCTGGATCAGCCCACAATTGCCGCCCGGTGATTGCGGACATGTTCGCGCGAGGTCTGAACGCAATATGTAAGTGTCCATTCGGATGACGGCCTGGATGCCGTGTCCGAGCGAGTTTAGATAAGGGGTAACCCTCTATGTACGCGATCGTCAAGACCGGCGGCAAGCAGTACAAGGTTGCTGAAGGTGACCTCGTCAAGGTCGAGAAGATCGAGGGTGAGCCAGGCTCTGCCGTGGCTCTCACCCCGGTTCTGCTCGTCGATGGCGCCGCTGTGAAGTCCAAGGCTTCCGACTTGGAGAAGGTTTCTGTTTCCGCGGAAATCGTTGAACAGGGTAAAGGTCCAAAGATTGATATCCTGAAGTACAAGAACAAGACTGGTTACAAGAGGCGTCTGGGTCACCGCCAGCCTCTGACCACCTTGAAGATCACCGGTATCAAGTAAGCCTTAACCGGGCTGTAAATCATCCCCGAAGGAGGGAAACGACATGGCACACAAGAAGGGTGCTTCCAGCTCCAGCAACGGTCGCGATTCCGAGTCCAAGCGCCTCGGCGTCAAGCGCTTCGGTGGTCAGCAGGTTAACGCCGGCGAGATCATCGTGCGTCAGCGCGGCACCAAGTTCCACCCAGGTGAGAACGTTGGTCGCGGCGGCGACGACACCTTGTTCGCACTTGCTGCTGGCTCCGTAAAGTTTGGCATCAAGCGCGGTCGCCGGATGGTCAACATCATCCCGGCTGAAGAGGTTGCAGCAGAAGCTACTGCTTAACTTCTGCTCAAAGAACTTAATCCTCGAGCCACTGTCACAAAACGTGAGAGTGGATCGAGGATTTTTCTTTGTCTTGGGCTCCTTGAGTTCAGAGGGGTCAATGTAGAGAGGCCCAGATGAATGGGGCGGGGTTGCGCGCGTATGGTGTGCTACCAGTCCTACGCTTGGGAATGAATCTTCTGAGGTCGACAATAAGGCCTTTAACCAGAAGAAAATTAAAGAAAATAGTTTCCTTTCCAGTGCAGGTGATTCATCCGCTCAACAATGTGCGATGCGGCAGATTTTTGCATATTCAATCTTTGTGAGTCCTGTATTGCCCACTTTGGGGGAGTGGGACCTAGCAAGAGGGGGCTTTTGATGGCTTTGAACGTATCAGTTAGTTAATAGGTTAAGCGAACTAGATGCTTCTCGACTGCATAATATGTGTCAGAGGGGTTGAGCACAGTGTTTACGATGTTGACTCCTTTTATATTCTGGCGGTAAAATCAACAAAGCAACGACGCGCCGTATTGCTAGGCGAAGCATGATTTTCCCTCGCCCGTGAAGGGTATGGGTGCCGCCACCAGGCGTGTTCGTGATCAGGGCAATCAGCCCTTATTGCATCACTACTTTTCCTATGAGGAGCACCCCTATGTCTGAATCTCAAAAGCGCACCCGCAAGGGTTGGGTCCTTCCCGCCTCCGTCGCCTCTGTTGCTTTAATCGCCTCTCTTGCCGCTGGAACCTTGGGCGCCTACTCCGCCCAGATTACAAACGATGGGAACACTGCTGGCACGGGTAAGCTGACCATGTCGGAATCCGAGATCGTTGATGGTCAACCCACCAAGACCCAAGATACTGCCTCCGGAAATAACAACACCATCGCCGTTTCAGACATCAATAAATACGGTGGCAATATGAAGATGGTGCCAGGGGATTCTCAGACTACGACTGTACAGTTTAAGAACACTGGCTCGGTTGACGCCTCCGCCTTCACTCTGAACTTCGGTGATTGCACGGCAACTGGAAAGAATGAGTCCGCCAATTCGCTTTGTGATGCTTTGCAGGTGACTGTCACCTCTGGTGATCAGACTTTGGCCAACCAGCAGTCACCGTCAGCATTGTCCGGTCAAACTATAAATATCGAATCCCCTATGAAGGTCGATGCGACCAAGGATTTCGAAATCACCGTGACCTTGCCAGAGGGGACTACGGACACTTCGCTTATGGGGCAGCAAATCTCGCAGAATCTGGTCTGGACGCTGTCCGCCTAAAAGCATTTACCTCTTGTAATTCAGGGTAAAGGGAGATAGTCCCCGCACGATACATTTTGAAACATCGCCACAACGCCGGAGTTAATGATATGCAGGCACGCCGCCGTATTCTCACGACCGTTGTGGCGGTTGTCGTTTTAGTGCTCTCCATAATCGGTGCAGGATTTTTCTTGGCGGGGTACCGTGCTCATTTCGTAACAACCCCCTCGATGGGCACCGAACTCCCCGTAGGCTCCTTGGCTGTGACCAAACCGGTACCGATACGTGATGTGGAAACGGGCGATACGGTTACCGTCCGGGGCGCTAATGACACTACGCATACGCACAATGTTGTGGAAATGATGGACCAATCTGCCATAACGCAAGGCGTTCTTAACGGTGCGCCAGATGCCGCGGCGGCTACTGATGACAACCTTGAAGGTAAGGTTATTTTTTCGAGCCCAGCATTGGGTTGGGGACTTCGAATTCTCGGCATCATGGCCGTTGGCTGGCTCCTAATGTTCGTAGCGTCATTACGCGTAGAAGATGAATTGCATCGCAGGCGCTACAGGCACACCGGCGTGTTTTTGGGGTTAGCCATTGGAATCATCATCATTCGCCCATTGCTCGGAGCTAGCCTGCTCGGCATGCACATCAATGGCAGCGGTGAGGATGCCTACGCGGAAGCGCATGTTGTATCTACTGGGCTTTTACCAGTCAAGGTCGTACCACTGGGCGATGGTGGGGGAGAAGATTCAGACGTAATGACCCCTACCGGTTCGGATGCAACGGCGATAGATTACGAACCCAATGACAAAGGTGACTTTGTTTTTCAGCCCCGGCCTGTTCTGACTTGGCCATGGGCTGTGGGCCTACTTGGTTTGGTTATTTCTCCATTTATCTGGTTCTACCTACAATATCGTCGCGCGTTAAGAGAAGAAGCTCAGCAAGATTCTACTTCGACCACGACAGAATTCTCGGCGGTGGGTCGAGATGCTTAGAAGAGAGCGAATCCCAGTGCTGATGACCGCAGCACTAACGATCATGATTATGGTTTTGGCCCTTGGTCTGCGTCCGACGATGGGCAGCTGGAGCGCTAGGATTTCTAATGAAGCCAATACAGTAGGCACTGCTCAAGGCGTGAGCGGGCTTAATTGCTATGCAGAGATGCAAGAAACCACCAAAAAATATGGTGGGTATCTGTACCACTTTCATACTGATTATTCTGAAGCCACCAATGATTCGCTGAACAACCGGGTGTGGAAGCAAGATAATGGTCAAGCAATTCAACCAAATAGAAATTGGGACTACAACGGTACCGTTCAAGCGAGCAGTGAGCCGTGCGTGGGGGTAAATAAACATTCCTACTTCCCCGGCGGGAATAGCCCTGGTGGTGGTTCTTCAGTAAGGAACACGATCACTGCTAATTACCCGGTCACCATGCCGCAGCAATTCACCACCGAAACCTGGATAAATACCCAGCGTCCACAGGGAACCATTGTCGTTGACTCGCTACACGGCAATTCCACAAATCCGTCGTGGCGAGTCCAAGTATTGCACGATGGAACTGTGGCCTTTCAAGTAAGGGAATCGCAATCAGCAAATACAAGTACAGACCAGTTGGCAAGTCTCTCCCGTGTAGACGATGGTCAGTGGCATCAAGTAGTAACAACGTGGAATTCCCGTACCCGTGAAATGGGAATCTATTTAGATGGCAAACCAGAGGTGTTTTCCACATCTACCTCTGGGCTTTATCAGATGCCGCGTAATAGGGGCTATATCCGTTACGGTTATAGTGGCGGTAATTACGCATGGCCGGAGCCTAGCTTTGATGACAACTTTTTAGGGTTTATGGCTTTCGCAGCCGTATATCCAACAACACTAACGGCAGCAGATGTAAAGCGGCATTGGGATGCTCGAAATGGAGCAACTAGTTGGCCAGAGTCCACCATAGGCTGATGGGTTGGAGTCCAGGCTTAGATACGCACTACACTGGCGCAGAGAAAGTTTGCGCGAACGAAGGGTTTGACCATGGCACGTTTTATTGACCGCGTCGTCTTGCACTTGCAGGCTGGCGACGGTGGGCATGGCTGCGTGTCTGTCCACCGTGAGAAATTCAAGCCTCTGGGTGGACCGGATGGCGGCAATGGCGGCCACGGTGGCGACATCATCTTGGAGGTCTCGGAGCAGATCCATACCTTGATGGATTTCCACTACCGGCCGCATATTAAGGCCGAGCGTGGCGGCAACGGCGCCGGCGATATGCGCAATGGCGCGCGCGGTGAGGACCTGATTTTGGAGGTTCCCGCGGGTACGGTCGTGCGCACGGAAAAGGGCGAGACCCTAGCGGATCTTACCGTGCCGGGCACGCGCTTCGTCGCGGCTGAGGGCGGTTTCGGTGGCCTGGGCAACGCGGCGCTGGCGTCCAAGAACCGCAAGGCGCCGGGCTTTGCACTGCAGGGCGAGCCGGGGCAGGCCCATGATTTGGTACTCGAGCTGAAATCCATGGCGGATGTGGGGCTCGTCGGATTCCCTTCGGCGGGCAAGTCCTCGTTGATTTCGGTGCTCTCTGCTGCCAAGCCGAAGATCGGTGATTACCCGTTTACCACCCTGCAGCCTAATTTGGGCGTGGTGGATATGGGCGATAGCTCCTTTACCATTGCCGATGTCCCCGGCCTTATCCCTGGCGCTGCCGATGGCAAGGGCTTGGGGCTGGACTTCCTGCGCCACATCGAGCGCACGGCGGTGCTAGCCCACGTGGTTGATACCGCGTCCATCGAGCCGGGCCGCGATCCGGAATCCGATATTGAGGCGCTGGAAAATGAGCTGGCTAAATATCAGGAGGCGCTAGAAAGCGATACCGGCTTGGGGGATCTGCGCGAGCGCCCGCGCGTCATCATCCTGAATAAGGCGGATGTCCCGGAGGCGGAAGAACTGGCGGAGTTCGTCAAGGATGACCTCAAGGAAAAGTTTGGCTGGCCGGTGTTTATCATCTCTGCGGCGGCGCGCAAGGGCTTGGATCCGCTGAAATTCAAGCTTATGGAAATGGTCACCGAGCACCACAAGGCACAGCCCAAGCCCAAGCGGGATGCTTCCCATACCGTGATTCACCCCAAGGCCCAGGCGCATAAGAAAAACACCGGCAGCTTCGCGGACTTTAATGTGCGCCCGGATCCAGAGGTGCAGGGCGGATTCATCGTGGAAGGCGAAAAGATCGAACGCTGGATTACCCAGACCGACTTTGAAAACGATGAAGCCGTGGGCTACCTGGCGGACCGCCTGGCCAAGGCCGGCGTGGAAGACGAGCTGCACAAGCAAGGCGCGGTGGAAGGCTGCCCCGTGACCATTGGCGGGATTACCTTCGAGTGGGAGCCGATGACCGGCGGCGATCCCACCATGGCCAGCCGCGGCGAGGATGCCCGCCTGAAGGGCACCAACCGCGTCTCCGCGGCGGAGCGCAAGCGCGCCTCCCAGGCCCGGCGTGGCTTGGTCGATGAATTCGACTACGGAGACGAGGAAGAGGTCACCCGCGAGGGCGCCAACCGCGACCGCTGGCAGGGTTAGCCACCGCGCGAGTGGGGAAGTGGGGCCTCGTCCGCTGGGGCGAGTGCCCCCACCCCGGGCATAATGTGCTGCGCACATGGGGGAAATACGCCCCAATGAAGGGGACTCGTGCCGGAAGCTTTGTACACTATTGAGTTATGTCTTCTGATCAACAGAAAGAGCCCATTCTTCCGCTCCCCGTAGAGCCTTTTGATGGCCCTACCGCTGATACCCCGTTCCCTGAAGCCCTTGATGAAAACCCGATAGCCTCCGGGTTTGAATCCGAATTGCGCAACTCCATCGCTGAGGCCAAGCGCGTCGTTGTCAAGATTGGTTCCTCGTCGCTCACGGATGATAACTTCCGCGTCTCGCAGGAAAAGATCGATCACATCGTGGATGCCGTCCACGCGCGCATGGGGCGCTCCGATGTCATCATCGTTTCCTCCGGTGCGGTTGCCGCCGGCATGGGCCCGCTCGGCCTGCACCAGCGCCCCACCGACCTGGCTACCAAGCAGGCCTCGGCGTCTGTGGGCCAGGTGCACCTGGCCTATGAGTGGGGCCGCTCCTTTGCGCGTTACCAGCGCACCATCGGTCAGGTGCTGCTCACGGCTTCCGATGCCGGGCA
Organism: Corynebacterium accolens; assembly: GCF_023520795.1. NCBI lineage: Bacteria > Bacillati > Actinomycetota > Actinomycetes > Mycobacteriales > Corynebacteriaceae > Corynebacterium > Corynebacterium accolens. Next base: position 1,895,958 of record NZ_CP046605.1, on the reverse strand, counting down.
CCGCGACCGCGCCCGCAACGCGCAGCGCACCATTGATCGCCTGCGCCAGCTGCGCACCATTCCCATCGTGAACGAAAACGACGCCGTGGCTACCTCTGAGATGCACTTTGGCGATAACGACCGCCTGTCGGCCTTGGTCGCCAACTTGGTGGGCGCGGACGCGCTCTTCTTGTTCTCTGACGTCGATGGCCTCTATGACAAGAACCCGGCCGAGCCGGATGCGAAGTTCATCGATGAGGTGCGCACCGGTAAGGATCTCAAGGGCGTTGTTGCCGGCGATGGCGGCAAGGTCGGCACCGGCGGCATGGCCACGAAGGTCTCCGCCGCCCGCCTGGCTACCCGCGGCGGCATTCCAGTGCTGCTCACCTCTACCGATAATATTGGGCCCGCGCTTTCCGATGCCTCCGTGGGCACCGTCTTCCACACCCGCGAGGAACGCCAGCTTTCGGCCTGGAAGTTCTGGGCACTCTACTGCGCCGATACCGGCGGAGCCGTCCGCTTGGACGAGGGCGCCAAGGAAGCAGTGACCAAGGGCGGCACCTCCTTGCTCGCGGTGGGTATTACCGATGTCCGCGGTGAATTCAACAAGGGCGAAATCATCGATATCTTGGGCCCGAAGGGCGAGGTTATCGGCCGCGGCGAGGTCCGCTTCGATTCTGAGGAATTGAACGCCATCAAGGGCATGCAGATGAGCGAGCTGCCAGAAGATAAGCGCCGCTCGGTCGTGCACGCGGATTACCTGTCTAACTTCGCCTCGCGCATCTAGCCGCGTGCCGTACGCTGGTTCCCATGAAGTATTTTATGGGACCAGAAACCTGGCAGCCGACGGTCGATGATTTGAGCGCTGCCGGCCACGAGCGCGTAGAGAACCTCGAAGACGCAGAGGTCTATGTCAATACCACACCCAGCCCGCGCCGCATCCCAGAGATGCCGGACAATATCGGCTGGGTGCAGCATTGTTTTACCGGCGTCAACCAACTCATCGATGCCGGATTGATTACCCCTGAGGGATTGCCGTGGTGCAATTCCGCCGGCGCCTTTGCTAAGCCTGTGGCCGAATGCGCCCTGGGCCTGCTGCTCTCCCAGGCGCACCAGCACAAGGCCTTTGCGCAGGCCGGCACGTGGTCGGTGGCCAAGGAGCTGGATGAGGCACAGGAGTGGATTTATGACCAGCAGGGGCCGAAAAAGGTGGCGATTTTGGGTGCTGGGGGCATCGGCAAGCAGCTCATTACCCTGCTCAAGCCCTTTGGGGTGCACATTACCGCCGTGAATCGCTCCGGCCGTCCAGTGGAGGGTGCGGACGAGGTAGTGGCCATGGCTGATGCCGCACACGTGTGGGGCGAGGCCGATGTCATTTTCTGCATCCTGCCCGCCACGCAGGAAACGGAGGGGCTAATCGATGCCGGAAAGTTCCGCGCCATGAAGTCGTCCGCTCTGTTTATCAACGTCGGGCGTGGCAGCACCGTGGTTACTGATGACTTGGTGGATGCCCTGCGCGAGGGCGAGATTGCAGGTGCGGGCTTGGAGGTCGTGGACCCAGAGCCGCTTCCCGATGACCACCCGCTGCTCTCCCTGCCCAATTGCACCATGACCCCGCACATCGGGGCGACAAAGCACGTGGCGCAGTACCACATGGGCGATATTTTCAATGCGAATGCCGCCGCGTGGGAGAAGGGCGAGCCCATGCCCACCCAGGTGGATCCGGAGGCGGGATACTAGAAAGATCAAAAGCCACGGACAGCGATGGCTGGGTGCGTCGTGTGTGTACCGAAGAAAGGACGTACCGCCCACTGCCCGTGGCAAGTGAAAATAAAAGTTCAACTCGTTGAACTACTGCTAAACTAACACTTATCCAAGGACGACGCAAGCACGATTATGAAGATGGTGGATATGCACCTAGAAGAACTGCCTACCCGCAGCCAGGATTACCTCAAGGTTCTGTGGGACTTATCGGAACACTCCGGTGGCACCCCGGTAGCGCTGAAGGATGTGGCAGGGCGCCTGGAGCAAAAGGTGCCTACCGCCTCCGAGGCGATTAAAAAGCTCGCGGCCCAAGGGCTCGTGGAACACGAGCGCTATCAGGGCGTCTCATTGAGCCCTGCGGGCCGTAAGCTGGCGATGCAGATGGTGCGCCGCCACCGCCTATTAGAAACCTTCTTGGTAGAGACCCTGGACTATTCCTGGGACGAGGTGCACGAGGACGCTGATCGCCTCGAGCACGCCTGCTCCGATCGCTTTATCGGCCGCATCGATGCGCTGCTGGGATCCCCCGACCGCGATCCACACGGCGATCCCATTCCCGATGTCGGCGGGGGGATCGAGGATCTTGGCACGCTCACGCTCGCCAGCGCACCGCTCGATGCGCCCGTGACCGTGGAGCGCGTTTGCGATGAGGATCCAGGCCTGCTGCGCTACCTCGACCGCTTTGGGGTAGAGCTGGGCAACGAGCTGCGCGTAAGCGATAGCGTGGCCGGCTTATTGACGGTGCAGACCCAAGGCGGCGAGATGTCGCTAGCGGAGGTGGCCGCCCGCGAGATCACAGTCCGCCTCGCCTCGACTAAATAACGCGGCGCAGCGCTGTGTTGCCGCGCGGCAGCGTGCGGTGCCATGCAGCGCCATGCTGCGCCGCACGTTAGGAGACCGCCTTATAGGCCGTCATGCTGGCTAGGTAGAACACGCCGGCCACAATGGCGATGGTGCCGCCGGCCGAAAGGCTCAAGTGTGCGGCGATAAAAAGCCCGGCAACCGCGATGGTGATGCCAATGATGCCCGCCCCGATAAGCAGCGCCTCCGGGCGCGATACCCACGGGCGCAGACCCGCGGCCGGGGCCACGAGCAAGGCGATGGACAAGATGGTGCCGACGGCGGGGATGACGGCGGCCATCGTCAAGCAGATAAGGCCGAGCGTCAGGGCATCGTAAAGCCCGCTATGCGGGGACGTGGTGGGGTCGAAATACGCCTGGAAGAGGCGGCGCCGGCAGGCTAGTACCGCCAGCAGGCAGATAATGACCAAGCCGGCCGCGACGGCGACATCGCGGTGGTTGACCGTGGTGAGCGAGCCCACCAGGAAGCTATCGACGTGCAGCGGCAGCGGCTGGAACCAGCGCAGCAGCAAGATGCCCAGCGCAAAGCCTAGGGTGAGCGTGGTGCCCGCCGCGGCGGTGGAGGATACGCCGTGCACCTTGCCCAGGTAATGCATGAAAACCGCCAGCGGAATGCAGACCGCCACGGAGCCGAGCATGAGTCCATCGCTCAAGTTGGCGCCCAGCGCATTGGCCACGACGACGCCGAGGACTGCGCCGGGAAAGGTGCCGTGGGAGAGGCTCTCAGCAAAAAAGACGCGGTTGCCCAGCACCATGAGCGTGCCCACCAGCCCGGAGAGGCAGCCCACCGCGATGGCCTCGAGGAATGGCAATGTTAAGACACCCATATGCGCCTGCCTAAAAGTGCGAGCGGAACGGTCAGGGACAGCGACAGCGCGACGATGGCCTGCGGGGAAATCTGGTGGGAGGTCACCGAAAGCATGAGCCACAGGCCCACGCATACGGCGACTACCGCGCCCACCAGCGCCCACAGGAGCATCTGCAGTGGGGTGCTAGCCAGGACGCGCCCGACCAGGCCAGGTACCACCACGAAACCCAGAACGAGCAATACACCAATGGCGGAGCTCGCGGCGACTACGATTAGGCCCACCGCTACGTTGGCAGTGACATCGATTACCCCCACGCGGATGCCGGTGGCGCGCGCGGATTCGCGGTCAAAGGCGACGGCTACTTGCGAGCGCCAGGTGGCCAGGATGAGCAGGGCGGCAACCACGCACAAGATGATCGAGGGGATCATGCGGTCAGTGGTGATATCGAGCAAGCGGCCAAACATAAGGGCCTCCAGCTGGCCGGAGCGATCCCCCACGGCGAGGCTGATGACCACGCCGATGCCATACATCAAGGTCAGTACCACCGCGGTACCGGATTCATGATCGTGGCCATCGCTGCCGGAATTCAGGCGCGCCAAAATGAGCACGGCGACACCCGCGGCGACGGCGGCACCGGGCAAGATGCCGGGAAAGCCCGCCACGGCCAGGCCGATGACGATGCCCGGGAATACCGAGTGGACCAGCGCCTCGACGCTAAATTCCATGCGGCGCAGGTTAACCATCACGCTGACCACTGCGCCGGTCAAGGCCACGCACAACAAGAACAGGGCGGCGCGCTGCATATAGGGAGCAGTAAGCAGAAGCGTCACATGTCCCCCTGCAATACCGACGTGGCCTCCAGGTAGCGCTCGACTGCATCCTCGGTATCAAGGACCTCGCTGTGGCCGTCCACGATGAGCATTCCGGCATCGCAGGCGCGCTGCGCCAAAATGGGATCGTGGGTGGAAATGAGCAGGGCAACCCCGCTTTCCTTGAGCTTGGCGATGATCCCTAAAAGCACCTGCCTGCTATCTTGGTCCAGGCCATTGAAGGGCTCGTCCATGAGCACCAGGTCCGGGTGGGCAGCGAGTGCGCGGGCGATAAAGATGCGCTGGCGCTGCCCACCCGATAGCTTATCCCAGCGGGTCTTCGCCTTATCCGCCATGCCGACGAGCTCTAGCGCTTGGTCGATCTGCGGGCGCAGGCGGCGCATGCTGCCCATGCGCTCCCACCACGAGGCCTTATTGAGCAGGCCCATTTCCACGACCCGGCCGGCGGTGACGGGAAAGGTGGGATCGCAGGTGTGGTGCTGGGGAACATACCCCAGCGTCGCCGTGCGCTGATGCTCGCCGCGCAGCGTAGCAAGGCCCGCGATGGCCTTTAAAAGCGTGGATTTACCAGCGCCATTAGCCCCCAGCAGCGCGATGGCCTCACCTTCGTGGATGGTCAAGGAGACATCGTCCACGATGGTGGTGGTGCCATAGCCACAGGAGGCATGGGAAAGCTTTAGAAGCGGTGTACTCATCGTGCGTTATCCAGGCTTTCGGGCAGATCGGCTGCTTCACCGTCCCAGGCTTCTACCAGGGTGGTGACGTTGTGGATGATGGAGCCGATGTAGGTGGCGCCGTCGCTATTCGGCACGCCCAAGGAGTCGCCGTACAGGGCGTCATCATCCATAATGGCCTTGACGCCTGCGGCGCGGGCGATGGCCTCGATGGACTTAGAGTTATTGGAGTTTTCCGCGAAGATGGCCTTGGCGCCGGAATCGCGGACCTCCTTGGCGGCATCCTCGATGTGCGAGGAGGTGGCGTCCTGCTGGTTATTGAAGTCCGTGAGCGCGGAGCCGATGAACTTCACGTCATAGTCGTTGGAGAAGTAGCCAAAGGCATCGTGCGAGGTAAACAGCGCGCGATCCTGCTCAGGGACGGTCTCTAGGGACTCGGTGACCCACTTATCCAGCTCGTCGAGCTGCTTGGTGTACTTTTCGCCGACTTCCTTCACGGATGGCTCCTTATCGGCCAAGGCATCCACGATGTTTTCTACCTGGATCTTGGCGTTCTTGGGGGAGGTCCACACGTGCGGATCGTGGGTGAATTCTGGTTCCTCGCCGTCCTCGCCGGGGAACGGCCACTCGCGCAGGTCTACCTTGTGCTTGGAGTTGTCATCGCCGGCGGTGACGATGGTCTCGCCGTCAAAACCGGAGGACTCTACGGCGTTATCGAGGAAGTGCTCGAGGTCGACGCCGTTTTTAAAGAGGAAGTCCGCATCCGCCATGGCACTCATCTGCTGCGGGGTCATCTCGTGCTCGTGAGCGCTGGCATTCGGTGCCAACAGGCAGGTGAGATCGAGCGTGGTCTCGCCATCGCCCTCGGTGGTTTCCTTGCCGCTGGAATCCACCTTGTGCAGCGTCATGCCACCCTGGGCAATCTGGGTGAGGTAATCGCAGATCTGCGTGGTGGTGGCAACGGCCTTGATGGTCTGATCGTCGCCCGAACCGGAGCCCGCGTCGGAACCGTTGCCGCCGTCATTCGTGCTGCAGGCGGCGAGGGCGACCCCGCTCAGGGTCAGCATCAGGCCCAGCTTGGCCACGTTCTTTTTCATGAGTGCTCCTTTTTTGCAGTGAAACCTATCAAGCAAAGAATAAACATACCCAAGTAACTATTTCAAGGAATTGAACAATTGGATTTGCAGTTGTGAGCTTTACCGCACTCTCGGGTGCGGGTAGAGGGGGTGGTTTTCTCTGCGTGGCCTGCCTAATTTAGGCAAAGCGTGAGGTATACGGCGGGCGGCTGAAAAACTCGGGCGGGTACGTTACTCTGGTATGACATGAGCAACACTGAACGCGAAGAAGTTCTGTCCAAAGCCCGTGCTGCAAAGGACGTTGCGCCCGTCGTGGCGCAGCTGTCCACGCCGCGCAAGAATGAAATCTTGCAGCGCGCAGCCGAAAATCTCATTGCCCACACCGATGACATCCTTGATGCTAACCAGCAGGATATTGAGGCCGGCCGCGAGCGCGGCATGTCCGATTCCCTGATTGACCGCCTGACCTTGGACGCCGCCCGCGTTGAGGGCATTGCCGATGGCCTGCGCCAGGTCGCTGGCCTGCAGGACCCGGTAGGCGAGATCCTGCAGGGCCGCACCATGGATAACGGCATCCAGATGAAGCAGGTGCGCGTCCCGCTCGGCGTGATGGGCATGGTCTACGAGGCCCGCCCGAACGTCACCGTCGATGCCTTTGGCCTGGCGCTGAAGTCCGGCAATGTGCCGCTGCTGCGCGGTTCCAAGTCCGCGCGCAACTCCAATACCAAGCTGGTGGAGCTCCTGCAGGATACCCTCGCGGAGTTCGACTTGCCGCGCGAGGTAGTCCAGCTCCTGCCGTGCGAGACCCACGATTCCGTCCAGGACTTGATTACCGCCCGTGGCCTGGTGGATCTGGTCATCCCGCGCGGTGGTGCCAAGCTCATCGAGGCCGTGGTTACCGGCGCTACCGTTCCGGCTATTGAGACCGGTACCGGCAACTGCCACTTCTACATCGACGCTTCGGCCGACATGGACAAGGCCATCGATATGGTCGTCAACGGCAAGACCCGCCGCACCTCGGTCTGCAACTCTACGGAGTGCGTGCTTATCGATGCCGCGCTTGATGATGCCACCAAGCTGCGCATCGTCCGCGCCCTTCAGGATGCAGACGTCACCGTCCACGGTGATGTAGACGAGCTCGAGGGCTTCGGCGCCACGGACGTCGTCCAGGCCACCGAGGAGGACTGGCGCGAAGAGTCGCTGTCCATGGATATCTGCGCCAAGGTAGTCGATGGCGTTGACGGCGCCATCGCGCACATCGCGGAATTTACCACCGGCCACACCGAGGGCATCGCGGCCCAGGATGCGGACGTATTGGTCAAGTTCGGCAACGAGGTTGATGCCGCAGCCGTGATGTTGAACGCCTCCACCGCCTTTACCGATGGTGAGGTCTACGGCATGGGTGCAGAGATCGGCATTTCCACCCAGAAGCTGCACGCCCGCGGCCCAATGGCCCTGCCGGAGCTGACCTCTTCCAAGTGGGTCCTCCAAGGCACCGGCCACGTGCGCCCATAAGAACGTGCGCCTTTTAACTCGCTTTCGCGCCGCCGCTGGTGTCGTCACCATTGCCGCCACGGCGGCGCTTGGCGCGTCTATGATCACCCCTGTTGCGGCGGCGGGGGAGAACCACCCGCAGGCCGAGACCTGCCCCGATTACGTCTTCCTTGCCGCGCGCGGCTCGGACCAAAACGAGGAGCACGGCGAGTACTTCGGACCGCAGCGCTACTCGGAACAGGGCGCGGAATCCAATGGCTATGAAGGCCCCAACCTTGCCGCGCTTTTCCACTTGGTAGAACAACGCCACCCCGGTGCGATGGATAATGCCTACGTGCTGGCGCTGGATGCGGATGCGTATCCAGCCTCGATGAACCTGCCACCGCTGGCTCAAGAAGGCGAAAACCTGCGCCCGCTGCAGCTGATGCGCCGCCTTGGTGGGGTGTTGCTGGAACACCCCTTGCACGAGCTGGTCTATCAGGTCACCGTCGGGTTTGTGCAGAGCCTGCGCAGCGGCATGAACAACGCGCCGCGCGTGGTGGAGAAGTACGAAGAAGAAACGGGATGCAGCCCGCGCTATATCACCGCCGGCTATTCGCAAGGGGCCATCATCGCCACCAGCGCGGAGCGCTACCTCGCGTCCCAGGACAAGCTCGCCGGGGCGATCTACCTGGGCAATCCCCTGCGGCGTCCAGGCGGCATGGCCGGGCCGATTCCGCGGATCCTCGTGCCCCACAGCGCCGCACTGCCAGCCGATCGCCGCATCGATTACTGCCTCGCCGGCGATTTCGTCTGCGATCTCAGCCTGCGCAATGCCAAAGACGCCTTGGCCACAAAGGCCGCCCACCACGCTTCGTATTTCCGCGATAGCGAGGGCGATGCGGCAGTGGAACAGGACAATGCCCGCGTGGCCGATACCGTGGCTGGCTGGCTTAACGCCCCAGCAGGGTAGCGGCTATACTCTCCAGCCATGACCAATTCCCAGCGCATTGGGATCATGGGCGGCACCTTTGATCCAATCCACAATGGCCACTTGGTCGCCGCCAGCGAGGCGGCGCACCGCTTTGCCCTCGATACCGTAGTCTTTGTTCCCACCGGCCAGCCGTGGCAGAAGGCCTCCCGCGAGGTCACGGCCGCGGAGCATCGGTATTTGATGACCATGGTGGCAACGGCCTCCAACCCGCGTTTTACCGTCTCCCGCGTGGACATCGACCGCAAGGGCCCTACCTATACCATCGATACCCTGCGCGATCTGCGCGAGCTTTTCCCGGGCGCCGAGTTCTACTTCATCACCGGTGCGGATTCCCTACAATCCATCATGAGCTGGCATAATTGGGAAGAGATGCTGGACATGGCGCACTTCGTGGGCGTTACACGCCCGGGCTACGAGCTGAGCACGGATATGCTGCCGGCCGGCTCGCGGGAAGATATCAACCTCATCGATATCCCTGCTATGGCCATTTCTTCTACGGATTGCCGCGAGCGCGCCGCCCAAAACCGCCCGGTGTGGTACCTGGTTCCGGATGGGGTGGTGCAATACATCACCAAAAATAACCTGTACTCTGCGCAGCCGGATAAACCTTTATAGTTCAAGTTTGGGCACAATCGCGCCGAACGTGCAAGAATAGACAGCTAAAAGACACTTCCTCACCAGACGCGAAAAGGGAATTTTTATACATTGTCTATTTCTGATCTCGCCCGCCGCATGGCGGCAACCGCGGCGCACGCCGCACAGGACAAGCTAGCAAGCAATATCGCGGCAATTGATGTCTCCGATGTCCTTGCCATCACCGAGGTTTTCGTGCTGGCTTCTGCCGATAATGAGCGCCAGGTCGGCTCCATCGTGGATGAGGTGGAGGACCAGATGACGGCCCAGGGCTTCGAGCCGCAGCGCCGCGAGGGCAACCGCGAAAACCGCTGGGTGCTTCTGGATTATGGCAATATCGTCATCCACGTGCAGCGCACGGACCAGCGCGAGCACTATGGGCTCGACCGCCTCTACCACGATTGCCCCTTGGTGGAGATCGAGGGCATTGAGCCGCCCGAGCGCCCCGGCGATTGGACCAATGGCGTCAATCCGCGCACCGTGGATTCCATTGATGAGCTGCCATTGGCGCAAAAGGCCCCTGGCGAGGACGAGGAGCTTTAACCCCACCATGAGCCGCCGCCTGATTCTGATCCGCCACGGACAAACCACCTACAATGCCTCCGGCCGCATGCAGGGCCACTTGGATACTGAGCTTTCCGATGTCGGCTATGAACAGGCCCGCGCCGCCGCGCGCCTGCTCCGGGATCAGGGCGTGGTAAAAATCGTCGCCTCCGATTTGCAGCGCGCGCGAGAAACCGCGCGGGTGGTGGCAGAATCGCTCGGCTTAGACTTTTCTACGGACCCTCGCCTGCGCGAGACCAATCTGGGGCAGTGGCAGGGCAAGAGCTCGGCCGAAGTGGATGCGGAATTTCCCGGCGCCCGCGCCATCTGGCGCCACGATCCCACTTGGGCCCCGCCGGAGGGCGAGTCCCGCGTAGATGTGGCGCGGCGGGCTCGTCCGGTCATCGACGAGCTCATGCAGGAATTTTCCGGCTGGGATGACGGCGCCGTGCTCATCGTCGCCCACGGTGGTGCAATCTCCGCGCTCACGTGCCACCTGTTGGGCTTGGATCACGGCCAGTACGGCATTTTATCCGGCCTGAAAAATACCCACTGGTCGCAGCTGACCGCCCGCCCGGATTTCAACCCGGAAACCCCCGTGACCTCCCTGGAATTCACGCCAGAGACGGTGGCGAGCGCGCAGTGGTACTTCGACGGGTGGAATATGGGGGGCGAGGTCACCGGTGATGGAGGGGCAGATACCTAGTGACCGTTCGCGTCATTACTGACTCCGCGGCCAGCCTGCCCCCAGAGATTGCTGCAGAACTCGATATCACCGTCATTGACCTGCACGTGATGGATAGCGAGGACAAGGGCGGAAAACTGCGCACCACCTCGGGTCTGTCCTCCCTCGAATTGGCCGCGGCCTACGGCCGGGAAATGGAAAAGGCACAGGATGATGGCGTGATCGCCATCCACCTGTCCAAGGAGCTTTCATCTACGTGGTCGGCGGCGGTGGCTGCGGCAGGGGTTTTTCCTGATACGGTGCGCGTTATCGATTCCGGCTCGGCCGGCATGGTCATGGGTGCGGCGGCGATGGCGGCTGCCACCAAGGCGGCACACGGCGCAGCGCTGGAAGAATGCCACGCGGCGGCGCTAGATAGCATCGAGCGCGCGGCTACCTGGGTGTACCTGCATTCCACGGAGGACATGCGTCGCTCGGGCCGCATGTCCGCGGCCACCGCCATGCTGTCCACCGCGCTTTTAGCCACCAAGCCGATTATGTCCATCGTGGACGGCAAGCTGGAGCTGGTGGGAAAAACCCGCACGCAAACCAAGGCTTTCACCAAGGTGGTAGAGATCATCGCCGCCCGCGCTACCGGGGAGCCCGCCTTCATCGCCATTCAGTACAACCAGGCTGGCGAGGCGGCGGACAAGCTGCAGGGCCTCTTGCGCGATGCCCTGCCAGAAGGCACGTCCTTTATCACCACGCCCCTAACTGAGGTGCTCGCTGTGCACGCCGGCCCCTCCGCCATTGGGGTATCTGCCGTATTTAGCTCCTAGGCCCTCGCACGCACGCGCGAAGCTGGCCGGCCTGTGGGCCCCTGATTGTGGATAACCGCCCCGCCTCAGCCCGTTTGGTTGCGTCCCGCAACGACTTATCCACAGCGCCTCCGCCCACATCCCCGCACCGCACGCGGGGGCTTCCTAGCCTGTGAGCTATGGCGTCTCCCAAAATCAGCGAACGACTCCGCGAATTTACCCAACCCACCGGCGAGGAAGAACTCCTCCGCGTCGATTACCCGCGCCCGCGCGTGCGCATCAGCCGCTGGCAGGCGTGCGCGGTAGCCATCATGGTGGTGGTGGGCGTCATTATTTGGCTGGGCCTGAGCTCCCGTAATTCGGATGAGTCCGGCATGCCCGAGCCCGCAGCGATGGGCAGTACCACCGCCGAGCCCAGCGCGGAGGCGAGCGAAATCGTCGTATCCGTCGTCGGCGAGGTTGCAGCGCCCGGCCTGAAGACCCTCGAGCCCGGCGCCCGCGTCGCCGATGCCCTCGCCGCAGCCACACCCCTGCCGGAGGCGGAGACCATGACGCTCAACCAAGCGCAGCGGCTTGCCGATGGCCAGCAGCTCCACGTCCTGCCCCAAGGCGCCCCGCCCGACCCCGCGCTTGCCGATGCCCCCAGCGCAGCACCCTCCGGCGGCGATAAAGTCAGCCTGAATTCCGCCACGGCCGCCGAACTCACGGATCTCAGCGGGGTAGGGGAGGTCACCGCGGAAGCCATCGTCTCCTTCCGCGAAGAGCGCGGGGGATTTAAGGACGTCGAGGAACTCCTCGAGGTCAGCGGGATTGGGCCTGCCAAGTTTGCCAAGCTCAAAGATGACGTGCAGCTGTAGGCAGAAGAGGCCACGCCGCGATGAAAGAACTCCGTCTGCTGCCCGGCGCCCTGACCGCATGGGTGGCGGTCATCGCGGTGCTGGTTTTCGGGCAGGGGTGGGCCGTGGCGTGCATCGGCAGTGTCGTAGGAATATGCCTGCTCGCTCGGCACTGGGGCCAAGCTATTTTTTGCGGCGTGCTCGCCAGCGCCGCCGCCTTCGTAGCCGCCGTGCGGCAGGCGCGAGCGGCCGCCTTCGATTTCGGCCGCGAGATTACCGGCCGCGTGGTCACCGCGCCGACCCAAACGAGCACCGGCGGTTGGTTCATCCGGCTCGATGTCCCAGGCTACCCCGCGCAGCTTCCGGTCTTTAGCCCCGAGCCGCTTAGCGCACCCGCAGGAACGCAGGTCACGGCCGCGGTACAGCTTTCCGAGTCCGACCAACCCGGAGTGGGAACCGTGATAGCCAACGCCTCCCATCTGCGTATCGACGCGCCCCCTTCGGGCTTGGCCGGCTGGGCCGCCCAGGTGGCTGATAACTTCCGCGCGGTCGTACTAGAGGCGGTAGGCCCGAGTAGCCAGGGGCTCATCCCAGGCATGGTGCTTGGCGATACCTCCCTGCAAAGCCCCGCCGAGCGCGAACTCTACATCGATACCGGGCTATCGCACCTCAGCGCAGTGTCTGGTGCCAATGTGGCCATCGTCTGTTCCTTCGCCGCCATCGTTTGCGCCGCGTGTGCCGCCGGACCGCGCACTAGGGTGGCGGTGTCCTTGGCCGCGCTAGCCACCTATGTCATCTTGGTGGGACTTGAACCGTCGGTGCAGCGCGCAGCCGTCGCCGGGGTAGTAGGCCTGCTCGCGGTGCTGCACTCTTCCACCATGGAACCCATCCACGCGCTCAGCCTCGGCATCCTCACCCTCCTTTTCGTGGATTCGGACCTCGCGGTGCATTTTGGCTTCGCGCTATCGTGCGCGGCGACCTTCGGCATCGTCATGCTAAGCCCGCTTATTTATTCCCATCTAGCGGTCACCGGCTGGCCCGCCATCTTTCTGCGCGCTATCGCGGTGGCGATTGCCGCCGATATCCTCACTCTGCCGCTTATCGCCCTCATGTCCGGCGAGGTATCCGTCGTCTCGGTCCTCGCCAATGTCCTAGTAGCGCCCGCCACCGCACCCATTACCGTGGTAGGGCTGCTCGCGGCCATCGCCGCGCAGCTAGGCCCCTTGAGCATTATCGCCGCGGGATTATTAAAACTCATCGAACCCGCAGCGTGGTGGATCAATACCATCGCCCACGGCGTGGCCAGCCTGCCCGTGGTCACCATCACCGCCCACCCGCTATTTACGCTTCTCGCATATGGATGGGTCATCGCCGGGCTGCTCTATCACCGGCCATGGCTGACCTTGGCGGGGGTTATCGCTTGTCTGGGTCTGCTTGCCGCCTAGCGCTAAAATGATGGACATGCCTCCCGTACACCTCATTCTCGGCGACGATGAATTCCTCACCGAACGCGCCCGCCACACTATCCACAAGGCCGCGACCGAAGGCGAAGGCAATCGCCCCGAATTGATGACTCTCAAGGCTTCCGAGGTATCCGAGGGCGAAATCTTAGAGGCCACCAGCCCGTCGCTGTTTGGCGATAACCGCGTCATCGTCATCACGGACTGTGAACGCGCCGGGAAAGAGGTGGTCGATATCATCTTGCGCGCCTGCGCCAATCCCGCGCCGGGCATGACCATGGTGGTGGTCTATTCCGTGGCCGCAAAGACTCTGAAGAAAAAGAAGAAGGCGCCGGAGCTGGTGGCGAAACTCCGCAAGATTGCGGAGGTGCACGAGGTCTTTTCGCTCTACCCCAATGAGTTGGGCCAATGGGCCACCCGCGAGTTTGCTTCCCACGGTGTTCGCCCCACTCCGGACGTCGTGCACGCTGTTCTCGACGGCGTCGGCTCCGACCTCCGCGAACTTGCCTCCGCCATTTCCCAGCTCGTGGCCGATACGGGTGGCAATGTCACGCAGGAAGCGGTGCGCAATTATTATGTCGGCGTGGCCGAGGTAGCCAACTGGGACATTGCCGATGCCGCCGTCGCCGGCCGCGTCGAGGCTGCCGTTTCCACCTGTCGGCGCGCCCTCCAGCTCGGAGCCAGCCCCGTGGCCATCGCTGCGGCTTTGGCCAATAAGGTCGGGGCCGTCGCGCGCCTGTATTCCGCCCGCGGGGACCAGTACACACTTTCCAGCCAAACAGGGCTTGCCCCGTATGTGGTGAAAATGACCCAGCCGGTGGCTAGGCGCTGGACAGCTGATGCCATCACCGCCGCCGTCATCCTCGTCTCCGAACTGGACGCCGCCGTTAAAGGCCAAGGTGGTGAGCCCGAATTCGCCGTTGAGGCGGCCGTAAAACGAGTCGCGGAATTGGCACGTTAAGCTAGAGTCCATGTCTGAGGAACAAGTGCAAGAATTCGCCGGTCGGCTCTTTGACATGGCGCGGGAGGGAAACCCGGATCTGCTGGACTATATTAATCAAGGCGTCAATATCAATCTGGTCAACCAAGACGGCCAGTCTTTTCTCATGCTTGCCGCCTACCACGGCCACGCAGATCTCGTTGCCGCGCTAGCAGAGGCCGGTGCCGACGTAAACTTGCTCAATGATCGCGGCCAATCGCCCCTGGCAGGTGCGATCTTCAAAAAAGAAGACGCGGTTATTGATGCCCTCCTAAACGCCGGCGCCTCCGCTACCGCCGGGCAACCAACCGCCATCGATTCAGCCCGCATGTTTGGCCGCGAGGATCTCCTCGGGCGCTTGGAAGGCGAGTCCGCGCAGTGAGCTGGACTTCTTTTTTCACTATCCTTCTGATGAACCTGGTGGGCGTAGCCTCCCCAGGCCCAGATATCATTCTGGTCACTCGCTACGCCACCAAGTCGCGCCGCCATGCCATCGCTGCGGCCGCGGGCATTCAAATCGGCGTGTTGTTTTGGTGCGGTGCTACGGTCTTTGGCGCAGCCGCCCTCCTGACCGCCTTCCCCGGAATTTTAGGCGCGGTCCAGGCCATCGGCGGCAGCTTCCTCGTTTTCATGGGGTGGCGGGCGCTGCGCAGTGGCCTCGAACAGCGCACCAACCCACCCGTTGATCTGGAGGACGCCGAGGCCAAGCTAGGCCGGCTGCGCCACTCGTTCAAAATGGGGCTGGCAACGAACCTGTCTAACCCGAAGATCGTGCTTTTCCTCGCCGCTATGATTGCCCCGCAGCTGCCGGCATCTCCACCGTTGTGGCTGGCCATCGCGCTGACCCTGGCGTTGGCATTATCGGCTTTCGCCTTCTTCCTGGTGGTGGCCACGGTGATTTCCACGAATGCGGTGCGCCGCAAGCTCATCGCCGCGGGCCCGTGGATCGATATCGGATCGGGCCTGTTCTTCATCGTTGCCGGCCTCGCGCTCGTGGTCGCCGGCGTCCAGCAACTCGTGGCTTAAAGCCCCGGCAGGGTTTCCGGATCGCCCTCTGCCACCACATCCAGTGCCCACTGTATCCATCGCGCCACCGTCGAGGCCCGCCGCCTCGCCGTGGCAGCGCCCAGGCCGAGCCCTTCTATCGCCGCCGCAATTTCGTGCGTCTCGGCCACCGTCCCGCGCTGCAGGCTCATTTCCAGCGCCTGCCGGAATACTTGCCGCGCCGCCAACGCGCGCAGCAGGGCAGCGTTGCGCCCATCGCGTCGCGGCTGCGCGATAGCCTTTTCGCCGCGAGGGGTGAGCTGATAGTGGGCATCGGCAAGCTCCAGCAGCCCGAGGTAGCACGCCGCATTGGCGTAATAGTCTGCCTGGCGCAGATGGAAGTCGTATACCTCAGCGATTTCCTCCTTGCTCATCGGCTGTTGCGCAATGAGTTCCACCAGGTTGACCACGCGCTCAAAACTATTGGCTTGCGGGAAAGGAATCCCCACCGGTTCCGGTTCGGTATCGACGGAGGCAATGATGCCCAGCGCATCCTCCACGCTGAGGTGCGAAGCGCTCAAGGCGTAGCGGGCGTGGTCTACCAGCGCGATGCTGCGAAAATCCGCGGGATCACTGAAATCGTACCGATACAGGTGGAAGATGCCATTCGAGTAGACCAAAAACACGGGCACCACGGCTTTAGATAGCCACTGCTGGAAGCGCCGGTACGGAAAATACAATTGCCGGATATTGAAATCTTCGGAGATGTGATTTTTCGCCTCCACCAGCACCAAATGCTCGAGCGATTCGAAGCCGCCGTCGATTTCCATTTGCGCGCGGTCGACCTTGACTGTCAGCCCCAGATCCGGCACTGGAATCGTCATTTCCAGCGACGACATGCGCCCGGCGACGGTGGCCTGCAATGGTTCGCATCCCAAGAAGTGCTCGAGCATGCCGCTTGCCGATGCCACATTCAACGCCATCGATTCCGAGTTCACGCTTTCGATATCGAGGGTGTCAAGGCCCGCGGGCATGTCCAACGTGCGCACAGAACTCGGCCCGGCGTGGGTCGGGTCCGGGAACCGTTCGTACAGGTCCAACGGCCCAACGAAGTATTCGCTGCGGCTAACCGGAAGGATCCCAAGCCCCAATTCCTTGAAAATCCACGGCCGCGAGGTAGAAAAGTCGTGCTTGGCCATCAGCCGCGGCTCCCGGCCGGAAAGCTCCTTTAGCTCTTTGGCCGTGAGGTAGAAGTACCCTTTTTCTTCCAGCTGCTCGCCACACCCCGAGGCTAGAATGCGCAGCCATCCCCAATCATCGAGGCCAAGCTTTTCGCCCTCAGGGACACCGAACAGCGCGCGAAGCTCCCGCTGTTCCTGTGCGCTCGGTGCTTTACTCATGGCCCACCTCGTAGTTGCGCACGAGCACTTCATCTACTTTGCCGCGGCGCGATCCCACGGAATTGATGGCGCGGGTGGCCGCCACGGTGTCGATGGAAAAATCCGCGTAGAGCTCGCGGATGAACTCCGTGGCGGAATTGGACAGGAGGAACTTCACCCCGCGGGCATCGAGATCATCGCACACCGCCTTCAAGCGCTCTTGCTCCGCGCGGTCAAAACCGCCTTTTTGATAACCGGTAAAGGAACTGGTGACGTTGACCGGGTCATAGGGCGGATCGAAATAGACAAAGTCTCCTTCACCAGCACCTGCCACCGCCGTGGTGAAATCGCCCTGCGTGAAGGTAACGTCATTGTCCCGAAAATACTCGTGGACCCCGCGCAGCGTATCCGCATCACAAATTGTGGGGTTCTTATAACGGCCAAAAGGCGCATTGAATTGCCCCGCGGAATTTACCCGGTACAGGCCGTTATAGCAGGTCTTATTCAGATACAGCGTCCGCGCGGCGCGCTCGGTGGCAGAAAGCGCCGCGAACCGTTCCGCATCCCGGTCCACCGCGCGCAGCTGGTAGAAAAAGTCCGCGTCGTTCGGATACGTCGAAACCAGGCTGATGAGCTCGTCGACGCCTTCGCGCACTACCTCATATAAATTAATCAGCTCCGAGTTGAGGTCATTGACCCGCGCAGAGGCCGGGGTGAGCGAAAATAAAACCGCGCCGCCGCCGATGAAGGGTTCATAATAACGCCGCGGCGTCCCAGCGGGCAGGGCGGCGTGAATATGCGGCAAGAGCTGGCGTTTCCCGCCGGCCCATTTCACCAGAGGCTTGACGTTGTTCATTGGTGACTTATCTTAGCCGCCCCCGCAGACACGAACACCATCGCCCTTTCGAACATATTAGCCCATAAAGGTGCAATTCGGCGTGCTGAAGAGTATCGGCCTGCATGGGGAGAGCTGCCTGGGCCCTGCTTCCGGCGCTAGCACCCGCGCGGGAGAAGCCCAGCGCCCCTGCCTTCCTGTGCCGCGCGTCCTGCGTGCTCACATGTACCGGCGCTCCGGCGCAAAATATCCCCGCGGTTGACTGTCTACGGGCCGAGAATTCCGCGTTGACATGCGGGAACCTCAGCGCTTTGTGGTGGTTAGGGAAGCCTAGCAAGGGTCGGTTTTTCTTGGCGGGGAGAAAGACTATAAGGTGAAGAAAAATCTCATGTTTAAGGGGATTGAATAGTTGGGTTTCCCACGGGGTCGTGGGAAAGAGGGGAGAGAGTATGCCGCGCATTTCAGAAATCCGCGTCGCAGCACTGCGGCTCGTCATTGACCACGGGTATGACGGGTTCACCATGGAAACGCTTGCACAAGACGTAGGGATATCGCGGCGCACCCTTTTTAACTACGTCAAGGATAAGGAATCGGCGGTTCTGGGCCCGGAGGTTTCGGAAAAGTTCGACCAGCAATTGCAGAACTTCGCCGCTGGCCTGCCCACGGGTAGCCTGCGGGAGGATTCTGCGATCATGGCGAATGCGGAATTTGATCACGCCGTGGGCAACGATCATTTCCCGGAGATTTCCCAATTGACCGCCCAGGCGCTTTCCCAAGACGGGAAGTTGTTGTCCATGTATTGGCGCCGAAACGAGCGCGTCATGATGCACATCCGCCGGGCATTGCAAGCGCGCGAAGGGTGGAAGGCCTCGGATCCGAGGCTCATTCCGACGGTCAATATCATCCACACGCAGTTTCAAACCGCCATCCAGACTTTCGTGGAAACCCATGGCCGGACATCCTTATCGGTGGCCTACGCGGATGCGGGCAAGATCTTCGAGGCCTACTTCGACGATGACCTAGCCTAGGTCCATCCGACGCAACAAAACCGGCGCAATAAAAATCCCCCAAACAAGCCGCTGCACACAGGCAGCGCTTTGCTCGGGGGAGACAAGAAGGCTAGTTACTAGTCCATCTTGTTGAAGGCGGTGGCCAAACCGGACTTCTTGTTAGCAGCAGCGTTGCGGTGGAAGACGCCCTTGGAAACGGACTTATCCAGTGCACGGGAAGCAACGCGCAGCTGCTTTTCTGCTGCAGCCTTGTCGCCCGCCTCTACGGCCGCACGGAACTTGCGGATCTCGGTGCGAACCGCGGAACGCACGCTCTTGTTGCGTTGACGAGACTTCTCGTTGGTCAGAACGCGCTTCTGCTTGGACTTGATATTAGCCATGAAAATACCTCTTGATAATCGAAGATGATTGATTCAGAAACAAACCCGCCGGACGTGTCCCGCGAATCCCCTCGCTAAGAACGAGGAGAGCGCTCGGCGCTGGTATTCGAAGAGCGAACCCAAGGTCCTGCCCGCCCCGACCAACGCGCCCGGAAAGTAAGTAACTTGCACATAGTAGCAGCGCAACCGCGCACCAGCCAAGTCTGCGGGCGCCGCGCCGCAGAACTACGCCCAGTGATAGCGCGAGCGCAAGCGGTTGGCAATCCTTTCGAACCTGCGTTCTGGGAAAAGGATGCCCTGGCGGCGCACCTGCTCCTCGGAAACCTCCAATAAACGGTCCAAGCGCACCCAGCAATTGCGCCCAGAGGCGTCCCACTCGCCGCAGCCGATTTCGAGCCAGGCATCGTCAAGCGCATGCTCCGGGTTGGCGGAAATGAGCAGGCCCGTCACCGTGGTGCGGGTGCGCCCGACCACCAAGATGGCGCGCTCGCGGGGAGGGGACTGCTTGCCTTCCGAAGGCGTCCACACCCACACCACCTCGCCGGAATCGGCCTGGCCATCCATATCGGGGGAGAAGAAGATGGAACGGGGGTGCGCCGCGGTGGCCTCGACCTGGATGGAGGCGGCCTTGCGCGGCTCGTGGCTGTGGGTGGACCTGTCCAGCCCTAACTGGGAGTTGATGCGGTTGAGGCCGGAGTCCACGGGCTCGCGCTCGCTGATTCCGAGCGCCTCGCGCAGACGGGTGAGCATGCCGGAATTCATGTCGACTATTGTAGACGTATGTCTGAAAACTTTGCGGCCACGACGTTTACGGATCCCTCCCGGATCCGTAACTTCTGCATTATTGCTCACATCGACCACGGAAAGTCGACGCTGGCAGACCGCATCCTGCAGCTATCTAAGGTGGTTGCGGAGCGCGATATGCGTGACCAGTTCCTCGATAATATGGATATCGAGCGTGAACGCGGCATTACTATTAAGGCGCAGAACGTGCGCCTGCCGTGGGTGCCGCAATCGGGGGCATCGGCAGGCGAGCAGATTGTCATGCAGATGATCGATACGCCCGGCCACGTGGACTTTACCTACGAGGTCTCCCGCGCGCTCGAGGCGTGTGAGGGAGCCATCCTGCTTGTCGATGCCGCCCAGGGCATCGAAGCCCAAACCCTCGCCAACCTGTACTTGGCGATGGAAAATGACCTGGAAATCATCCCGGTGCTCAATAAGATCGACCTGCCCGCGGCGGACCCAGATAAGTACGCGCTGGAAATCGCCAATATCATCGGCTGCGAGCCCGAGGAAGTGCTGAAGGTATCGGGCAAGACCGGTGAAGGCGTGGTTGAGCTGCTCGATAAGGTCTGCGAGTTGGTGCCGCCGCCGTCCTCGGAGTACGAGCCCGATGCGCCCGCGCGCGCGATGATTTTTGACTCCGTCTATGACACTTACCGCGGCGTGGTGACCTATATCCGCATGGTGGACGGCAAACTCACTCCGCGCCAGAAGGTGACGATGATGTCCACCAACGTCAACCACGAGCTGCTGGAAATCGGCATCGTCTCGCCCACGATGCAAAAGTGCGATGGCCTGGGCCCCGGCGAGGTGGGCTACCTCATTACTGGCGTGAAGGACGTGCGCGAGACTAAGGTGGGCGATACCGTTACCTGGTCCCATGGCGGCGCCGAAACCCCGCTCAAGGGCTACAAGGACCCTGAACCGATGGTCTATTCCGGGCTTTTCCCCATCTCCCAGGCCGATTTCCCCGACCTGCGTGATGCGCTGGAAAAGCTGCAGCTTAACGATGCCTCCTTGACCTTCGAGCCCGAGACCTCCGTCGCCCTTGGCTTCGGCTTCCGCTGTGGTTTCTTGGGCCTGCTGCACATGGAAATCACCCGCGACCGTCTGGAGCGCGAGTTCGGTCTCGACCTGATTTCTACCGCCCCGTCCGTGACCTACCGCGTGGTGGCAGAAGATGGCGAGGAAAGCTGGGTTCACAACCCTTCGGACTGGCCGGAAGGCAAGCTCAATGAGGTCTACGAGCCCATTGTTTCCATGACCGTCATCGTGCCCGAGCAGTTCGTCGGCCCGACCATGGAGCTATGCCAATCCAAGCGCGGCCAGATGGGTGGGATGGATTACCTGTCCGAAGACCGCGTGGAGCTGCGCTACACCATGCCCTTGGGTGAGATCATCTTCGACTTCTTCGACATGTTGAAATCCCGCACCAAGGGTTACGCCTCGCTCAACTACGAGGAGGCCGGCGAGCAACAATCGGACCTCGTCAAGGTGGATATCCTCCTCAACGGCGACCCGGTCGATGCCTTCTCCGCTATTATCCACCGCGATTCCGCCCAGTGGTACGGCAATAAGATGACCAAGAAGCTAAAGGAATTGATTCCACGCCAGCAATTCGAGGTCCCCGTCCAGGCGGCCATTGGTACCAAAGTCATCGCCCGCGAAAACATCCGCGCCATGCGCAAGGACGTGCTGGCCAAGTGCTACGGCGGCGATATCTCGCGTAAGCGCAAGCTGCTGGAAAAGCAGAAGGCGGGTAAAAAGCGCATGAAGACCTTGGGCTCCGTGTCGGTGCCGCAGGAGGCCTTCGTGGCGGCGCTGTCGACCGATGGGGACGACTAGGCACTGGAAAGTGCAGCGTAATAGTACCTTAACTTTCAGTTAACAATCTCCGCGGTGGCCGCCGCCTAAAAGCGAGGTTGAGCTGCACCTATAGGGCATTCCTGAGACCAGGAATGCCCTTTTTGAGTATTTGCGGTTTATAGGTGGGCGGCGTTTAATTTCGATTCGAAAGCGACCGATGACTCTTCGGCGAGCCACAGCCACTTTCTCCCTCTTTGTTTCACTCGACTTAAGGCGGAAAATAAGATGAAGCTTCGCTCTCGCGCTGTGGCAGTGTGCGCCGCAGCTGCTGCTACAACCTCTCTGGTTCCCGGCATCGCGCAGGCCGAAACCAAGACCCCCATCGATCACGTCGTGGTCATTTACTCCGAAAACATTTCCTTCGACCACTACTTTGGCACCTACCCACACGCCGCAAATAACGACGACGAGAAACTCCAGGGCAGCGAGAAGCCCGCCCCCAAATTCACCGCCAAGGACGATACCCCGCGGGCAGAAAACCTCGAAAATACTGACCTGCTGGGGGAGAAGAACCCCAACTCCATCAAGCCCTTCCGCATCGCTCCCGAACACGCCGTGACCACGGACCAGAACCACCATTACGCCGATGAGCAGGAAGCCTACAACGGCGGCAAGATGGACAAGTTCCCGGAGACGGTGTCCACGGACATCGATAAGTATGGCGAAGGCTCGTACGCCACCCCCGGCATGACCATGGGATACTACGACGGCAATACCGTGACCGGCCTGTGGAACTACGCGCAGAACTTCGCGCTGAATGACAACAGCTTTTCCACTATCTTCGGACCCTCCACCCCGGGCGCGCTGAACCTGATTTCCGGCACCGTCGCGGATGCCACCATGCACGACCCAGCCACGGGCGACCAGCAGAAAATCGAGGATGGCAAGAACCACGCCCTGGCCGGCGTATCCGAGGACGGCAGCACCGCCACCGTCGTGGGCGACCCAGACCCGCTTTTCGATGACTGCTCCAATAAGTCCTCCGCCGGTACCAACCAAGTCACCGCGATGCACTCCAAGAACATCGGTGACCAGCTCAACGATAAGGACGTCACCTGGGGCTGGTTCCAAGGCGGATTCCGCCCCACCGATGAGGCGACGAAGGACTCCCGCGCCCGCTGCGGTTCTTCGCACACCACGCTGACCGGCCAGAACCAGACGGATTACAACCCGCACCACGAGCCGTTCCAGTACTACGCCTCTACCGCCAACCCGCACCACCTGGCCCCGTCCAGCGATGACATGATTGGCAAGACCGACCAGGCAAACCACCAGTACGACCTCGCGGACTTCGATACCGCCATCGAGCAGGGCAACCTGCCCTCCGTGTCCTTCCTCAAGGCCGCCAACTACCAGGATGGCCACGCCGGTTACTCCAACCCGCTGGATGAGCAGGCGTTTATCACCCACTACATCAACGAGCTGCAGAACTCCCCGGAGTGGGATTCCACCGCAGTCGTCATCGCCTACGACGATTCCGATGGCTGGTACGACCACAAGGCGCCGGAAATCCTTAATGGTTCCGCCGACCCGCACCAAGATAAAGAAATCTGCACCGCCGCTGCCGCAAAGGTAGGCATCAAGGGCGATAAGAACGGCCAGTGCGGCCCCGGCACCCGCCAGCCGCTGCTAGTTGTATCCCCCTACGCCAAGACCAACCACATCGATTCCACCTATACCGAGCAGACCTCGGTGACCAAGTTCATCCAGGACAACTGGGGCCTCGGCCGCTTGGGCGGGGATGCCTTCGATGACCGCGCGGGTGAACTCACCGGCATGTTCGACTTCGCCGCCGCGGAGAAAGCCCCGAAGCTCTTCCTCAACGAAACCGATGGCACGGTGGCGGAGGATTACAGCTCCGTCGAGCGCGTCGACGACACCTCGCGCGCTGGCACCAACCTGAAGCCGGTTGTCGATGGTATGAATGACACCAAGGTTACCGAGCAGGGCGTTCCCGCCGTGACCACGCTGGATAAAGCCCAGCAGCCGGACACCAACCACGCCGCATCCGGTTCCTCCAAGGCAGGCATCATCGGCATCCTCGCCGCACTGGGCATCGCCGCCGGTATCATCGGCTGGTTCATGAGCGGCCACCCCGGCCTTGATTTGAAGAACCTGCCATTCTAATTTATGAAGATTTCCCGTTTCGCCACTGCATTCGCGCTCGCCGTTGGGCTTTCCATCCCGCAAACGGCTGCCCAGGCGAGGCTCGCCGGGCACAGCGACGAGCAACCCACGCGCGAGCTCGCCGTGCGCGATGTGTATTCCTGCCCGGCGCCTGAGGACGTGCAGGGTGAGGCGAAATGGAAGATCAATAACACCACCGGGCTTGCCCTCACGGTCTACGTTTCCGATGACAAGGGCAATGCCTACCAGGTTCTCGAGCGCATCGGCACCCCTGCCGTGCGCGAGTGGAACCCGCAGCTGGAGGACGGAACCTACCACCTGACCTGCGTATTTCACAACGACTCCGCCGTGGAGTCGGACGCCTTCACGGTAACGGGGTCCACGGTGAGCAACGCGCCCAAGATGGTTCCCATTACGGATCACGAGGTTGCCGCGGTGTCCATCAAGCAGGCAGAAAACCAGAAAGAGCGCGTGCCGGAGCTGCAAAAGCGCGCGCATGCGCTTGCCGATGCCACCTCCTCCTCCCGCTCCGCCGCCAAAGCCGCCTACCTCGACTACCTGGAGTATTACCGTTCCTTCGACGATTCCAGCGCGGAGTGGCCGGGCCCGGATTTGGAGGGTTACGAAGACATCGAGCGCATCCTGTGGTCCAATCGCCCGCCTAGCGATGCCGCCCTGCCCGCCACCGCGCTTGCCGATGCCACCGACAAAACCGCCCACGCCCTCGATACCGCCCATTTCGCCATCCCCGCCCCGGATTATGGGCTGCGCGCGCATGAGGTGATGGAGGAGTTCGAGCGCTTTGACCTGCGCGGCGAGCGCGATTTCGGCGCCCATGCCCTGCCTGCCGCCCTGCGCGGGGTTATTACATCGACGCGGGTGACGTTGGATCCCGTGCGCTCCTTGGTCGAGGATCGCGGTTTAGACACCGCTCCCATCTATGATCAGCTCGCGGATTTGGACTCCCTTGCTGAGGAATTCGACGATAAATACGGTGGTGCGTCTAGCGTCGCTTTTGCGGACTGGCCGCAGGAGGACCGCTTGCGCTTGCAGGCGGGCGTCGCCAAGGCGAATGAGCTGCTCGCCCCGGTTGCCACCATGACCGTTATCCGGAGGATGAACTAGTGCCGTGCCCGTTTAACTTTTCCCGCCGCTCCTTTTTGTCTGGCCTCGCCGCCTCCGCGGCCGTCGGCGCAGCCCCGGGAGCAGGAGCCGAGCCCACCTCGCTTCCGCTGGAATCCACCGATTCACTGGATCGCCCGGGCGCGCTGGATTTTCACGGCGAACACCAGCAAGGCATCATCAATCCCCCGCAGAAGTACTCGGAAATAGTGGCGCTGGACGTGCAGGTGAAGACAAAAGCCCGTTTGGACAAGCTCCTGCGCACACTAAGTGAAAGGGCGCGCATCTTAACCGCTGGTGGCACGCCCGCGCCCGATGGCATTGCTTACCCGGCGATGGATTCGGGCGAGCTGGGCCCAGAGCTGCCGGCCGATCACTTATCCATCACCCTCGCAGTGGGCGATTCGCTTTTCGATGACCGCTTCGGCCTTGCCGCCCACAAGCCCGCCCACCTGCGCGCGATGGAAGCATTTGCCGATGACTCCCTGCAAGAAGAAATGTGCCACGGTGACTTAGCCTTGCAGATTTGCGCCGATGAACGCGATACCGTTCTCCACGCGCTGCGCGATATCTTGCGACATACGCGCGGCGATGTGGCGGTGCGCTGGCGGCAAAATGGTTATATGAATTCCCCGCGGCCATCGGGCACGCAGCGCAATCACCTGGGGTTTAAGGATGGCATCGTCAATCCTGGCCCCGATGACTACGATTCGCTCGTATGGGCCGGTTCGGATGAGCCTGCCTGGGCCGCGGGCGGTAGCTATATGGCGGTGCGGCTTATTGCCATGTACACCGAGTTTTGGGACCGCATTTCCATCGCCGAGCAGGAGCAAATCTTCGGCCGCGACCGCGTAACCGGCGGCCCGCTATCGGGCGGCGATGAACACGCCGAACCAGATTACCTCGATGATGCCACCGGCGATGTCATTCCCACCGATGCCCACATCCGCCTGGCCAACCCCCGCACCCCAGAAACCGCTGACCAACTTATGCTGCGCCGCGCTTATAATTACGACAACGGCGTGCGCGATAATGGCACCCTCGACGTGGGGCTGGTCTTCATCTCCTTCCAGCAGGACCTGGAACGACAATTCGTTACGGTGCAAAAACGCCTCGAAGGCGAACCGCTGGCTGATTATATCCGCCCCTACGGCGGCGGCTACTTCTATGCGCTTCCCGGCATCACCGATGAATCCGATTATTTCGGCCGCAGCCTCCTCGAAGCCTAAAACCTCCTACCCAGCTAGCCACTGGTCGCTCGTGAACATCTATCACCGCGCCAAGGCCCTGACTTAGCACCCAGCGATGGAGGCACACCACAACGCACCGTCGGCACAGGGTCTCCCGGTGCACCGTTCTCCCGGCACAAAGATCCCACGGCGCCCGGATCCCAGGGCGCCCTGTCTTCTGGCACACGGTTCCCACGACGCACGAGCCTTACGGCGCACGGGTCTCACAGCATACGGGCCGCAGGGTAGATGGCTTATGGCATGCCAAACCGGCAACCGCTAAACCAGCGGTTGCTATCGGCGGCAATGAGAAGAGCAACGGTAGGAAAAGGCGCCACTTACTTAGGAACCCCAGAACTGCTCGGGGCCGGCTCATTCGAATCAAGTAAAGGCGGCACCTAGCCGGGCGGCGAGGCCCAGGGCGGAAGCCATTCGATGCGGCCGCGGTGTCGATGCAGGCGGCCGCGCACCGGCGGGGCGTGCGGGTCATCGTCGTTGACGCCGTTGTGATAGGGGCAAGCAATGGTCAGGTTGTCCATATTCGTCTCGCCGCCGTGCTTCCACGCCTGGAGATGGTGGACTTGGCATTTATCGGCCGGATAATTGCACTCCGCCCACGGGCAGGAGGGGTTTTCGGCAGCGGCCATCAGCCGCTGCTTTTCAGAGGCGAACCGCGAGGTCCTATAGAGGTTGACCGGGCCCTCGAAGGGATGGATGAGGGTGACAAGTCCAACCTCGGCAAGCTTTTTCTCCACCAACTTGGCCCCGGAAATTTCGGCACCGTTGGTCATCTGCAGCGTGACCTCTTCGCCGCCACCATTTAATATCTCATCCAGCTCATCGAGGTGGATGACGATATTGGTGCTAGCCACCGGGCGCGTGGCACCACCGCGGAAGAAGATGCGGTCGACGGCCTCGAGCGGGGAATCCTCCCCAATGGTGGAGTGCAGGTCGGCGATGAAATCGGAATCTCCAGTAATAGACAGCGTGGAGGGCCCGCCTTTGCGCCGGGTCATGCGCACCCCGCGCTGGGGCTGGCGGGGAGGATACATTTCCTTGAGCCGAGTGCGCGCCAGCTTGTCGATGTCCCCCGAAGTTCCACACAACTCTGCCCGCAGCGCCCACGCATCCCGCTTCGTCTTGGTGCGGGAGACGTATTTTTCAATCAACTTGAGCGTGGTTAAGCAGTGCTTCGTCGCCCGGCACGTGCGCTGGCGGCGGGTAAAGGAGGTGGGGCCGAAGTAGGCATCGGCAAGCAGCAGCAATTCGCGCGATTCCTGCCGGGAAATGCCAAGCCGCCGCAGGTCCGCCTCGGCAAGGCCGAAGACCTCGCCGAGAAGCTCCATCGGCGAGGTTAATTGGCGGGCGTAGTCTTGCAAGCGGGTCATGCCTGCGAGGTTAAGCCACCGTCCACCCGCGGGAAAGCCTGCGTCGCCCCGCCTGTGGATAACTCGCCCCACGCGTCACACCTGACGCCTCGACGCCCATTCACCCTGTGGATAACCTGCGGTATTGTCGAATACGACAGCGAGTAAAGGAGCCCACATGACTGATCCCACGAAAATTGTCCGCCCCAACCACCCCGGCCGTAAGTCCGTCCCGCGCCAGGCGCAGGAGTTGCCGCCGCTGCCGGTGACAAGGGCGCGCATCGGCAAGCAGCCGGCGACGGAGATTTTTCAGGACATGGGCGAAAACATGGTGGAGGACCTGCAGGACATTCGGCGCGATTTGCACCGCCACCCGGAAATCGGGCTGCACCTGCCGCGTACACAGCAAAAGGTCCTCGAGGCGCTCGAGGGACTGCCGCTCGAGATTCATGTGGGGCAGGACCTTAGCTCCGTGGTGGCGGTGCTGCGCGGCGGCAAGCGCGGCGAGCGGCCGGTTTCGGTGCTGTTGCGCGCGGACATGGACGCGTTGGAGGTGCATGAGCAGACCGGCAGCCCCTTTGCGTCGATCAATGAATACATGCACGCCTGCGGCCACGACCTGCATACGGCGGGGCTGATTGGGGCCGCGCGCATGCTCTGTGAGCACCGCGAGGAGCTGCATGGCGATGTCACCTTTATGTTCCAGCCCGGCGAGGAAGGCCCGGGCGGTGCGCAGCCGATGATCGAAGAGGGCGTGCTCGATGCCGCTGGCCGACGCCCAATCGCCGCCTACGGCCTGCACGTGGGCCCGCAGGACCGGGGTACGTTCCACTATGTTCCCGGGCCGATGATGGCAAGCTCGTCCAACCTGACCATTACGGTGCTGGGCAAGGGCGGGCACGGGTCCCGCCCGCACGATGCCATCGACCCCGTCGCGGCGCTGGCGGAAATCCAGATGGCACTGCAGACCGCGCTGACGCGCCGCTTCGACGCGCTGGAGCCCATCGTGATCACCGTGACCAACCTATGGGCGGGCAATGGTGCGTATAACGCCATTCCGGATCGCGCGGCGCTGGGGGCGACGGTGCGCGTGCTTCGCGATGAAAAGATCGACGCCGTCCGCCAAATGATCACCGAGGTCTCTAGCTCGGTGGCTGCCTCACACCGGTGCACCGCGCAGGTGGATTTCGAGGTGTTGTATCCCACGACCAAGACGAACCCGCGGGAGAACCAATTCGCTGCCACGCTGTGGGGGCAGATGTTTGGCGCGGAAAACATGCAGCCCTTCGAGGCCCCTATGATGGCGTCCGAGGACTTCGGCTATGTCCTTTCCCAAGTGCCGGGCACGTTTATGTGGATGGGCACGGCCAACCCTTCGACGCCCGAAAACCAGCGCGAGTGGAATCACTCGCCGATGATGCGTTTTGATGACTCCGTGCTCGGCATGCAAGCGGCGGCGCTCGCCGCCGTGGCTTTCGAGCGACTGGCCACCGAAAACGAGCACCCTTCCGCGCAGACCAAGGCCATGCGCGAGGCCGCCGGCGTGCAGAAATAATGTTAATGTCGGCGGATAACGGCAGAGCCGAGGCCGATGAGCGCGATGGCGCCGACAATGATGGAGGCTACCGGCCAGTACTGCGGGAAGTACTTGAGCGTATAGCCGAAGACCTGGCCGTCATCGAAGCGCCGCGCCAAGGCGAAGGGCATCCACCATAGCTTGCTGACCGTGAGCACCGCGCCCAGTACACCGGCGATGACCCGCCCGCGCCCGCGTAGAAATATGCTGGAGGCCACGAGTACGATGCCGGCGATGGTGAGTGCGAAGAGCAGGGGAGTGTTGGTGCTAAGCGGCGAGCCGCGCAATAAGAATTCGTGGTCAATCTCGTGCTGCTCTATGAGGGTGTAGCCGTCGAGGACGACGTCGCTGGGAAGACCCATTACTTCTCCTCCTCTGGGTCGTAGCCATCGGACCATTCGCCGGTTTCGAAGTCATAATCGACGTTTCGACCTTCTTCGTCCGTGCGCTGGTACCACTCAGTGTAGCGGTCTGCGGCGGAATCGAAGTCATGGCCGGCCCCGCGGCCGTCTTCGGCGTGCTGGACGGAGAACTCGAACTCATCGCCATGCTCTGCGATGCCGCGCATGACCGCATTGTCCATTGCCGAACGGGCATAGGTGCGGCGGATAAACATTGGATCAGACCGCAGATCCTTGATGAACGCCACCATCATGGTTAGCAGCACGAGGCAGAAGGGCAAGGCGGCTAGGATGGTGAGGTTTTGCAGGCCCGTGAGCACGTCTTCGCCGCCGGTCAACAGCATGACGATGGCAATTCCCATCATGCACAGGCCCCAAAAGATGACGATGAGCTTATTCGGGGTTGGATCGCCCTTGGAGGACATGGTGCCCATGACCACGGATGCGGAGTCAGCCGAGGTGACAAAGAAGACCGCGAGGATGACCAAAAGGATAAAGGGGGTGATGGTGCCAAGGGGAAGATCCTGGAACATCGAAAAGAGCACCTGTTCATTGGAGGATTCACCGTCGATGCCCTCTACGCCGTCTTGGTTAAAGGTGATGGCGGTGCCGCCAAAGATGGTAAAGGCCAGCGCCAAGATGGCGGTGGGGGGCGAAGATGGTCACGGCGGCGAATTCGCGAATGGTGCGGCCGCGGGAGACGCGGGCGACGAACATGCCCACAAACGGCGTCCACGCAATCCACCAGGCCCAGTAAAACGCCGTCCAGTAAGACTGGAATTCAATGGTCTCATCGCCCCAGGATAGCCCCTTGGCCATCATGGGCAGGAATTGATCGATATAGGTCACGATGCCCGAAGGAATCAGGTTCAGCAGCAATAGGGTGGGCCCGACCAAGAAGACGAAGGCTACAAGCCCCAAGGTCAAGGTGATATTGATATTGGACAGGTAGCGCACGCCACGCGCGACGCCGGAGACCGCGGAGATAATAAACGCGCAGCCTAACACGGCGATGACGATGATGAGCGCGGAATTGGTCATGGGGCCCGCGCCGCGAATGATACTGACACCCTGGCCGATTTGAATAGCAGAAAGCCCCAAGGTAGCGGCGGTGCCGAAGAGGGTGGCGATAAGCGCCATGACATCGATAAGCTTGCCCAGCGGGCCGTCCGTGGCACGGGAGCCGAAGAGCGGCTGGAAGATGGAAGAAATGAGGGGAACGCGCCCGCGCCGGTAGGAGGAATAGGCAATGGCCGCGCCGACTAAGGCGTAGGCCGCCCATGGGGAAATGCCCCAGTGGAAGTGCGACTGGGCCATTGCCTGGTGCAGTGCCTCGACGGAGCTGCCATTATCCACGGTGTGCGGGGGAGGGCTGAGGTAGTGCGATAGCGGCTCGGATGGGCCGTAGAAGAAGATGCCGACGCCGATGCCGGCGCCAAACATCATCGCTACCCAGCTGAAGTAGCTGAATTCGGGCGTTTCCGTATCCGTGCCAAGCTTGATGCGGCCGAGGCGGGAGAACCCGATATAGGCCATGGTCACGGTGGCTAGCAGCATCGTGATATTGAGCAACCATCCGGTATTGGTGATGGCCCAGTTAAAGGCAGTGGAGGAGGCGGCGGCCAGGTTATCGGGCATGGTAATGCCCCACATAATGAAGGCCACGATGAGGAAGGCGGTGATGGAAAATAACGATTTATCCAGGCCGAAGCGGTTGCGTTGGTCCTCAACGCTGATGCCAGGCACCAGCCCGGGGTGCATATTGTGCGGGTAGAGCCCGACGGCGCTGCCCTTATCGTGCGGTTCGAGGGAGCGCTTGTAGGCGCGGGAGGAAGAAGTCACGGTGTCCTTAGATCGGCGGGGTCCGACCTAATTGTTCAGCACCACAGCGCATTCCACAAGCTAGCGCGGTTGGGCATGCGCGGCGTGAATCTGCTTGACGATGCCATCTAGCTCCTCCCTGCTTGCCATCCTGAACGGGTGCGTGGAGCAATAGTCGAGTAAGAAATACCCCGCGTGCTGGATGGCGATGTGCCGCGGCCACAATTCTCGCGCGGTGGCGGGGTTATCGGCGGCGAGGGATTGGATGGCGCGGCGCTCGGATAACAACTCGTATTGCAGGTCGCGGCGGCTGGTTAGGACCTCTTCGGGGGTATTGATAAACAGCAACCCGAGCAGGGTGGACATGGATTCCATGGCGCGGGTTTGCAGGCGGTGCTGGTTCCGGACGGGCGCGGAGCGCTGCCAGAGCCACAGCACGATGGTGGCCACGATGATGGAGATTAGGACCTCGCTGATGCGCGCCTGGATAGTGGGCCAGAGGGGGCGCTGCGCGGAATTGCCCATCAGGAGCGCGAGCGGGGTGGAGAAGATGACGCAGATGGCGTAGTTCTTGGCCACGAAAATCTCCGCGCAGAATTGGCAGGCGGCGAGGGCTAGCAGCAGGCTCCACCCGGACACGCCGAAGTAGTGGAAGATAGAAAACAGCATGACGCCGACGATGGAACCGGCCATGCGGTGGATGCCGCGGACGGTGCCGGCAACGTGGTCTGGTCCCCACTGCAGCATGAGGAAGGCGGAGACCACGCCCCAGTCGGGGCGGTCAAAACCTAAAGACAGGCTGACCACCGTGGTGATAGCGGCGGAGACCACAATCTTCTGCGTGGTCACCATGGCATGCGAATCCCGCACCGCGGCGCGGTAGATGCGGTAGCGCCCGGTGGGGCGGGTGTGCGGGATGGCGGTGCGGTGCGGATCCACATCGGTGGCGTAATCGGTCAGCAGATCCGAAGAAGATCCCAAATCCAGCGCGCGGTTATGCGCGACGATGCGCCTTTGGGCCTGCAAGGTGCGATCCACCAGGCCCGCGGCGGCGGAGTTGATGATGCGGCCACCGCGGATAATGCCGGCATCGGCAAGCGCTTGCCAGGCCGTCGACAGCGCCGTTTGGGCCTGGTGGTGGCGCGCGAGGGAATCGTCCTCGCCGGAGACAAACGCCGCGGTGGCCTTTTCCAAGCCGGCGACGGCGCGGCGCTCGGGGCCGTGCACATCAATGAGCGCGGGCGCCATGCCCAGAATCAGGCTGGCCAGCACGCCCGTTAGGGACCAGAAGAACAGCTGGCCGACGCTCGTATCCGTCCGCGCCAGCATCACCGAACCGCCGCCGACCAAGACGAGGAAGAAGGCGCCCGGCGGCGGCAGGCGCAGCGCGTTCTGGGTAAAGCCGCAGAGCGCGGCGAGCAAGAGGGAATAGAATCCGGCGAGCAGCAGCCACCAGTGCCCGTGCCCGGGGACGAAAATGAGGTGGCCGACCAGCACGCCCACGGTCGCCACGGTGGTCAGGGCCAGGCCCGCGGTGAGGATGACGCGGGGCCGGGTGCGAAAGGGGTGGCCCTCGCCGAAAATCACGGCAAAGGCGCCGGTGGCCAGCAGCAGGATGGCGTAGTCGTGGCCGGTGAGCAGGGCGAAGGCGCCGGGAAGCAGCAGCGCCAAGGCCGCGCGCAGGGCACCGGGCCAGCGCACGGAGGCGGTATTAAAAGCGGTCAGCAACTGGGTGGTGCTGGGGCGTTGCGGGATAGGGTGGTCGGTGCTCACGAGCCTGCGGGACTCCTTTCGTTAGAAACTTCTACCGCAACCACCCTACGCTGCGCGAGCTTATTGCCCAGCGGCGGCGATGAGCCGGCGGGTGTAGTCGCTCTTGGGCTTCGACCACACGCGCTCGGTGGGCCCGTGTTCGACGAGCTCGCCGCGGTTGAGCACGGCGACCCTATCGCAGAGCCCGCGCACCACGGAGAGGTCGTGGGTGACAAAAAGCAGGGTCAGCCCGCGGTCCTCGATGAGGCGGGCGAGCAATTCCAGCACCTGGGCTTGCACGGACATGTCGAGGGCGGAGACGGCTTCATCGGCAAGCAGGATATCCGGCTCGCCGCACAGCGCGCGGGCGATGGAGATGCGTTGGCGCTGCCCGCCGGAAAACTCGTGGGGAAAGCGGTCGAGCGCCTTGCCGGACATGCCCACCTCTTCCAACGCGGCGGCGGCGCGCTCGCGCTGCTCGGACTTGGGCAGGCGCCCGGGCATGGCCTCGGCGATGGATTTCCATATCTTCAGCCGCGGGTTCAGCGAACCTTGCGGGTCTTGGAAGACCATTTGCACGCGCCCGTCCACGGTGCTAGTTCCAGAGGTGGGGGCATCTAGCCCCGCCACGATCTTCAGCAGGCTGGTTTTGCCGGAACCGGAGCCACCGACGATGCCGAGCCGCTCGCCGCGGCGCACGCGGAGATCGATTCCCGCCAGCGCGGCCTGGGAGCTATGCTGCTTGCCGATGCCCTCCAGCACCACCACTTCCTTCTCCCCACCCGCCGGGGTGAGGGCGAAGTCTGGCGGCTGCGAGGCCGAAACCAGTTCTTGGGTATAGGCGTGGCGCGGCTGAGTGAGCACGCGCTCGGTGCGGCCTTCCTCCACGATGTAACCATCGCGCATGACCAGCACCCGCGGGCACATGCGCTGGATGACGTTGAGGTCGTGGGTGATAAAAAGCAGGGCGGTGCCGCGTTGTTCGGTCACGCGCTCGATGACGCGGAGGACCCCGTCCTGCGTGGTGGCATCGAGGGCGGTGGTGGGCTCGTCGCAGATGAGCACGTCGGGGCTGCCTGCCATCGCCATGGCTAAGAGCACGCGCTGGCGCTGCCCGCCGGAGAGCTGGTGGGGAAAGCGGGAGGCGAGGTTGGCGTCGAGGTCGACCTCTTCTAGGGCCGCGGCGATATCGTGCGCACCGGCGTGGGTGAGCTGGGCGCTAATGCGCATCAAGGGATCCAGCGCGCTCATGGGTTCTTGAAAGACCATGGCCATGGTCTTTCCCCGCAGTGGGCGGATGGCGGAATCCCGCGCGCCGATGATCTGATGATCGGCCACGGTGACCTCGCCGGTGGCGGAAATCCCCGTGGGCAGCAGGCCCATGATGGATAGCGCGGTCAGTGATTTACCGGAGCCGGATTCGCCGATGATCCCGAGTTTTTCGCCAGCCTCGAGATCGAAGCTAAGCGGGCCGACGAGGGAGGATTCGGAGGCGCTGAGGCTGAGATCGCGCACGCTTAAAAGGCTCATCGCGTGGCTCCTTTCATACGGGGGTCGAGGGCGTCACGGAGGGCATCGCCAAGCAGGTTAAAGCCCAAGACCGTGGCGGCGATGGCGAGGCCCGGCCACAGGGCCTGGAGGGGATCGGTGCTCAGCAGCGACTGGGCATCCTGCAGCATGCGGCCCCACGAGGCAGCAGGGGGAGGGGTGCCCAAACCGAGGTAGGACAGGCCCGCCTCCGCGAGGATGGCGAGGGCAAAATACACCGAAGCCTGGACGATGATAAGGCCCGCGATATTCGGCAGCACGTGGCGCACCGCAACCTTCCATCCCGGCACAGCGGAGATGCGGGCGGAGGCGATATAGTCCTGCGTGACCACCTGCAGCGTGCCAGAGCGCGCCACTCGGGCAAAGGACGGGATGCCGGAAATACCGATGGCAATCATGGCAGTCAACGTCGATGGGCCCCAGACCGCGCCGGCGATGATGGCGAGCAAGAGCGCCGGGAAGGCGATGACGACGTCGGCGCCGCGCATGACCACCGCTTCTACCCAGGTGCCGCGGCGCATGCCCGCGAGAATTCCCAGCGGGATGCCGATAAGACCTGCGATGCCGACGGCGATGAGCCCCACGAAGACGGTGATTTTCGCGCCCGCCATGATGCGCGAGGCGGTATCGCGCCCGAAGCGGTCCGTGCCCAGGATATGATCCGCGGTGGGGCCGGATAGCCGGCTACCCGGCTGGGCGAGGGTGGGATCGTACGGCGTCCACACCAGCGATACGAGGGCGATTACGACGACCGCGCCGACGAGCACGGCACCTAGCCAACCAGAAAAACGCATTTTCATCGCGCGTCACCTGCCTTGATTCGGGGGTCGATGAGGCGGTAGGCGACATCGGTAAGCATGTTTACTGCCAGCGCGAAGGTGACCAGCAGCATGACGAGGGTCTGCACCGTGGTCAGATCGCGCACGGAGACCGCATCGAGCAGCATGGATCCCACGCCGGGGATGACGAAGACGGATTCAATGACCACGGCGCCTACCACCATCGAGGTCAATTGCAGGCCAGAGACCGTGAGCACCGGCAGGGCGGCATTGCGCAGTCCGTGGCGGTGCAGGGCCTCCCGCGGGGAATCGCCCAGGGCGCGGGCGGTGCGGATATAGTCCTGGTCCATAACGTCGATCACCGAGGAGCGCATATAGCGCGTGAGCATGGCGCCCTGGACCAGGGCCAAGGCGATGACCGGCAGGATCAGGTGGCGCAGGAAATCGCCCACGCCGCGATTCGGCGGAACCCAACCATTGGCCGGTAGCCAGCCCAGGTGGACTGCAAAGATGGCCACCAAGATGATGCCGACCAAGAAGCTTGGCACGGCGATGCCCAACTGCGTTCCCGCGGAGACCAGGCCGGCAACCCGCGAATTGCGGTTATGCGCCAGCCACATGCCGATGGGAATCGCGCAGGCCAGCGCCAAGGCCATGGCTAGGACGATGAGGATGAGCGTGACCTGCAGGCGGTCCACAACCAGCGGGGTGATGTCCTGTTGCGAGGACAGCGACTTGCCAAAATCGCCGGTGGCAAGGCCCTTCATCCACTCGCCGTATTGCGCGATGAGCGGCCGGTCGAGGCCGAGATCTGCGCTGAGCTCGGCGATGGCGTCCTCAGTGGCATTAACGCCCAACGCGACGCGCGCCGGGTTGCCGGGCACGGCGCGCATGAGCGCGAAGATGATGAGGGAGGCGATAAAAAGCGTGAGAACGAAGCGTAGCAGCGGCCGGATTATGGCCTGTGCCCGAGAGGTACTCATTGGTCCTCCTTGTC
This sequence comes from Corynebacterium accolens, assembly GCF_023520795.1. Lineage (NCBI taxonomy): Bacteria > Bacillati > Actinomycetota > Actinomycetes > Mycobacteriales > Corynebacteriaceae > Corynebacterium > Corynebacterium accolens. Next base: position 1,859,607 of record NZ_CP046605.1, on the reverse strand, counting down.
GTCGGTGAGATCGCGCAACACGATGGCGTCGGTGACCTGATTGGTGTGCAAGCCGCTGATGCCGTGGCGCGTTAGAACGACATTCGGCATATTCATCACGGTAAGCGCGCCGGCATCGGCCATGATTTGGTCCACGACCTGCGTCATGCGGCGGGGATAGTCTTCAGGTGCTGCGGTATCGGCCTTTTCGAGCAGCTCGCGCGTGCGGGCGGAATCGTAATTCAGGTAGTAATCCGGGTTGCCAAAAAGCGCCGGAATATCGCGGGCCTCCACGTGGGAGATAATCGACATCTGGTAGTCCTTGGCGCCGTGAACCTGGCCCAGCCACACGGCGGGGAACTCGGCGGTTTCGAGGGTGACGTCGAAGCCGACATCGGAAAGCTGCGAGTACAGCAGCTCGGAGATGGCCTGGGCATAGTAGAGCGTAGGCACGGTGATGGTGAGTGGGGTGCCCTCAGCGTCGGCATCGGCAAGCAGCGAGCGGGCCTTATCCGGGTTGAAGTCGTAATAGTTCTTGCCCTCGAACCAAGGATCGGTGGGCGCCATGGGCGCGCCGCCGGTATCGGTGGCCATGCCAGACCACACGATGTCATTGGCCGCTTGACGGTCGACGGCGTAAGAAACGGCCTGGCGCACCCGCGGATCGTCGAAGGGGGCGCGGTCATTATTCATCGATAGCAAGACCTCACCATTGGTGGTGCCAACGTTGGTATCGATGGAATCATCTAGGGAATCGAGGATTTCGGGGTTGCCCACGCCCCAGACGACGTCCACGCCGCCCGAGCGCAGCGCGGTGACCGAGGAAATGGCATCGGGGAAGTAGCGCACCGTGACATCGTGTTCAGACGGTGTGCCCCAGTAATCATCGCGCTTGTGCAAGGAGACGAATTCCGAGGGGGAAAATCCCGCCACCTCATAGGGGCCGGTGCCGATAGGTTGGGCTGCGAGGTCGTCCATACTCTTAGGTGACATCATCGCACCGATGGTGGTGCCCATGGACCACAGCCAGCGGTTCGACGGCTTGTCCAGCCGCACCTTGAGGGTGTGGTCATCTACCGCGGTGGCGCTATCGACGGGATCCATGGCGGAGGAAATGCCGTTGGCCCAGTCATTTTTGACGTAATTAATGGAAAAGGCGGCGGTCTGTGCGGTGAAGGGATCGCCGTTGGAAAAAGTTACGTCATTGCGCAGGTGGAAAGTATAGGTCTTCGAATCTTCACTGATGTCCCAGTCCTTGGCCAAGCCTGGGGTGATGGACCCGTCTTCATCGATGCGCACCAGGGTCTCATAGACGTTATCCATCAGCACCGAGGGCGCGGCGGCCCCACTGGTAGTGGTGAAGTCGAGCGAGGTGGCCCCCGAACTAGACGCCACCGTTAGGGCGGCTTCGTTGCCGGAGGTATCTACCACCGCCGTATGGCCCGCTGAACAAGCTGTTACTGTACCCAGCGCTGTCGCCATCGCGAGACAGCCAAGCGCTGAGCGCGCACGTAATACTTTCATGGATGAAGAATAACGTGTGCGTTATGCAACACATAAACTCCCTAAAACCATTCGGGGGTGGGCTTATTTTACCATTAATTAGGGCAATCTCAGCGGCTGTTGTGCGGCGAATCCGGTGGTGCTGAGCAGCCAGAATGGTGCGGCTGAGGGCTGCCCCGCTCGGTGCAGCCCGGCGCCGTTTAGCGCAGCGAGGCGGGGGCTTAGCGCGGGGTGCCCGCCACGTTGGCTGGATCGAGCTGCCAGCCCTCGGCAAGCACGTGCATGTTCTTAATAACATTCTCGTGTGAGCTGGACTGCAGGGAAATCATGAGCTCATCGGCCTTGGCGTGCTCTTGGAACTTCTCCAGGTATTCGGTGACTTCCTTGGTGGTGCCAACCGCGGAGTAGCGCAGCATGTCCAGGATTTGCTGGCCTTGGTAAGACTCGATGATCTGCTCTACCTGCTGGTCGGTCAAGTACTTGCCGCGGCCGGCGAAAGACTTCACGCGGTTAAAGCACACGCGCTCGTACTCAGCTTCTGCCTCTTGCATAGTATCGGCGGCGGTGACGTTGACACCGGCGATGACGTAGGGCTTGCTAAACCGCTCGGAAGGCTGGAAGTTCTCCCGGTAGTAGGTCGTTGCTTCCTCGAGGTGCTGCGGGGCGAAGTGGGAGGCAAAGGCGTAGGGCAGGCCGAGCTTTGCCGCGAGCGAAGCGCCGAACATGGACGAGCCCAGAATATAGATAGGAACGTTCGTATTGGCACCGGGAACCGCGCTGACCCCAGGAATATAGGCCTTGCCCTCCAGATAAGCGTTGAGCTCTTTGACGTCTTCTGGAAAACGCTCGGCGGATTGACCATCGCGGCGCAGCGCACGGCCCAAGGTATTCATGTCCGTGCCGGGGGCGCGGCCGACGCCCAAGTCGATGCGCTCCGGGTACATCTCCTCTAGGGTGCCGAATTGCTCGGCGATGACGTACGGCGAGTGGTTGGGCAGCATCACGCCGCCAGAGCCCAACCGGATGCGCTCCGTCTTCGCGCCGATGTGCGCGATGAGGACGGCGGGCGCGGAGGACATAATGGACTTCATATTGTGGTGTTCGGTGTACCACATGCGGGAATACCCCAGCTTTTCGGCTTCTTGGGCCAATTCCACCGACCGGTTAATGGATTGGGCGGGGGTTTCACCGTCATAGATGGTGCAAAAGTCCAATACGGAAAGCGGCGCGTGATCAGTCATGGGAAAATAATCCTTTTTCTCGCGGGAATAGTACCTATAGTGCAACGGTACGCGGGGCAGCGCTATTCCGTGCTTCTTGCGCGTGGAGTACGCCCGCAGACAGAAACCCCGCCGCAGAACCCGAGGAATGCGGGCCAACGGCGGGGCAGAGAAGGAGGGAGGGAGCTTAGCTCTTTGGCGATGCCGCTGCATCGAGCGGCGAGTCAACGACGGCATCGCCATCGGCATCGGCAGCCGCGGTCACGGAGTTGGAGTGCTTCTCGCCGGCCTTGGTGGAGATATCCACAATCAGGCCAATGACGGCCGCGATGACGGTGGGCATAATCCAGCCCAGATCCACCGCTTGGCCAGGCGCCAAAGACAAGATGGGATCCAAGGCGGCAGTGCCCCAACCCTGCGCGGAAATGACGGTCAGGGCGGACCAGATGACCGATACCCACAGGGCAAGGCGGTAGGTCCAGTAGAACACGACGGAATTCTTGACCGCCGGCTGGATAAGCGTGAGCAGGATAAGGGAGATAGCCGGTGGGTACAGGAAGGTGATAAACGGCACCGCAATGGACAACACGGTGTCGAGGCCCTGGAAGGCGAAGAGGATGGACATCGCGGTAAAGATGCAGGCCCACAGGTGGTAGGTCGTCTTAGGCACCAGCATCTCGAAGAACGCGGAGGTCGCGGTGATAAGGCCCACCGCGGTGGTCAGGCAGGCGAGGACGACGATGGCGGAGAAGAGGGCCTGGCCGAAGGTACCCATGGTGAGATTGGCGGCCTCGGCAAGCAGCGGCGCACCTGAATCATAGGACTGGCCATCGGGCAGGGTCTGGCCCACCCAGGCCAACCCCAAGTAGATGGCGGCAAGCAGGGCGCCGGCGACAAGCGCCGCGGTGATGGTGCCCTTCACCAGGGACTTTTGGGTCTTAAAGCCCTTAGAGCGCAGGGAACCCACGATGACGATGGAAAAGGCCAGGCCGGCAATCGCGTCCATGGTGTTATAGCCCTCGAAAAGGCCGGTGACCATGGGGGAAGAAACGTAATCGTCGGTCGGCATCTGGGGATCGCGCGGGTGATTCAGCGCGGCCAAGGTAATGAGGATGACCAGCAGCGCAACCAGGGCCGGGGTGAGGAATTTGCCCAGCGTATCGATGATGGAATTGGGCTTCCACGCAAGGCCTAACGCGATGAGGAAGAAGACAGTATTGAATAAACCGCTGGCCAGGGTGCCTTCCCAACCCAACAGGGGAGTAATCGCCGTTTCCATGGAGACCGCGCCGGTGCGCGGGAGCGCGTAGAAAGCGCCGATAGACAGGTAGGCCATGGCGGAAAAGACGACGCCGAAGATAGCGCCGCCATTCGCGCCCAGGTCGCGCACGGAGCGGCCGGAAATCGCGACCGCGATGATGGCCAGGACGGGCAAGAGTACGCCGGCGGCGAGGAAGCCCAGCACGGCGGGCCAGAAGTTGGTACCGGCGGATACGCCCACCATGGGCGGGAAAATGAGGTTGCCGGCGCCGAAGAACATCGAAAAGAGCATGAGCGAGGCAATGACAACGGTGGCCTTGCTCTTGGGGGTGCCTGAGGCAGTGGTGGTAGCCATCCTGGCTCCTTAACATTGCGTACTAAAACCATCAGCCGCGCCGAGAGCCGTGGTGGCAGGCGACGCGAACGAGAATGCGAATTCTGTAGCCCTATAGGGGCTATTCGTGTAATGAGATATTACTGCCCACCTGTTGAGAAATCAAAGCATGGTGAAAATGCAATAAAAGCCCCATCGCGGGTGCGATGGGGCGGGGGAGAAAGGTAAGAACTAGTCGAGCTCGGCGAAGGTTTTTTCCATGCGGTCGAGTGCCTCGCCCAAGATTTCGCGGGAGGTAGCGAAGTTCAACCGCGCGTGGCCGGGGCCGCCGGTGCCGAAGGTATCGCCCTCGTTGAGCGCGACGCGGGCATTCTCGCGGAGCCACTTAGCAGGCTGGGGATTGCCGGCGATAGCGGTATCGGAAAAGTCCAGCCACAACAGGTAGGTGGCCTGCGGCTGCGAGGTCTTCAGCCCGGGGATGCGCTGCGGCAGTTCTTCTACCAGCCAGTCGCGGGTCTCGCGTAGGTATTCAATTTCCTCGTCCAGGAAGTCCCCACCGTGGCGGTAGGCGGCCTCGGCTGCAAGCACACCTAAGGTGCCGGTACCGTCTTTGGCCACACCGGTCAGCCCGTTCCACTTTTGGGCATCGGCGGCATTGGAAAAGATGATCTGCGCGCACTTAAGTCCCGCGGTATTAAAGGCCTTGGAGGTGGCGGTGACGGTGATGGTGCGCTGCGCTGCTTCCTCGCTTAGCGATGCCACCGGGATATGCTTTCCTTCATAGACCAGCGGGGCATGGATTTCATCGGCCAAGATGCGGGCATCGTATTTCTCCGCCAACTCCACCAGCCCGCGGAGGTAGTCCTCCGACAAGACGTGGCCGTGCGGGTTATAGGGGTTGGCCAAGAGAATAGAACCGGCACCGTCCTTGAAGGCCTGCTCGATTTCCTCTAGCTCGAGGCTGGTTTCGATCTTTTCGCGCCCAGCCGTGCGGGGAAGTTCCAGCAGCGGTGGGTAGGAGGGCACGGGCACGATGACGGGGGAATCATCGCGGGTAAAGTACTGCACGCCGAGCAAGAGGCCGCGGACGACATCGCCTATCCAGAAGATGTGATCGGCATTGGGGCGCCAGTCGTAGCGCTCCGCATAGAAATCCGCGACGGCCTCGCGCAGCCCCGAGGCCTTGGGGGAGGGGGTATAGCCGAAGGTTTCATTATCCACCATCTCCTGCAGCGCCTTCTTGACGGCGGGGGCGGTGGGGAAATCGGACTCCGCGATCCACAGCGGGAGGACGTCTTCATCGAAGACGGTCCACTTGCGGGTTCCGCGGGCTTGCAACTCTTCTAGGCTAGGAAACTGCATGCACACAAGCTTAACGCTTTAAGCGCAGCAGTCCCAGTGGATTTATTCACTTTCTTCGCCGTGCTCGCTGCGGGAATTGGCCCCGGTGACAAAGCCGTACTTTTTCAGCCGGCGGCGGTCCGCCGCGGAGCTGGATTGGGTGAGCTTGAGTAGCTCGGCATAGATACCGCCGGATTGCGCGAGCTCAGCGGGCGAGCCCATTTCATCAATCCTTCCTGCCTCGAGGGTGATGATGGTATCGACATCCGCGATGGTGGATAGGCGGTGCGCGATAATCAGCGTGGTCCGATCCTTCATCAGCTCATCCAGGCCGGCTTGGACGGCGCGCTCGGCCTTGGTATCAAGCGCGGAGGTGGCTTCATCGAGCACTAAGATAGGGGCATCTTTCAACATGGCGCGCGCGACGGATACGCGCTGTTTCTGCCCGCCGGAAAGTTTTAGCCCGCGCTCACCGATGACCGTGTCATAACCATCCGGGAAGGCCTCAATGAAGTCATGGGCATTGGCGCGCTTGGCGACGTCTACGATTTCTTCCTCCGTGGCCCCAGGCTTGCCATAGGCAATATTGTCGCGGATGGTGCCCGAAAAGAGGTAAGACTCTTGGAAAACCACGCCAACAGAGGCGCGCAAGCGAGACGCAGTGAGGTCATCGACGCGGTGGCCCAACACATCGAGGTGACCAGCCGAGGGGTGATACAGGCCCAGCAGCAGGTTGACCAGGGTGGATTTACCGCCGCCCGATTCACCCACGAGCGCGACCTTCTGGCCCTCGTGCGCGCTAAAGGAGATATTTGTAACGACGGGCTTTCCTTCTTCATAGGCAAAGGAAACATCATCAAAGGCAAAGACCGGCGCGCCGGGCGTGGGCTCCAATGGGGTAATAGGGGTGAGGTTGAGCTCGGGGGTGCCGGAGTCCGTGATGGCGGCGACCAGCTCGCGCGAGGCGGTGGGCTCTAGGTCTTCTTCCATGACCTTGAAGTAGTCGCGCGAGCCGGCGATAGCGCGCTGGGCCGTATCGATCATCCAGCTCATCATGAATACGGGCTGTTTGGCCATGGTGACCATTTGCAAGAGCATGACCATATCGCCGATGGAAAAGTGGCCTTCGAGGGTGCGCCAGAAAATGACCGCGTAGATGCCCAAAAAGATTATGGCCATGGCGATGCCGCGGAAGGTATCCATCATGTGCCACCAGCGCGACTGCGGCCGCGTGGTATCGACCACGGTGTCATAGCGCTGGGCAAAATGGTCCAACTCGCGGGATTCGGCGACGAAGGACTTGGTGACCTTGACCTGGCCTATGACCTCAGCAAACCGGCCATTGGCTTGGTCGATGTTTTCGTTTTTAATGGCCTCAAATTTTTGCCAGCGCTTCGAGGTCAGCGCGGTTAGCCACATATAAATGGGGAAAAGCAGCGCCAATAAGATGGTCAGCGGCCAGTAGTACCAGGCGGTAATGGCCAATACCGCGATGGTCTGGATGATCATCGTGAAGAAGTTATTGGCAAAGGACTGGATAAACTGCGTGATATTCGCAATGGAGCGATCCAGCCGGGCGATGATGGTGCCGGTGACCTGATTATCGTAATAGCCCTGCGGCAGCGCCAAGAGCTTGGCAAAGTAGCGGTTGGATAAAATCTGGCGCAAGCGCGAGACCATGACATCGCCGATGTAGCTGCCGACATTGCGGAATAAGGCATTGGCGGCATCGGCAAGGAAGAGGGCGAGGGTGAGGAAGAGGACGGCACGCAGGGCATCGCCAAGCGGCTCGCTTGTTTGGAGCGCCTCAACGATGATGTCGGTGGCTTCCCTGGTGAAAAAGGGTGAAATCAACGCAAGGACGGCGGTGACCGTCGCTGCGAGCAACACGCCGAGATAATAGGGCCACAGGGCAGAAGCGCTGCGGGTAATGCGTACGAGGGATTTCATAGAGGGTTGCTCAATTCAAAGACGCGTGGAGGGAGAGTACCTAAAAGAGACAGTCCAGTATGCCACACGCCACGGCGCGCAGCCCAGATGCATACCTTGGGCGGGCTTTCGGCTAAGGTATCTGTGCAGAAATAAAGTTATCTTCGCGTGCAAAGGATCCATCCACGGTGAAAATTTCTCACACTTTAGGCGCAGGCGTGGTCAGCCTTCTCGCCGTGACCCTGGCCGGATGCAGCATTCTCCAGCCGGAAGAGACCGGTTTGGGGGACAATATCACCGTCTCCAGCTCGGAAGAAAAGCCTTATCAGGCAGAAGACACCGACGATAAGGAAGTTACTTCCAACCTGGCGAGCCCTGTCAAGGATGCCGGCCTCGGTGTTAGCTGGGAGCTGCAGGGAGTGTATACGGATAGTAATTCCGGCGGCTCCGTGGTGACCATCTTGCTCAAGAATGAAAACGAAATGGCCCTGCCTACCGATGCCTTCGACGACCCCGTCCTCGAGCGCGCCGACGGCAATGGCGGCTGGTCTAAGGTGCAAGCCCTGCCCTATGACGAAAACTCCGCGCCCGGCGTAGAACCACCGGGGCTGGATCACCCGCTGGGTGCGGGCGCCTCGGTTAACCTGCAATACCGCTACGATGTCGCGCCGGGCAACCTCTGGAATGCCCGCCTGCACATTGGAAACGTCACCTGGGTGGGGGATCTAAACCTATGACGGAACGGGTAGTCCTGGCGGGTGCCGATGGAAAGGCCATTGGTACTGCCCTCAAATCCGAGGTGCATACTACCGACACCGCCTTGCACTTCGCCTTTTCCGCGTGGGTTACCTGCCAAGGAAAGGTGCTCATCACCCGCCGGGCGCTGGGCAAGCAAACCTGGCCTGGCGTGTGGACCAATTCCTTCTGCGGGCATCCTGGTCCGGGGGAGGCGACTGCCGATGCCGTTATGCGCCGCGCCGAATTCGAGCTAGGCATTCCCGCGGATGCGTTATCCAACTTGCGCGTGGTGCTGCCGAACTTTTCCTACCGTGCGGTGGATTCTTCCGGCTTGGTGGAAAACGAAATCTGCCCCGTCTACTGCGTAGAGCTCGACTCCCAAGCGCAGTGGCAGCCGAACCCGGACGAGGTCGACTCCTGGGAATGGGTCGATCCCGCCCAACTTATCGCCGCGGCCGATGCCGTGCCAGCGGTATTTAGCCCGTGGATGTGCGAGGAACTGGCGGAAGCCGAATTGCGCACGGCGCTTCAGTCTTTAGCGCAGTAGCAATTAGTCCTCCTCATAAAACGCCGCCGCCACGTAATCCAAGGTGGCATAGGCGATGCGCCGATCCCCGGTATCCAAATCAAATTCGAGCACGCGGTGGTCGCTGCCATAGTTGGGGAAACCCGGCTCGCCTGTGGTGGCGAAGTGGCAGAGCCACTCGTTCAGCTCGCAGTCTGTACCGAAGAGCGGGTAGAGCTCATCGCAGTGCAGCGCCGGCTTAAGCTTCCTCGTAAATTCCATCATCCAGGTCGGCCCCGGTGCGCCAGAGGCCACCTGCGCCGTCCAGCGGCGAACGAGGGAATCGCCGATCATCCGGCCCATGAGGCGGTCCGGGTCCACGTACTGCGCGAGCTGGCGCCATTGCGTGTAGCGCCCGTGCGGGAAGCCGAAGCGCTGGGACAGGTAGTTACAAATGAACTTGCCCAGGGCCATATTATCGATGCGCTTGCCGGCCGGGAGATCGTAAAATTCATCCCGGGTGGAGCTCACCACGATGGGGATATCCGCCAATTCGGATGCCTGCATCGGCGCCGGGCCGAGGGCCAAGTCATAGCGGTGCTTCTTGCGGAACTTTTTATAGCCCTTTTCCAATGCCTCGGGCGAGAGCGATTCCAAAGCGCTTTGTTCGATGGGCACTGAGAGGTACCTGTGCAATCCCGCCACGCGCTGCTCAAAGGTATCGCGCGGATAGGCAGGCGATAGGGCGAGGACGCGCCGGAAAGCGCCGCGGTAGTGATCGCGCCGGGCAAGCCACAGGCTTATCGCTGCACCGGCGGATTGGCCCACCAGGGTGATATTCGTTTTATCCCCGCCAAAGGACTCGATATTGTCCTGCAACCATTCCAAAGCCAGCACGCAGTCATCGATGCCGCGGTAGCGGTCCGCTTCATCGTCGGCAAAGCGGGCGAACCCGGCCAGGCCCACGCGGTAGCCCACCTGGACCTGGATGATGCCCTTGCGGGCCGTTACCGTGCCTGGCACCCGCTCGTCCTCATGCGAGCCGCCTTCAAAGCTTCCACCATGGATATAGACCACCACGGGGCAATCCGCCGCGTTTTCCGGGGCAGTGATGCTGAGCGCTACCTCATCCGGTTTTGGTGTGCGCGCATCCTGGTCGAGGGGCTCATCCAGCGGCCGCGCCGGGGAAAAGCGGCTAGGGATTTCGCAAAAGCGCAGCGAATGAAAGTAGGAGAGGCCATCGCGGCTAAAGCCGGTGATGCGTCCAGATGGGGTGGCAATGGTGACGGGTATCTGTGCGCTCGACATACCTGCCAGATTACCGTGGGGCAGTAATATAAGGACCCATGGAGTGGTTGACTGACGTGAGCAGCGCATTTTCGCAGTTCCTGGTGCAGGCGCCCGTGTGGGTACAGATGATCATCGTGGTCATCATCGTGGTTCCCATCATGATTGGCCTGGCCTGGTGCCTGATGTGGGCCGTGGACCGCAGTGCCGTCCTAATTTCCCAGTTTCGCAATCGCGGCACTACAGTAAAAGACCATGGCTGAACAACATTCGGAGGGCGCGGGCGATAACGC